>JAGCSE010000201.1 GCA_017964325.1 Victivallales bacterium | reverse complement strand
TCATTCAGATACAAAGAGATGGCGCGGAAGGTATGGGCAGACAAGTCCGGACAACTTCTATCAAATGGAAGTTTGCCCCATCCACGGCAGAACGTCGGGATTCCGCCATCGCGATTCTGCAAATCCAACAGCCATTTGATGCCGTTTATGACGGTCGGCGTGACGCCTTCGCCTAACGCATGGAGCGCGATCAAGGCTGAGGGGGTGTCATCCGCATCTGGAACGCCGCCGGAATAGGTTGTCCATGCCCAACCGCCTGGCATGGAACGTGTAAAGGGATGGACGATTTTTGTTTGAGATTGGCATAAGGCTTTACGGTAAAATGCCTTTTCCTCTTCGGAAAATTCGGGAGCCAAAATGGTTAACGCAAGCGTCGTCACCCACTGGCGCAGGTCGCGGTCGATTGGCCATGCACCATTTTCACGCTGTGTGTCGATAAGAAACTGCAAAGCTTTTTGCGTTACGGGATGCGTTTGCATACCAGCTGCGCACAGGCAGATGGCGCAGAATCCCGTCAATGGCGCGGCTTCCAAAAAGCCGCCGTCTTCCGGCTGTTTCGCTTCCAGAACACGAAGTGCCTTTTTGACCGCCAATGAACGCAAACTCTTGATAAATCCTTCTTTCGTATGATTTAATTGCGCGAGTCCGACACAAATCAAGGCGGGAATCGCATAGCTGACAACCGGCAGGTTCATGTATTTGAACATGCCTTCCGGCAGAACCGCCGCCTCGAACGGGAAGCGTGGCATTCCGCGCCAAGCTGCCTCCGTGTCTTCAAAAAATCCAGACGCTGTCGCCAATGCCAACAACGGAACGGAAAACGTTAAATCTTTGCCATATTCTGCTAGCAATCCGTGCTTTACGTCTTCGAAGGCGAAACTTCCAAATTGTGATTCCAGATAAGCTTTGGCGCGTTTGGCCGTCGGAAGCGCCATGACGGCCAGATAGGTGGCCGTCAGATTGGGCGGCGATTCGATGGTGTCGCCATAAAGTCCGTCGCCGTTACAATTCGCCTCCAGCCAGGCTTCTGCGGCTTTGATTTGGCTGGCGTATTTTTGATGATCGGCGATTTTCAAGGCGACGCATGCGATGGCCGTGGAAATAGGCGAATCGGAAAGACCGCTTCCGAAGAAGCCGTCCGCTTCGCGCATGTTCAGGAGATAATCTTTCAAGTTCTTGTTTATCATAGCGTCGCTCCCATGGCAAGAACTCCGTAAACAGTGTATTCCAGATCACCTTCCGGCGCTTCGGGCGTCGGCGCGAAAAAGCCTTTATCGCGGAAGCACGACTGCAAGTATCCTTTTGCAGAAAAACGTATGCTCGTTTGATGTGATTGCAACGCGAACAAAGCCACCGCCGTCGAAAGAAGATTGCTTCCGAACGAGCCGTCTGCTGCCTGTTCCGCCGCCAATGCCAGAAGCGTCTGTTGCCGCATTTCATCTGGCAATAAAAAAGCCGCCGCCGCCGTCGCATTGACATTATATACTTTCTGATTTTTCAGATTTGAATACAATCCATTGGGCAGACGATACTCATGTAAATCGGGAAAGGAGGTTTTTTTGCCGCAATCGTTCAGAAGTGTTTCCAGAAGAAAACGTGAATATGGTGCTTCGGGATCGCCATGCGGATAAGCCATTGAAGGAAGGTTTTGCAAATATGAAATATCACATTTTAACTTCCATGTGAACGGATGAAGAATCCGTTGAGACCGAAAAAAGGCACAAGAATGAACGAGATCCAATGACGCTAAGTCGATGGAATCCAAGGCATGACGGCATGACTTACTGTTAATTTTCATGCCTGGCATCAGGGAAAGCAGCAATCCGAAAAAGCTATAGTACAGATCTTCCTTGCTGCCGCGACCGCAGAACAGTCCCGTTGGTCCTTGGGCGGCGGCAACTCCTTCGCGGACAAGAGCTTTTGCTTCGTCTCCCATGCGTTTCCAGCCTTGCAACATCGTCCGGAAAAAGGCTTTTTCAAATGTCGGTCTATTGAACATCTTTCAGCACCTTTCCTGTCAAACGCCACAAAAGAATCTTCAAGGGGACATCCGTCAGCTCGTCGAGGCATTCAAATGCCTTGCGGCGATATTGTTCGTATTGATCCATGATGACGCGTCTTGCGTCTTCACGGCTGCAGCTCGTCGTTCGCATGAGACAATCGACGGACGAGGCGGGATTCGTCTCCGTATCCTCCAAATCGTCATATAATTGGTAGGAAACGCCAAGCAAATCCGCAAAGCGTTGGAAGAAATCACGATACTCGTTGAATTTGCCAGCGGCGATTGCGCCGATATCCATCGCCACGCGGAAGGCGGGCGACGTTTTCAGACGATGCGTCTCAAGACACATTTCCAATGTCACGGCGGACTGGGAGAATTCAAATTCGCGTGCCTGCCCAAGGGCCAGTTCGCTATGGGCCTGAGCCGCCTGAGCGACCATTTCGGCCCTCATCGTTGCGGGAATGGATTCATGGCAGAACAGCCGATAGCCTTCACCTACCAGAAAATCTCCTGCGTTCAACGCGACTGGAATGCCAATGCGCTGATGCATGGTCGGCTCTCCATATCGTTCAGAATCATTGTCTTCGATATCGTCATGAATCAAGGAGGCCTTGTGGAAGCATTCCACCGCCAAGGCCGCTACACGCATGAATTCCGGATAAGCATTGCTTCGCGACAAAGCGGAATAGACGGCGTAGGCGATCGTCGGACGATAATGCTTCCCATGGGCGCAAAGAGAATGGACGATCTCCTTGGAAAAAATCTCCAAATCCTTGTCAAAACGCAAGTAGGACGATACAAGTCGTTCTGTGAACAGTTCTGTCATCTGCGTCTGGACATCCGGAATCGAGACCAAAGCGAACGAGCCGTCTTCCGGCATCTGCATGGCGTCCGCCAGAAAACTTTCATCATATTCAGTATCTTTGCAGCCATCACGCAACAGCGGAACGGCGAGGCCCGGAACCGCATGACGAAGCATGGCTGGAAATGCCTTTTCCAGTGAATTCAAACAAGATACGCCGACAACTGCCTCAATTTCACCGGCTTCCACCCATTCCGCCACACGCGAGCTTGATTCCGCCACCAACACAGGCATCTCCAATGCGTCCGCTTGCGTGGAAATCGTTGGAATCCTGCATTTTCCACATTCCTGGCATATTAGCCCCAAGTCATCGCGCGGAGCTTGGCATTCGTCATGGTTGCGCAGACAGAACGGTAGCAACAGCAACCGCCTGTTTCGCAGAATCGCCGGAAAATGCCGTTCCCAGACGGCGTTGTTCAGCCAGATCATGGCATAATCGTCATAGTTTTGTCCATGAAGTTTTAAATCCGCAAGCAGTTTTGACGCAAAATGTTGAAGGTTTTCCAGACGCTGCGGGGGCAGCAGGTTCGCGGCAACGACCAGTCGTCGCGCGGCGTCGCGGACGGCGCAGCGCGTCTGGAAGTCTTGCGGAACCTGTTGCTTGTTCGTCTGTTCACTCATCCGTATGCTCCAAAGCCGAAGAAATAATGGCGCTTCCCCCAACGATACGCCAGCGATTTTTCCGGAAGTTCCTGCCCTGGAACATGATGGCAGGGCAGTGGGGCCGCCGCCGCCAGCTCTTGCGGATAATCGCGGTTGGACGAATCAATCGCCTTTTTCGCAGCCAGAAAATCTTTCAGTTCATGCGGAGCCTCCATCGGCAGGCAATTCCGTCCATTCTGTACGGAAAACTCACGCAACTGCTTCAAATAAGGATTCTTCTGGAAAATCTCCTCCAAATTGGAGGCGTCTTCATTCAGATAATCGCCGGTCGATTGGACGATCGGGCAGAATTCGACGGCGCCGTTTGGTGCGATGTGGTGCGATAGCCCCATGGCGCCCGGGCAGACGGCGTTGCCGTCCGCATCCCAGTAGGCGTCGATAATCATGAGTTTCGCCATCCGCCGTTGTTCCACGATGAACCGCCTAAGTCCCACGATTTGTTCCACATCCAACGCCCGCTCCGGTTCCGGCGAACTCCCACATGGACGGTAGATGTAATACCAGATGTAATGGACGCCTTTCTTCACGAGAAAGTCCAGATACTCCGTGCTGACGAGTTCGTCATAGTTGTTGCGGTTGATGCTGGCCGCCACGCCTGTGAACAGTTTCGCCTTCACGGCGGATTCCAAAGCTGCAATCGACTTGGCGAACACATCGTCGCGGCCGCGACGCAACCGCGATTCCGTCTCCATGCCTTCGATACTGATGAGAGGCGTGACATTCCCCAGCTTGGCAAGACGTGCGCAAATATCGTCGTTCAAAAGTGTTCCATTCGTGAACAGTTGAAAATACGCCTGCGGATTGTTCTCAATCAACGTCATGACATCCGGATGCAGGAGCGGTTCGCCGCCCAGCAGACCGAAAAACTTCGAATCATATTTCCCCGCCGTATCGACGATGCCTTGCATCTGCTTCAGCGACAAGGCCATCGGCGGCTGTGTCTGCTCCACCCAGCAGCCTTTGCAATGCAGATTGCAGCGATTCGTAATGGACATCATGATGAAGGCCGGAAAGAACGGTTCCCCCTTGTTGAGGCGGCGTTCGAATGCCCGCACGGCGCCGTTTCCGTTCCAGCAGAATTTCAGAAGATTCCATTGGGAGCGGAATGAACAGCCAAGCATGATACGCAGGGGAACAAGCGGGTTCATTGTCGTCATTCCTCCTTGAACAGACGTGGCACGCGACGGTGCTTCAACCGCTCAAGCAAGGCGGCTTTGTCGTTTTCCGACGGCTTGACCGGTTCGTCCAATGATCCGTTCAGCCGTTCTTCTTCCGATTTTGCGAAGATGATGGCGTTGGCGGGGCAGATGCGCGCACAGGCGGGGCAGTCCGTCTTGCACGATTCCGGACTGGTGACGGTCACCTTGCCATCTGGTTTGGAATATACGCCGAACATGCAGAAATCCATGCACTTGCCGCATTGCACACAACGGGTGGCGTCAATGGCGGGAAACCATGGAATCCATTTGTCAGGCAACGTGATTTCCGGCAGTTCCTTCCAAGGGAACTCCTTTGGAAGAGAGAGCTTTTCAAGAAGCTCGTCCGTCGGCGTCGAGCGGATGTCGATCCAATCAGCGGCATTGCCGATCAATGTCTTGATGGCGCGCGTCTGGCAGCCAAGTATCGTGCTTCCAGCCTCTAGCGGCTCATGCTTTGCGCTGACGCGGCACAAATCCGGCACGACTGTGCAGTCCACGCCTGCGGCAAGACAGGCGGAATATATCGCCTGCACTTTCACAGACTGAATGCGGCGATAGTAATGGCATGCGCAAAGGATGATTTTCTTCTTCATATCGCCTCCAGCGTGCTCGCCATATCCATTTGCTTACAATATAAGGTATTCGTAATCAAGAATATTCCCTTTAAACCACTTGATTGTAATGATAGGTCGGATTAGGGCGACCAGGCGTCAGGCAGAGTTCCGTGTCATAATCGACATACACGTCCGCCTCTTTCGCCAGTTTCGCCACCACCGCATGGACCGTTTCCTCCAACGCCTCACGCGGCATTTGCACACGCGCGTTGAGAATCAACGTGACATGCGACGCGAACAATTCTTTTTCTCCACGGCAACTCGCTGAATCCGAGAGTTTTCCAATGTTTCCAATGATGCTCTTTTCACCATCGAGAAGAATCAGTTTGACATGTCCGATTTCCGCTTTCTTCTCCGCAAACGCCTCGCCGAGCTCATTGAGCAGATTTTCCGCAAACGCATGCCATTCCGCCTTGCCGCGCAAATCCATGGCGGCGTTCAGCCAGCCGAGCACGGCCTCGCCGTTTGCGTAACGATCGTAATCAACGTCTGTCAGACGATTTCCGGCTTTTTCTGTAGCTTTCAGAACATCGTCCAGCACGTCATCCACGCCCGTGCCGTTCAGAGCGGAAATCGCTGTGACAGGCGTATTGGGGAAACGTTTCCGCAGGATTTCCAAAGCGTCCGCCAATTCCTTTTCGTTCAGCAAATCTTTTTTGTTCAGAACGATCCTGTCCGCTTCGGACATCTGGCGTTCAATGATATACAACGCATCGGGATGCGTCAGCCCCTCCGTGATGCCCAATGCCTCCAGCATGCGCGCATGTTCCACCAAAACGACCAACGGCAGCAATTCCCATTCGGGATATTTGTCTTTGATCGGCTGGAGGATTGTCGCGGACAAGTCTGTGCAACTGCCGACTGGTTCCGCCACGATGAAATCCGCTCCCGCGTCCGTCAAAGAAATGATGGCGTTCGCAAAGCCGGGGAAATTGCAGCAGAAGCAGCTGCCGGAGACTTCCCTGACGCCCGCGCCTGTTTTCGTAAGAAACGCCGTGTCAACCAAATCGGGGGCCTGATCATTGGTGATCAGACCGACTTTGTAATTCCGCTTTGCCAAAGCACGGGCTGTCTCCCAAAGCATGGTCGTCTTGCCAGTCGCCAGAAATCCGCCTATTAATAGTAGCTTTATTTTCTTCATCATTTCTTCTCCTGTTTGCTGTTTCCGCACGTGCACGCATCGTCGTGTTTCCCGCCGCAGCAGCAATCGTTGTTAGCTTTCCTATTCATAAGCGGTTCAAAGAGTTTCACAAACAAAACCGCCGCCAGCTCGGCGCCGATGCATGGGCCGAGCATATAGACCCAGAAGAAGCCGCCGCAGGCGTCTGGAAGCGCATGGCGCCCCCAGCCCATGATGGCCGCGACCATGCGCGGGCTGAAATCCCGTGCGGGATTGAAGCCCGCCTGCGTCAACGGCGCTATCAGGCAGATGGCCGATGAAACGGTCAGGCCGATGAAAACCGGTGCCATCGTGTCCGATGGCCTGCCGACATTGCAGCCTTCCGTCAAGGCGAAAATCATGACGACCAGAATGAACGTTCCAAATGCCTCGCCGAAAATCGCCAACGGCAATGAGACGATTTTCGTATCGTAGAACTCGCCGAACATGCGCGCTGTCGCGACCGATTCAGGAGTCCCGCGGACTATTTGATGGGCCGCCTCAAATTCCGCTATAGACGATGAAAACAGAAGATAGACGACCCAGCCGGCCAGAAATGCGCCCAAAAACTGCGCTATCAGATAATTCGGCACCTTCCGCCAAGTCATGCGGCCGCTCGTCGCCATCGCTAACGAGACAGCCGGATTCAAATGCGCACAGGATAGATGGCGCGTCAGATAAATCGACAGCGTCACACCCACGCCCCAGATGAGCGCAATCACGCCCAGACTCCTGTGTGCGCCAAACAATGTATCGACCGCGACCGATCCCGTGCCGAACAGAACCATCAAAAATGTACCGGTGAATTCCCCTAAAAACTCACGTTGCTTCACTATTTCACCTTAATCAAATTCATCTTCATTTTAGCCGCCTTGGAGTTTTCCAAAGCGGCTTTCGCCCGTTTTATTTTGCGCGGATGTCAAACGCCGCCAAAGCGTCGCCACGGCGCACGTAGAGGATGCCGTCGCTGATAGTCGGATGCGCCCAATGCTCCTTCGTCCCATAGCGAATCTGGAACTTGCTGACGACGTCAAATTTGTCTCCAGGCTTCGCGAGACCGACCGTCCCGCGGCGCTCTTCATAAAGGTAAAGCATTCCGTCCGCGTATTGGATGCTGCCTTTGCCCAGATTGTCCCAGTTCTGCTCATAGATGACATTGCCGGTGTTCCAGTCCATGCAGACCCACTTGCCGCTGTTGTTGTTCTCCCAGTTGGAGCCGTAGAGCTTGCCGTCGATTTCCACGACACCGTCATGATGCGGATCCAGAACTTTGCTGGTCCATACGACCTTGACGCCTTTGCCGTCGGCATTTAGCTCATACATCACGCCGCCTTGGTTATAGCCGGCCGTCACGAAGAAACGGTTGCCTTTGACGACAGGCGGGTTGCAGTTGATGCCGCCCCAGCGGACAGGTCCCGCCATCTCGCTGTATTGGCTCTCCCAAAGGATTTCGCCAGTCTTCGTATCGACACCGTTGACTTTGGTGGCGGTCATGACAATCAGCTGGTCGCCGACCAGAGCGGGTGTCACGTATGCGCAATTGTCATGATTGGACTTGGATTCCCAGACGACGGAGCCGTCGGCGATTTTCAACGCGACGACAAGCGCCTTGTTGCCGCCCGCCACCACGAATACGTTTCCATCTTTGACGACAGGCGATTCCGCCATGCCCCAATGCCCGAAACGAGACTGATATGTCGCGGCTATATCCTTGTTCCAGAGCACCTTGCCGTCTGCCGCATTCAGACAGTAGATATCTCCGCTACCGGAAAGCACCAGAAGGCGGCCTTCGCCGGCCGCGCCTTCCGGTACGAATGTCGGTGTGCAGCGTGCGCCTTGATATGCGCGCTGCCATACTTTCCCCACGACCGTCTGCCAGAGCTTTTTGCCATTCAAATCAAGGCAGACCACGATTTCACGCGACTTGTCCTCCGCATCCGTGCCAGTCGTGAAGAGACGGTTGCCGACCTTCGAGACGCTGCTCCAGCCGACACCAAGCCCCGTGTAGGTCCACAACGGCGACAAGCCTTCTTCCGGCCAGCTCTTCAACAAACCCTTTTCATTGAATATGCCCTGCGAATTTTCACCACGGAAGCGGTACACATCCGCTCCATGAGCTGTCATCGCCCAAACCAATGAAAGACCAATTAGCAACTGCATCAACCGCTTCATTCCCGATGCTCCCTTTTTCTGATGTTTCCTGACAATTTCCAATGGCGCGGCGCGTTTCCAAAACGCATCCGCGACATGACGGACAATACACGACAAGATACTTCTGTATCATTTCAAGTGCCTTGAAATAAATAGAATCCAAAAGAATAGCGAGCTTTCATGACACTACTGAATTGGATGACGAATCATCCATTATTTTCAATATGGTCAATTGATTCCGTATTTCAGGCAATTGAAAACTGACTAGATGAATTAACTATACTATCTTTATTCTATTATGCAAGTCATGAAATTACGATTATTTCATGTTGGATTATTTGATGTAAGATTATTTATTGCAACCATATAAGATAGACAAAACAGATAGACGGGATATTTCAGTTGTGAAAATTTCAGTTGTACATGAAACTCTATAAAACTAGGGGAGATTCACTATTTTGCCTGTATCGGCTACATTATTCCCCTTCTGGGAAAGTTGTGGGGAGGTAGGTTTCAACCACTTGGACGAGAACATCATGGAGAATCGGAGCGGCGACTTTGCCGCCACCGCCGCCTTCTTCGACGACACATACGCCAACAAAGCGCGGGTTGTCGGCGGGTAGGGCGGCAAACGTCCAAGCATGGGGTGTGAGATTCTTGCCGTGTTCCGCTGTACCCGTCTTGCCAAGAACATCGATGCCACGGATTCTGAGGGCCTTGCCTGTGCCTTTCGGAGAAATGACGCATTCAAGAAGCCCCTCTTTTACAGGCTTCCAGATTTCATCAGGCCAGTCGATGGTGTTGACTAGAGCGTCATCAGTGGAAATGACGAATTTAGGAGTGTAGATGCGTCCTGTCGTTATTGCGCAAGCGTAAACAGCCATTTGCAATGGAGTTACAATCCATTCACCTTGTCCGATGGCGGCGTTGGCGGCATCTCCTGGATGCCAACCTGAATCATTTTTCCTTTTGGAATGAACCCATTCAGGAGTAAAGGCGATTCCAGATTTTTCGCTGCGCCATAGAATCGTATGGAGCGGTCTTCCAAGACCGATTTCTGAGGCGAGGTCCGTGACATGCGAATAATCGAGACGGCTTCCAAGAACGCAAAAATATGTGTTGCAGGAATAAGCGAGAGCGGGAACAAGTGTCAGCGAACCATGTCCATATTTGGCCGTGCAGCCGACTTTATGTTGGGGATTCAGTTGGTAATAGCCTGGGCAGTCCAAATAGTCATTAGGGCCAATGACACCCTGTTGCAAGGCGGCGAGAGCAATCAATGGTTTGATGGTGGAGCCTGGAGGATAATAACCGGCGAGAGCATTGTTTCTCATAGCGCCTTTATTGTCGATATCTTCCCTACGTACTGGAAGATGATGGGAGGGGATGGAGGTCATTATGATGATTTCGCCGTTCTGGGCGTCCATGACGACTACTGAACCGCGTAAGTCGCGGTTGCGGTAGATTTCTTCTGTAAATTCTTGGAGTTTAATGTCGATGGTGAGGGCGACATCCTGTCCAGGCACGGCTTTTTTTGTCTCGACGGTTTCATGCCTGTATGTGAAGACATCGGTTTGGAACAACTGGTAGCCATTTGTACCTCTAAGTGTTTCATTGCAAGCTTGTTCGATGCCTGTTTTCCCGATGTATTCCTTGAAATTGAACAGCCGTTTTGCAGTATCGTCGTCAGATGGTTTGTCTTCGGCACCGTAGCCGCGAATCTGCGTGGCGGCTGTTTCGTGGTCATAGACACGTTTCCATGTCAAGACAAGGTCTGCTGCAGGAAAGCGATGGCGGTAGAGAGCGAAGTTCGCCAGCATCTCATCGGATGGATTCTTCCAGAGGACGAAGGGGAGGGGGGCGGTCTGGACGACATGGCGGAGGATGTCGTTGGTCGTTGGGCGGGAATGATATGCGTCGGGGCCAAGAAGGGAGGCAAGTTCGGCAACGGTTGTGGAGACTTTGTTGAGAGTGGCGGTACGGGTGTCCCGCGGATCACGCAGGCGTTCGATGTGGATCGCGATGGAATAGGTTGCAATGTCGTAGTTTAGAGGAGTGCCGTTGCGATCGAGAATGGAACCGCGTTTGCCTGGGACATAGTTGAGGCGTTTTTGCTGCCGTTCGCTCCAATGGTTCATCTCTTCATTTTCGGCGAGCTGAAGCCAGCCGATATAGGCGGCGAGGGCGAGAATGACGACACATACGCCGAAGCGCAGGATGCGACATTGCTGATAATGGCTTGTTGTGGACATGGTTAGCCCTCCGCAGACGATTCTTGCGTATCGCTATCCACAAGCAGGAAGCTTTCGATGATATCCTTGACGGCGAACGTAAAGAAACAGGCGGGAATGGCTAGCAATGTGCCGCCGATAAGGTATTTTGGAAGCAGGGCGATTTTTGTTGCGAAAGCCGCAAGCGGGCAGCAGAAAAATACCTTCCCAAAAACAAATATGGCTGTCGAGGCAATGGATAGGAGAAGGGTGTTCGCCTTGAAGAAATACTTGTGAGGGAGTTTGGTGGAGATGAATCGACAGATCAAAACGACGGCCGTCAAGACAATGGAAGCAGGACCGAGGGGATTGAAGCAGACGGCGTCGAGGCAGAGTCCAATGACGAATGCGCAGAAAATAGCGCAGACGGAGCTTCGGCGGGAGGCGAGATAGGCGGTTCCCCATGCGGCGGGAAGCCATGGATAGGCGGGAAATACGGTCGGAAGCGATAGTTGAAGGCCGAAGGAGATGGAAATCCAGAGGAAAGTCGTGATGATGAATGCAAGATGCCGCAACAAGCCGTGGCGCGACGTCACATATTCGAGAATCAGCTTCGGGTTGAAGCGGATTTCGATTTCTATGAGTCTTGGTTTGTCTGTGGTATGCTGCACGGCAGATTACTTTTGCTTGGGGAGTTTTTTCAAAGCAACGAATACATAGTCCAACTGTTCGTTGGAGACGGCGGGGCGGATGTGGAGGACGGGAGCCCCGATTTCATTGGTGCTGATTTCATCGACAGTTCCGATGAAGATGTTGTCGAATTTTTCAGAATTGTCTCCAAGGGAGCTGGTATAGACTTTGTCTCCTACTTGAACAGGGTCGGCGATGGCTGTCATGGGATGCTTGAGGGTGAGGTCGCCAGGGGGGATGCAGATGGCGGGGCCTGGGCGGTTGGAGGGGGATCGTCCTGTGAGGAGTCCCGTGATGTTGCGTTCGGGAATGCGGCAGGCGATGGAGAAGTCTTCTGCCGTTGTGAGGGTGACGGATGCGGAGTCCTTCGAGACTTCACGGATGATGCCGAGGAGACATGAATCTTCACGTTTTTCTCCAGGTGCGGGATCTGGCGGGATGGTGATGACGAGCTGTCCGGATTTCAAACCGTCCTTGTAGCCGTTTCCAAGGGTGATGGAATCGTAATAACTTGACAGTGGGTCGCGTTTTACGACTTTGCAGAGTGTGAGAAAAAAGAGGTTGTCGTCATAAAGGACACGGAGTCTGTTTTTTAGGTAATGGTTTTCGAGGATGGCGGTTCTGTATTGCGCCCAGGCGTTTTGGAGTACGATATCCTTGCGGGCGAGCTCTTGTCGAATTTGGGTTATTTCTTCTTGATTCGGAACTGTTGAGCCATTGCCCATGACTGCGAGAGAAAAACGCGCTGTGAAATCCGACCAGGCGAGTATTGGGTGCGAGACCATGCGTGCGAGTCCGGCAATCCGCTCCGTGAATCCAGGCGGCATCATGAGCAGGGCGACGGCCAGGCCGATGGCGGCGACTGCCGCGATGAATGTTTTTTCTTTCATATTGATTTTAAACTAGAAGTACAATTTATCAAACTCCTCGCGTGTCATGGAATAGCAGCAGTCATCATGGAGGACGCCCGCGTATGGTTGGCTGCAAAGCCTGAGTGTGCCTTCGTATGTGAAGCCGCATTTTTCTATGACACGTTTGGAACGGAGGTTAAATGAGTAGTGATAGATGGAGAGCAGATTGATGTTAAGATCGCGGAAGGCGTATTGGATGACGGCTTGCGCGGCTTCCGTCATATAACCGTGCCCCCAATAGTCCTTTGACATGGAGTATCCGAGGACTTTGGCGAGTGGATATGAACGTTTGGGGTCTGGAGTGACGCTGATGCCGCCTATGACTTTTTTGAGGTCGGGCAGGACGATGGCCCAATGGTAGAAGTTGCGCATGAAATAGTTTTTGATGAGATTGACACTGTCCGCACGCGATCGGTGCGGCTCCCAACCTGCATTGGGGCCGACGTCAGGCGTGGAGGCGTATTCAAAGAGGTCGTCCGCATCCGAAATGTACCATGGGCGGATGATGAGACGGGCTGTTGTGAGAGTTTTCATGATTTATGGCTGGATTTGCAAAGGGCTGTATGGCCTTTGCGGAAAATGGCAGATAGGCGGTGGAATGTTGAAAATATGATTACTATAGCATAAAGCTGGCAGTTGTCTTTTTGTGCAGACTTGAACTCCGTTGTTTTGATAGTATTTTTTATGGTAAAAGATGGTAATGACGACTAATCGGACGAAATTAACGTGAAGATACTGCATTTCTCGGACATACATCTGGGCGTTTGGCCAAGTGGCTTGGGGTGGCTGCTGGACAAGCGTTTGTTGGGCGTCTTCACACAACATGTCCGCCGGCGTTCGCATCAGGATTTCGGAACCGTTGAACGGTTGCTACCGTTGGTGGAGAAGGTCAATCCGGACATTGTCGTTTGCACAGGGGACTTGGGAAGCATCGCCGAACCGTCGGAGTTCAAAAGGGCTTTGACAGTTTTGAAGCCGTTGGCGGAACGCTTTGTAGAGCGTTTTATGTATGTGCCAGGAAATCATGACGCATACGTCGGCCATCAGCGAAATCGGATGGCGCTTGAACAGATATGTCTGGAACTGAATGGGTTCGGTCGAAAAGCCTTTCCTGCGGAAAGGGTGTTCGACAATGTTCGTTTCATCATGGTGGATGCGGCTGTACCGATGCCGCCATGGAAATCGGCGGGATTGTTGACGGATGACGCCAAACAGCGTCTGGAAGCGATGCTTCAGCAGCCGCGCGAAGACGGCGAACGCCGTGTGATCGTGTGCCATTTCCCGATGGTGGATTATTACGGCGGTGGCCTTGGGTGGCGACGGAAGATAAACATCGAAAACAACTTGAGAAAATGGGCGGAGGACAAGTTGTTTGATGTGCTTCTGTGCGGGCATCTGCACAAGCCGTTCGTCTGGCGGCACGGCGGTTGGACACAGGTATGTGCAGGATCGATGACGATCGCGCGGCATGTGGCCGTCGTCGATATCAATGAGACAATAGAATGTAATTTTATGAAAATATAATCAAAATATTTAATATTATTGTAAAAAAACGTATTGTTAAATAAAGGTCTAATAAATCAAAGAACGTAACGCAAAAGGAATCAAGATGAAGCAGTATCTGGCATTTGATTTGGGCGCGTCAAGTGGCCGCGCGATTCTGGGCACGATTGACAACGGCAAGGTGACGCTTGAGGAGATGCACCGTTTTGAAAACGGTCCTATGTCCATCAACGGCGGCCTCTTCTGGAATCTGCTGGGGCTTTTCAATGAAATGAAGCTCGGTCTGAAGAAGACGTTGGAGGCGGGTGCCAATCTATCGGCCATTGCTATCGACACATGGGGCGTCGATTATGCGTTTATCGACAAGAATGGCTTCTTCGCGGGCATTCCACACAACTACCGCGATCCGCGCACGGACGACGTGATGCCGTGGATGTTCGAACGCGTCCCTCAGAAGAAAATCTATGAACTGACTGGTATCCAGTTCATTACGCTGAATTCCATCTTCCAGTTGGCGGCATCCGTCCGCGACGATGATCAAGTGTTAAAAATCGCCGATAAACTGTTGTTCATCCCGAACGCCCTGACATATCTGTTCTGCGGCGACAAGTCCGCTGAATACAGTATTGCCACGACATCACAGATGTACAATCCGACGACGAAGGATTGGGCGTGGGAAATCATTGACGCATTGGGGCTGAAGCGTTCGTTGTTCCCTGAAATCAAGCCTGCCTGTTCGCTGGCTGGTACGCTTTTGCCGCAGTTGCAGGAGGAACTGAAATGTGGTGCGATTCCCGTCGTGCTGGTCGGTTCGCACGACACGGCGTCCGCCGTGGCGGCGGTTCCCGCACAGAGCGACAAATCGTGGGCATATCTGAGCAGCGGCACATGGAGCCTTTTGGGCGTGGAATTGAACGAACCGCTGGTGACGGAAGCGGCGATGGCGGCGAATTATACGAATGAAGGCGGCGTCGGTGGAACGATTCGTTTCTTGAAGAATATCATGGGGTTGTGGTTGATTCAGGAGTGCCGCACGGAATGGAAGCGTCGCGGCAAGAAATACACGTTCGACGAATTGGATGAATTCGCGAATGCGGCGGAGCCGTTCCGTTCGTTTATCAATCCGAACGACCAGATGTTCGTGGCACCAGGCGATATGCCTGCCCGCATCGCCGATTACTGCCGCAAGACTGGCCAACCTGTTCCCGAAACGCCCGGACAGATACTGCGCACGGCGTTGGAATCGCTTGCCATGCGCTATCGCCAGTCTTTGGACGAAATTGAAGCCGTCACTGGCAAGAAAATTGATATGCTGCATCTGGTCGGCGGCGGTTGTAAGAACATCATTCTCAACCAGTTCACGGCGAATGCCATCGGCCGTCCCGTCCAGACGGGGCCTGTCGAAGCGACGGCGTTGGGCAACATCATCGGGCAGGCTCTCGCCTTGGGCGACATCAAGTCGTTGCAGGAAGGACGTGATATCATTCGTGCCAGTACAGAAACAAACATTTACATGCCGCAGGATTCCGCTGCATGGGAAGCGGCTTACAAGAAGTTCCTTTCCGTACAGTGATGCAGCGTGCCCATCGAAAAGGATGCCATGACCATGAAGATCAGACGCGAAGCAAGGGAAATTCCAGTTCGGAATGAATGCGATGTATTGGTGGTAGGCGCAGGCCCGGCTGGCTTTGGCGCGGCGATTTCCGCCGCACGGGCCGGTGCGCGAACGACGCTTGTCGAATACGGCGGGAAGCTTGGCGGCATGTGGACGCTGGGCTTGCTGAGTCCGTTTTTCGACAACCATCATCATGATGGTCTGAACCGTGAACTGCGGGAGGCGTTGCAGGCACGCGGTTGCTGGGGCGGCCTGTGGAATATCTCCTTCGATCCGACAGAAATGGCCATGTTGCTCGATGAACTGGCGCTGGATGCGGGCATCGACATCCTTTTCTACACGATGGCCACGGAGCCGATCATGGAGGACGGCGTGCTGAAGGGCGTGGTTGTGGAAAACAAATCAGGCCCGCAGGCGATTCTGGCGAAGACGGTCATCGACTGCACGGGGGACGGTGACATCGCGGCCCGCGCGGGGGCACCGTTCGAAATCGGTGGCCCTGAGGGCGCATGCCAGCCGATGACGATGATGTTCAAAATCGGAGGCGTCAAGGCGGAATACGGACGCGACGACACGAACGGTTTCTACAAGGCGCTAGTCAAGGTGATGGATGAGTCGGAAATTCTGGATGGTGTGCCGTTCAACAACCCCGCCATCATCAAATTGCCACGGGAGGGCGAGGCGTTGATCCAGTGGACGCATGTGCGCCATCGACTGGGGACGGACGGCGACGAATTGTCGAAAGCCACGCTTGAAGGGCGGCGGCAGATCCGCCGCGCGATGGAGCTGTTCAAGGCGATCCGGCCTGTCTTGGGGGATGTGTATTTGATGGAGTTGCCGATGGTCGTTGGCGTCCGCGAGACGCGGCGTGTAAAGGGTGAATACTATGTGACGGACGATGATGTGAAGGAGGGGCGTCGCCATGAGGATGGGATCTGCCTCGTCCATTTCGGCGTCGATATTCACGAGCCGTCCAAATCGACGCAAACGTGCTTCGGGCACAAGGGATTCGACATTCCGCTTCGTTCGCTTGTGCCGTTGGGCGTTGAGAATCTGCTGACGGCCGGGCGTTGCATATCGGGCAGTTTTATCGCGCATGCGGCCTATCGTGTGACGGGTGATTGCTTGAAGATGGGCGAGGCGGCCGGCGTGTTGGCGGCCGTCGCCGCCGCACGGGAGGTTTCTGTACGGTCTTTGGTCAGGACAAAACCTGGCGTTGTGATGGAGTCCATAAACAATGGAGGAAAAATATGAAAACTGTTGAGAAAATGTACAAACTGGCGCGCGAAATCTATGCGGAGCATGGGGTTGACACGGAAGCGGCGATGAAGGCGTTGTCCGCCATCCAAATTTCGATTCACGCTTGGCAAGGTGATGACGTCAAAGGATTCGAGGAGACGAATCATGCCCTGACGGGAGGCTGCCAAGTGACGGGAAACTATCCGGGCTGCGCGCGGAATTCGGACGAACTGCGCATGGATCTATCGGTCGCGCTGCGGCTGATTCCCGGCAAGCATCGCGTCTGCCTGCAGTCCCATCAAGTCGATAAGATGTTCCCCGGCGTGGACCGCGACCGCTTCACGCTGGACAACTACCGCGGCTGGCTGGACTGGACGAAGGCGAACAAGATCGGATTCGACATCGCCCCCGCGTTCTATTCGCATCCGAAACTGGACCATGGCCTTTCGCTGTCTCATCCAGATCCTGCTATTCGCAAATTCTGGATTGACCATGGGAAGGCCGTCCGCAAGATTGGTGCGAAATTCGGCAAGGAGCTGGGCACGCCGTGTGTCGTGAATTTCTGGGCCCCAGATGGTTACAAAGATGCCCCGTCTGACCGCTATGCGGCTCGCAAGCGGCTTTTGGAAGCATTGGATGAATGCTTTGCAGAGAAGATCAGCGATAAATACGAACTGGATGCCGTAGAACCGAAACTGTTCGGCATCGGCGCGGAAAGCTGCACCGTTGGCTCCGCCGATTTCTATCTGACGTATGCCGCTCGGAAGAACGTTCTTGTTTGCTTGGATTCTGGCCATTTCCATCCAACGGAGAGCATTGCAGACAAGATTTCCTCCATCTGCTGCCAGCAGGGCCGTCTGCTGTTGCACGTGAGCCGTGGCGTCCATTGGGACAGCGACCATGTGATTCTCGTCAACGATGAACTCTTGAGTATTGCCCGCGAAACGGTGGCATACGATTATCTGGACAAAATCCACATCTGTCTGGATTATTTCGATGCGAGTATCAATCGTGTGGCGGCATGGGTCATCGGTGCGCGCAATATGCAGAAGGCGTTGCTGATTGCGTTATTGGAGCCGCGTGCGGAAATTCAGGCGTGTGAAGATGCTTTCGATTTCACAGGGCGTCTCGCATTGCAAGAAGAAGCGAAGGGGTTGCCGTGGTGCGCCGTATGGGATTATTTCTGCGAAAAGAACGGTGTGCCTGTAGGCGGAACATATCTCGAAGACATCCGCTTCTACGAGCAGAAGAATCTGATTGCTCGTGGGTAAAATCATGAAATGACAAAATTCACGTCTCATGTCCAAAATTGACATGAGACGTGAATTTTTGCATCTGTTGCTTTTTGTTCTATATCAGTCTATTACCTCAAAGAGATACACCTTTGATGCGCAGTCGCGGAAGTCCAATTCTGTGCACCAGATGCCGTAGTTCATGAGCACGTCGCCAGGGAAGATCTGCTGCTTTTCTGGTTCGATGGCATCATCGACAAGACGGTATTTCTTCGTGGGATCAAGGCCGGGCACGGTGAAACGCGGCACACGCTTGATGTAGCCGTATTTCGTGCGGCGGACGACCGTCAGAACGGCCTGCTTCTTGTCCTTCGCCGTGCAGCACCACGCCTCCACTTCGTTAACCTTGAACATATCCGTCAGGCGGTAGTAGTCGCCTTCGGAAATCGTGTCGTGGTAGCGGTGGTAGGCCTTGTTGAGGCGGATGGCCGTCGCCTGCTCCTCTTCGTCAAGTTTCGTCAAATCAAGCTCATAGCCGAATGTTCCCGCCATGGCGACGTTGCCGCGCGTCTCGAACGGGATGAATCGCGCGCGGTCATGCTGCGCGTTCACATGAGCACCCATGGAGGCCACAGGATAAAGCAACGACGTGCCCGCCTGGATGATCAGACGTTCCATGGCGTTCGTGTTGTCGCTGCACCAAATCTGCGGCAGATAATACATCATGCCCGCGTCGAAACGGCCGCCGCCGCCAGAGCAGCCTTCGATAAGCAGATTCGGGAAGGCGTCGATGAGCATTTGGTTGAGCTTATAGACGCCGAGAATGTAGCGATGGGCGACTTCGCCCTGCTGGTCGGCAGGCAGCATTTCGGAGAACACGTCGGACATGTTGCGGTTCATGTCCCATTTGATGTAGTCGATGCCCGCGCGGCCGATCAGCCCCGCCATCACGTCAAACAGATGCTGCACGACTTCCGGACGGCTGAAGTCCAGAATCAACTGCGTGCGGCCATAGCAGCGCGGGCGGTTTGGAACACACAGAACCCATTCTGGATGAGCACGATAGAGATCGCTGTCCTCCGAAACCATCTCTGGCTCGAACCACAGGCCGAATTTCATGCCCAACGCATGGATGCCGTCCGCCAGATCCTTCATGTCGCCGATTTTCTTCTTGAATTCATACCAGTCGCCGAGGGACGATTTGTCGTTGTCGCGATGGCCGAACCAGCCGTCGTCCAAGACCAGCATTTCGATGTTCAGCTTCGCACCCATCTTCGCGATGTCCAGAATCTTCTGTGTATCGAAATTGAAATACGTCGCCTCCCAGTTGTTCACGAGAATCGGGCGGCGTTTGCCGTTCCACGGGCTTCGGATCAGATGCGACCGCATGAAATCGTGCAGATTGTGCGACATTTTGCCGAAGCCTTCGCCAGACCGCGTCATGAACATCTCAGGCGTCTCGAAACTCTCGCCCGTGTTCAATTTCCAGCTGAACAGGCCCGGATGGATACCGATCTGCACACGGACGCCGTCGAATTGATCGACTTCCGCCGCCTCGAAATGGTTGCCGCTGTATTCCAGAACGAACGCGAACGTCTCGCCCATGGTCTCCGTCGCGCTAGGTTCGCAAAGAATCAACGCGGGCGAATGGACATGGCCCGTCGCACCGCGCAGACTGCCCGTCGCCTGGATGCCATGCCGCAGCGGCGTGCGCTCCAGATAGCGTTCACGGCTCCAGCTGCCGTAGAAGTTCACCATTTCATAATGGCTCTTGCCGCTGAAATCCACCTGCGCGCTCATGGCGCGTTCAAGACGGACGACTTTGTCGGACACGTTCTTCACGATCACGGAACGCGAAATGACATCGTTGTCCGCGAACACGCTGTACAGCATTGTCACTTCCACGCCGCCGATTTCGTCCAGCAGCGTGATTTCCAGATTCGCCACATCCGTGTCCTTCGTTCCGACGAACGAGCTGGGCAGGCCGTGCAACGCGCGTTTTTCCTTTGTAATCTTATAGGAGATGAACCGCGCGTCCGTCCATGCGGCGCCGTCTTCCGTCTTGAAGGTCAACGCGGCCATGCGCATGTCGCCGCTGTTGAAGCCTGAATATTCCTGCGGCAGCACATCCGGCCCCATGTTGCTCGGCTCGCCCTGCCGCATCACGCTGAACGACGCAGGCGAGGGACGCCCATTGCGCATAAGCATGGTCGCAGGATCCTCCACCCGCGCACCGTAGTAGATGTGCTCCAGGCGGTTGAAGGAATTCGCGAAAAAGACGTATGACGTGCCCTTCGTCTGCAAATGGAACAGACGGCCATCGCATAAAACTTGAATCATGTTTTTCTCCTGTTATATGATTAGTTGTCGTGTTTGATATAGATGCCCATGTTCATGCCGCAGGGGCGGTAGTAGCCATTGGGAACACGATCATGGCGGTTGACGGTCTGCGGGGCCTTCTTCTCATCGTCCCAATAGCACAGCGTCGCGGAGCCGCCGCCGTCGAAATCGATCACATCATACGCGCCCGCGGCCCGCATGATTCTGACCAAATCCGTGCCTGTGGCGCCTTCGCTCCAACCGAACATCCGGCCGTCCACCGCCACTAAATACATGTAATGACGGTCTTTGTCCAGACCGCATGTCATGCGCGGCATCAACGGACGGTCATAGCCTGACGTCGTCTGCGGCGTCGTTTCGCCGTTCTTCAGAATGATGCCGAAGCCCGAATGCGCGAACCAGATGTCGTCGTATTTCGTGCGCCCTTCGGCCTCGTACTGCGCCGTGTCGATATGATCGACGATGTCGATCTTGCCGTTCTTGTAAACGACCAGAATGGCCTTGTGGCCGCCTGGATTGTCCGTGATGATGACGCCGTCGGAGATGTTCAACGCAGTGGGATTACCGAACTTGTGCGTGTATGGCGACTCCCACGGCGACCACGGGGCGCGGTTGTTCGCGACGATCATGTCCAGTCCACGGCCGCCCTCTTCCTTCGGCTTGCGGCAGTCCTTCATGAATTGCGCCGTGCGGAGGCGACGCGTGCGGATGATCTGCTTGGCATGGTCGGGCATCTTTTCGCCCCAGCCTTCCGCGCGCCCCGTTCCCGTGAACGTCAAGCCCTTCATTGTCAAATCGATGCGCATGACATAGATTTTCATGGGGCGGACATCCGCCTTGTAGTTGTCGATGGTCTCCTGCGAACGTTTTTTCTCGATCATCTCCTTATGCACCTTCTCGACCTGCTCCGCCGAAAGCGGCGTGGCCCGCGGCGTCTCCCATTGAAATTTCACAAAACGGACGCCGGGATGCACCACCTGCGCGGCTTCCCAGTCAATCTTTTCCTCCGGCTGTTGCGCGACACACAGGCATCCCATCAGCATGCAAAAAAATGCGACCATTCCGATTATTCTGTTCTTCATCATCAGTCAATCTCCTGTTTTGGGCTGAAAAACAAAAGGGATGGCGAAACACCTTTTCGCCATCCCTCATGATGTCTCTAGTTTAAATTAATGCGTTTTGCGGAATGTCAACCCGCCAGACTCATTTCGATTCGATTTTCTTTCCATGGAACAGATTCAGGAAGAATTCGCCGATGTACTGGAACACGACGTAAAGGCCTGGAATAAATGTCATTCCGACGATGGCCGCCACGGACATGCCCCAGAATGTCGTCACGCCGACGGCGTGGCGGGAAGCCGCGCCGGCGCCCGTCGCATACAGCAACGGCAGCACGCCGAACACGAACGACAGCGCCGTCATCATGACGGAACGGAAACGGATGCGCATGCCTCTGACGGCCGCTTCGCGGATCGACAGGCCGCTCTCGCGTTCCTGCTTCGCGAACTCGACCATCAGAATGGCGGATTTCGCCGTCAAACCAATCAACATCAGCAGTCCCAATTGGCAGTAGATGTTCATGTCGCCGCGAGTCACAAACAACGCCACGAGACCGCCCAGCGTCGCCGTCCCGACGGACAGGATGACGGAAATCGGCAGCGTCCAGCTCTCATACTGCGCCACAAGGAACAGATACGCCATCAGCAGAGCCATGCCCAGAATCCAGATGATCTTGCCTTGGTTCTGGCTCTCCTGATAGGACATGCCCGTCCAGCTGATGCCGTAGTCCTGCCCGAAGTCATGCATGATGTCGCTGACCAATGTCATCATCTGGCCGGACGAGAAGAACGGCACGGACTGCGTGTTGATGCTGGCCGACGGGAACATGTTGAAGCGTTCCGCCTGGCGGGAGCCCTGCGTCCAGTTCAGCGTCGCGATGGCGTCGAACGGCACCTGCGCCCCCGTGGACGAAGGAATGTAGATCTGTTTCATGTAGTTCAAATTCTTCCGGAACTGGAAGTCAGCTTGGACATTGACCTTGTAGGTCTTGGAGAAGCGGTTGAAGTCGTTGATGTACATGGAGCCGAAGAAGGCCTGCAACGTGTAGAAGATCGTGCTCGGCGAAAGTCTCAGGGCTTCCGCCTTCGCGCGGTCGATGTCGATGTTCAGCATCGGCGTGTTCGCGTCGAACGACGAGAAGGCGTAGACGGCCTTGCCCGTCTGCATGATCTTCGCGCACAGTTCTTCCGCCGCGGCGGAAAGCTGCTGCGGCGTCTTTTCGCCTTTCGCCTGGAACGCGAACGTCACGCCGCCGGAAGCGCCCATGCCGTTGATCGGCGGCGGCGCGAGAATCATGATTCGCGCATCCGCGATGTCCGCGACGCGGCGCGTCATCTCCGCCTGGATGGCGGACAATTGCAGATCCGGCGTCTTGCGCAGTTCCCATGAATCCAGTTCGAAGATGACGAAACCGCAGTTTTCACCATTGCCGGCCGTCATGGACTGTCCTGGAATCAGCAGCGAATTGCGGATGCCTTTGACATCTTTGATGCGATCCAACATGTCATGCATGACCTCTGATGTACGCGGCAGCGACGCGCCAGGCGGCAGGATGACTTCCGCAAACAAGGCGCCTTTGTCTTCAGACGGCAGGAACGCGGGGGCGATGCGGCCGTACAGGAGGAAGTTGCCCGCCAGAATTCCCGCAAACAAGATCAAGGTGACGAAAACATGGCGGACCAGCAGGCTGGAAACGGAAACAAAGCCGTTTCGTGTCGTGTTGACCGTCCAGTTGAAGATTTTGAACGGCCCCCACGCGGGCTTCGTCTTCCGCAGCAGCATGGCGCACAACGCGGGGGACAGCGTCAGCGCGTTCACCGTCGAAAGCACCAAAGCCGTACACATCGTCACGGCGAACTGCGTGTAGATGATGCCGACCATGCCGCCGTAGAACGCGATTGGCACATAGACGGCCAAGACGACCAACGTACTGGCGATCAACGCGTTGGAGATTTCCTTCATGCAGCGGACAGCCGCGTCGTACGGCGACAGACCTTCTTCGTCGATCAGTCGCATGCAGCTCTCCGTCACGCAGATGGCGTTGTCAACCACAGAACCGATGACGAGAATCAACGCGAACATGGACAGCGTGTTGATGCTCATGTGGAAGATCTTCAGGAAGAGCAACGTGCCGATCAGCGACACGGGAATCGTCGCAGACGGAATGATCGTCGCCCGCCAGCTGGGCAGGAATGCATAGGTGATGACGACGACCAGAATGAATGTCATGATCAGCGTCATCGCGATTTCCTTCATGGACACTTTCACGAACCGTGTGGAATCGTATCCCATGACCCATTCCATGCCTTCGGGGAAATCTTTCGCCAGGCGGTCCATCTCCTCACGGACTTTTGTCATGACCGTCAAAGCGTTGGCGTCATTCATCTTGAACACGCCGATGATGGCCGCGGGGCCACCGTTGTACAATGTCTGCCCCGTGTATTTTTCGGATCCCATTTCCACGCGGGCCACGTCCCGCAGCAGAATCTGCCGTCCGTCCGCGCCTGTGCGGACGATGATGTTCTGGAATTCCTGCGGCGTCTTCAGACGGCCCTGCGTGTCGACTTTGAACGACATGTACGGATTGGACGAATCCGTGCCGACGGAACCGGCCGCGGCCTGCACGTTCTGCGTCTGGATGGCGTTGGCGATTTCACC
This sequence comes from Victivallales bacterium, assembly GCA_017964325.1. Next base: position 619 of record JAGCSE010000201.1, on the reverse strand, counting down.
GATGCTCATGTTGAAACCGCGCAGCTTTAGCGGATCCAGCCACACGCGCATGGAATAGGTCCGGTCGGAAAACACAAACGACTGGCCGACGCCTTTCAGACGCGACAGGTTGTCCGTTATGTTGATGGACGCATAGTTGGAGAGGTACATCAAGTCATGTTCGGGATTGTTGCTCTGCAACGCGATGACGCCCAGAATGTCCGATGACCGCTTGTAGCTGAACAAGTTTGTCTTGACTTCCGACGGCAGATTCGATTCCGCCATCTTCACGGCGTTGTTGACATTGGTCAGGGCCATGTCTTCGTTGACGCCCGTATCGAAGGTGATGGTCAGCGTGTAGTTGCCGGAGTTGTCCGATTTCGATTCAAAGTACGTCAGCCCTTCCACGCCGTTGATGGCCGTCTCCAAAGGCGCGGCGACCGTGTCCGCGATGACCTGCGCGGAGGCGCCCGGATAGAACGTGCCCACGACGATGACAGGCGGCGTCACCTGCGGGTATTCCGCCACCGGCAGTGTGAAATAGCTCGCGACGCCGGCCAGCATGATGACCAGCGATATGACGAACGCGAAACGCGGCCGTTTGATGAATATCGTTGAAAACATGTGGCGGCTCCTTTAT
>JAGCSE010000200.1 GCA_017964325.1 Victivallales bacterium | reverse complement strand
TGTTCGACAGGCAGGCTCCGCATGACGGCACGACCATTTTCATCCGCAGCAGCTCATGCTCCGCTATCCAGCCTGGCGACGTGAACGACAGCTCCAATTCGTGCTCCGTGCAATACTTCCACGCTTTCTGCACCACCGCCGTGATTTCCTCCTGCCCCAATCGTGTAATTGACGATGGCCCGCGTAGCGCATTGCCGCTTGGTATCAGCCCCGAGCAGGAGAAATAATGCACACCGAGCCGCTTCAGATAATGCAATGTCTCCGTATAGTCTTGATTGACAGAGCATAATGGCGTGTTGACGCTGACGTCCAGCCCTGCTTCCAAGGCGTTTTTGATGCCTTCCACCGTCGCGTCGAAATGATCGCCGCCGACCAATTTGTTGTGAATTTCCTTGTCGCTGGAATAGAACGTCACCTGTACGCTGTCCAACGATGCCGCATAGAGCTTCTTGCACAATTCTTTGTTCAGCAAAATGCCGTTGGTATTCAGCCGTGTCACGAACCAGCGGGCATGATCAATCATTTCAACTAGATCGTCACGCATCGTCGGCTCACCGCCTGTAAATGTAATAGCGGGCACGCAGGCTTTTTTCAGCTTGTCGATGATGGCCAACCAGTCTTTTGTGGGCAGTTCAGGAGCGCTGGCCAGCCGTTCGCCGCAGGCATAACAGTGCAGACACCGCTGGTTGCAATTCCAGACATTGCCTTTTTCCATGGCGGAGACCAATAGATCGACTCGATGCGGCGCCTTCATGCAGTCCGAATACTCCGCCAATGTCAGATGACCGATTTCAACAGGCGGCTCTTCTCCGTATGCTACTGCCTTCAAAGTATTTACGATATCCAGCAAATCCGCGCGAATGTCCGTCTCCTTCGCCTTTTTGAACAATTTCCTGACGTTTTCCACGACTTCATTGACCAGTTTGATGACATCCGCGTCCGTCAGGCTCCGGCCATTCGTCTTGTTGAGGCATTCGATGAATTCCTTTAACAAAATGGCCCACGACGTCTGGACTGGCAGCACATGGTAGCCATTGAGGATAACGGCCCACGGCGTGCCGAACTCCGCCTTTCGCGGCGGCACGAGATGAATCCGCACACACCCGAACTTGCACGGATCCAACGTCGTGTGATACACTTCGTTACACTGTTTCAAATATTTATCCAAAGCCGACACGATGTTTGCCCTTTCATCCACAATTGGTTGAGATTCTGTTCATCCTTATACTATATTGCCACTTTTTACCACAGGACTGCTATTTTTGTGATTTTCGGTTGACGTTGGCTCCTGTTTAGACTTTTCTGGCCTTCACCAGCAAAAAATCGGGCTTGTGGAGCAGGTCATATTGTTCGGGATGTGCTTTCAGCAATTCTGCCGTGGGTATTGGCTCGACAATCTTTTCAATAACGAAGCCGTTGTCTATCAACGTGTTGATGACAGTGGAAAACATCCTGTGGTATTTCTTTATATGTTCGATGAACCACGTCGATTCCACCTCCTTTTCGACACCGTAGTTCGCGATGTTGGCAAACAATTTGCGACCGTTTTCATCCCGCGTCCAGCGGTCGCCATCCGAAAAGCACGTGTTCATGGGATGCTCCTGCGAAAAGACAAATATGCCATTGTCATTCAGCTTCTTATGGATGCCACGCACAAGTGCTTGATAGTCTTCTACATAATGGATGGCCAGCGAACTGGCCGCCACATCGAATTTTCCTTCAATAGACGAAATCTCCTCCATCGGCAAATGGAGATAGATGATTTTCGGATGGTTGTTCTTTGCTTTTGCAATGGCCAGCATCTTTTCAGAAATATCGATTCCTACGACATTTGCAGCGCCTCTTTTGACATATTCCATGCAATGTTCGCCGTAGCCGCAGCCCAAATCAATGACGGCTTTTCCATCCAGCGGCGGCAACAGCGAAAACAATGCCGGTTTCTCGAACAGCTCGTTTGCGCTGTTCTTGTTTTCACGGATTTTGCTGTATCCGGCGAAGAACGTCTCGTTGTCGTAGATGTTCTGCATACAATCGCCTTGTCAGCGTGAATGAGGCATGAACTGATACAATACCATTGCCGTGGAGCTGATGGGCATGCTTTGAAGTATGATTCTGCCAGGCCCTTTCACGGCAGTATTAAAGAATCCTTCTCCACCGAACAGCATATTCTTGATGCCTTTGACAGAACGGATTTCCATGGTACAGCTTTCACTCATGGCTGCCAAGTAACCGGTATCGATAATCTTACAACTTCCTGCCGGTATATCATACTCATGCGCGGAACCGTCTATTTCCAGAAAGACAATTCCAGTTCCGCTGAATTTTCGCATGAGAAAACCTTCCCCGCCGAAGAAGCCCGTGCTGAGGCGTTTCTGGAAGAACACTTCATTCGTCAGATTTCCGGCAGACGCCAAATATGCGCCTTTCTGAATGATAAGTCCATTTCCAGGCGTTATTTCCACAGCTCTTATGGAGCCTGGAAATCTGGATGAAAACGCAATCTCACCGCCATAATTGGCGATGTATGTGTTCATGAAAGCGTTTTCATTTGTTAACATGCGGCCAAGCATCTTGCCCAAACCGCCCGCCGTCGTCTGCATTTCGATACCTTCGTCCATCCACGACATGGCGCCCGCTTCACATTGGATTTGCTCACCCGCTTCCAGGCGAACTTTAAGCACCGGCAGATTCCCGCCATCAATAATGTACTGCATTTTTCCTGCTCCTTTTTTAGCTTTTTATGAGACTTTCAAGCGTTTCGTACAAGTTTTCCGGTTCCACGGGCTTGCTCAAATGGGCGTTGAGACCCGCCTGCATGCTCCGCTGGACATCTTCGTCAAACGCGTTAGCCGTCAGAGCGATGATGGGAATCTCCTTCGCGTCCGCGCGGTCCATCGCACGGATGATCTTTGTCGCAGTCAAACCATCCATTTCAGGCATTCGCATATCCATCAAAATGGCGTCGTAATACCCTTCCGGATGCGACTCGAACATCTCGACGGCAATCTTTCCGTTCTTGGCGAGATCCGCTTCCATCTCACGCGTTTCCAAGACCATGATCATGATTTCCGCGTTGATTTCCACGTCTTCCGCCAGAAGAATCCTGCGACCTTTCAAATCAGCCTTCGTGACGTTGTTGTCAAACATCGCCTTTTTCTTTTTCAAGGCGGTTTGGAACTCGTCCATCAAGGCCGAGGCGAACAGCGGCTTGGAAATGAAACTGTCGATGCCCGCCTCAATCGCTTCCTCCAAAATGTCGTCCCACCGATACGCGGTCAGAATGATGATGGCCGATTCGTGGCCGACAATGGCCCGTATCTGTCGTGTCGTCTCCACGCCGTCCATTTCAGGCATCTGCCAGTCAACCAGAATCAGATTGTAGGGCTGCCGTCTTGCGTGGCGCAGCTTCACCATTTCAATTGCCTCCTGTCCCGAAGAGGCGCTTTCGGCCGCGATGCCTATCTTCTCAAGCACCAGCGTGGCGTGCTGAATGGCGATTGTATCGTCATCCACAATCAACACGCTCATCTCCTGCGGATTGATTTTGACATCCTCCTCCGAACTGTTTCTCTGCGAGTTCATCAACGTCACCGTCACGGTGAAGACCGACCCTTTCCCTTTCGTACTATCAACTTGGATGTTGCCGTTCATCATCTCGACGATGTTCTTGGTAATCGCCAGCCCCAATCCCGAGCTTCCGTATTTATTCGTCGTCGAAGAATCCTCCTGCGAAAAAGCATCGAAAATGTGCGGGAGGAAATCCTTGTTCATGCCGATACCCGTGTCTTCGATCGTGAAACGCAACGTCGATTTGTCGTCAAGAACCGCCGTTCTTTCGACTTTCAATTCCACCTTACCGCCTTGCGGCGTGAACTTTACTGCATTGCCCAAAATATTGATGAGGACCTGCCGCAATTTCATATTGTCGCCGATGTAGTAGTCGTCGATGTGGCCGTTGACATGGCATTGGTAATCAAGTCCTTTCTCCTGACATTGACTGCTGAAGATGGTGTTGATGTTCTCGATCAGCTTGGCGAACGGGAATTCTTCGTTCTTTAGAATCAACCTGCCAGATTCGATGCGGGACATATCCAGAATGTCGTTGATGAGGTCGAGCAGATGGTGGGCGCTGTCGCCGATTTTAGACAAGTAACCTTTGATTTTCGGCGGCGTTCCAGGGTCGTTCAAGGCGATGTTGTCAAGTCCGATGATGGCGTTCATGGGCGTGCGGATTTCATGGGACATATTGGAGAGGAATGCCGTCTTCGCCTTGTTCGCCTCTTCCGCGGCCGTCAACGCGTCGCTCAACGCCTGGCTCTGCTGGACCAGCTTTTCCTGCAATGCGATGCGTTCGCTTAATTCCGCCTGCTTTCCCCTCAGTTCCGCGTCAGCTGTCTCCTTGGCCAGCATAAGACGCGTATTTTCTTTGTTTTGCTTCAAGATGTAGCTGAAAATGCCAAGGAGGATCAAGGCGCTTAGCACCGACAGTAAAGTGCTGCGCCGTATGACTTTCCTGTAAACATCCGAAATTATGTTGCCGATGACGTTTTCCTGGATCAGATAAGTCAGCATCCAGTCTGTCCCTTCAATCGGGACATAGTACAATGTCTCCTCCACATCGTCATACGTCAACGACACGACACCTTTTTTCTGCGAAGAGAAATCCTGCATGATTGTATCAATCTCATAGCCTTTTGCCAATGTCGCTTTACGCATTGCATCGAAAAGGCTGTGCTCGATCGCCTGCCCGCCCAGCACCTGGTTGCTCAGGGAGTATCCATCACGTGAGTAGATATTTGTAAATGTCACATTGTCCTTCTGCGATATCATGGACAGGTTTGCAAGCAGCCGATTCATATCTATCTCCATGAAACAAATCGTCAACTTTCCACCGTTGAACGGAATATCCACCGGTACGGCTATGATCGCCTTTCGTTCCTTGTTCCCCAAATCCTTAAGGGATATTTCAGGCCCGCTGAGGGTCTTGTGGTTGAACCGGTAACGTGAAATGTCCGTCTGTATTCCCAACGACGTGTATATCAAGCCCTCGGTATCCACAAATGCGAATTTCTCCAGACCGAAAAGTTGTTTCATCTTGCTTTGGAACGCCTTTAAGTGCTCAACATCCTTCAAGTCGTTCTCTTCCAGCAGACTGGTCGCAATTTTGATTTTCGAAATATTGGATTTTAAAGCGTCCTCCACGACGCGTTTCCGCCTTCCTGCCAACTCATCAAGATACAGCAGGCTGACGGAACGCACCGCTTTCACCGTACCTTGCGATGCGCTTCGTCCCATCCATGCCGTACCAATGACCAGAATCAACGCCACGGCGATTCCGCCCGCCATGGCGGCGAACAACATCTTGTTTTGCCCTTTGATGCTCATTCTTCTATATCCTTTGAAATAAGCAACTTGACCTAATAAATACTATGTCATGCCCATGACGGCATGTTGATTTCCATCGGTCATTTTGCCTTACAACGCCTATTTAATCCAAAATAAAGGATAATATACAATGTTTTCTAAATAAATCATCTTTCATTTATCCTATCCATATTGAAAATACAATAATTCAAGAGGGAAAGGAGGGAGGGGCGCTTTCTGTGCAACTGCGTCATCCCGCATGTCAAAGGCGTATTTCTTTGCGCGGGAATCGTGTCAATAATGGTTTATGTGGAAAGTTCCGCCCTGTCAAGGCATCTGATGTTGATTGCACGAAATGTGCAATCGGCCGCACAGAGTGCGCCCCTCCCGTTCCCGTTTGCAAGCCTTTATGAAAGCTTGAAAAAAGATTTTTCCGATTCATGTTTGCAAATGCCATATAATGGCTTAAAGTATTGTGTTTTCATGTCATCCCGCCCTGCCAGGGGCGGTTCAACCATCATCAACCAAGGAGTCAACATCCACTAAAAACAGCGTCTTTTCTCTTCTGACATAGTCGGCGATCATGCCGTCGATATTTGTGCTTTTGCGGCCTGCTGAAATTTCCTACATTCAAAAATACCGCACAAATCGCATGTTTAGGCACGCTCATACCTTGAGCGTCCCTTTTCGTGTATTTGTGCAGGTCGTAGGAAAACCTCAGCAGGCCATGAAAATGGAGACGCTCTTTTTTGTGCGAAAAATCAAGAACGGAAGGGAAAACAAACCATGGACAAAAGAGCGCTTGCCCAAAAGATAAAGGCATTGGACGGCCTGTCGAATGATGAGAAATCCGCCTTGCTGGAATTGCTTCATGAGCGGAAGAAATACGGAATTGTCTGGGAGGACAAGCCAGAAGATGTTGAAACGCAGTTGAAAGATGAGCTTCCTGTCTTGACAGAAGTCAAGGAACGCGCCATCCTCTCCGAAGATGCGGACGCCCCGAACCATATTCTCATTGAGGGCGACAATCTCCATGCATTAACTGCCCTTTCTTATACCCATGCAGGAAGAATTGACGTAATCTATATTGACCCGCCGTATAATACAGGCAAGAAAAATGATTTCAAATATAATGATGATTGGGTTGACAAAGAGGATTCCTATCGCCATTCCAAATGGCTTTCGTTTATGAGAAAACGATTGGAAATAACCAAAGAATTACTTTCTGAAAAAGGTGTGATATTTATCTCTATTGACGATAATGAACAAGCTCAGTTGAAACTTCTTTGCAATGAAGTATTTGGAGAAAAGAATTATATAGCAACTATTTGTAGGCAAGCCATAAAAGGAGGTAGTCGTTCTGATAATATTCGTACTGTACACGATTATGTTCATATTTTTGCCAAGTCTATTGAGATTATGCAAAAATTCACAGGCTATGAAAAAGATGAGTTGGATCTAGAGTTAACAGACAACAAAGGGGCTTATACTAAGGGGCGTGAATTAAACAAATGGGGAGCCGGTTCTCGAAGAGAAGATTCCCCAACAATGTGGTTTGCAATCCCCGGACCTAATGGTGAAGATGTATATCCTATTCGAAACGATGGCAGTGACGGGCGTTGGCGCTGGGGAAAGAAAAAAATGCTCAAGGCTGTATCTGAAGATGAAGTTATTTTTGAAAAGAGAGAGAATGGGACATACATAGTTTATGAAAAAGTAAGGGGGTTAAAAAATAAAAATAAACAATTTACAACTTGGTTTGCTGATAATTATGTCAATTCACGTGGCAGCGAAGCCTTAAAGAGAATATATGGCACTCTTATGTCAGTTTTTGATTTTGCTAAACCTGTAGAGCTCATTTATGATATATGCTTTATGAGTAATTGTCCCAATGGTATTATCCTCGACTTCTTCGCTGGTAGTGGCACGACTTTGCAAGCCACCATGCAATTGAATGCAGATGACGGTGGACATCGACAGTGCATTCTAATCACGAACAATGAGAACAATATCTGTGAGGAAATCACCTACGATCGCAACCGCCGAGTTATTCAAGGCTACACAATTCCAAAAGGCGAAGCAGTTGAAGGTTTGCATTCCAATAACTTGCGTTATTACAAAACAACTTTCGTACCACGTGTGAAGACAATGGCGAACAAGCGTGCCTTGACAGTAGCCGCCACCGATTTGCTTTGCATCAAGAACAATGTCTATCAAGAAATCGGTGAATTCGGAGGTGTGAAACTGCATCCAAAAGTCGCCCGTTATTTTGATGACGGCAAGACGAGAATGCTGGTCATCTATATAGAAGCGGCCATCTCCAAGTTCGTGGATTTGCTTCTGGACATGGAGGTGGAAGGCAAGATTCTGGTCTATGTTTTTTCCAATGACAACTACGCCTACGATGATGATTTCGAGGAGGTTATGGACAAAGTGGAGTTGTGCGCGCTGCCAGACGCCATCTACAAGGCATACAAGAATGTGCTGCCGCAAAATAAAACTGCCGAAGATGTTGAAGGTCAAAATGAAAGCGAAGCTGCCAATTCCAGCGAGGAGGACGCGCAATGATAAAAGATGTCCAATATCAAGTGGAGGCTGTCAAAGAGCTTGTTAAAAAGACGCTCGAGCTTTTGGAGGAGAATGGCACGAGGAAGAAACTGGTCTTCAAGGCGCCGACCGGTTCCGGCAAGACCGTGATGGCCAGCAAGATGCTGGACGAACTGACCACGGAGTTGGAACAGGACGGGCAGGAAGTCGCCATCATCTGGATCGCCCCGAACAAGCTTCATCAGCAGAGCTATTTCCGGATGAAAAACTACTTTTCGGAAACGCGTGCGTTGTCGCCTGTGATGTATGATGAACTGGACCATTCCATTGGCGGCTACATCAAGCCGGGCGAAATCTTCTTCGTCAACTGGGAAAGCATCAACAAAGACACCAACGTAATGGTGCGGGATACGGAAAACTCCTCTTCCCTCTATGACTTGACCAGACGGACGCAGGAAGACCACAACCTGCCTATTATTGTCGTCATCGATGAAGAACATATGTTCACCAGCAAAGCTGCGACACAGTCAGAAAAAGTTCTGGCGAACATTCAGCCAAAACTGGAAATCCGCATTTCCGCCACGCCGATTACTACTGCTCCGGATGCGATGGTGGCGGTCAGCCGTGAAAAAGTCATCAAGGCGCAGATGATCAAGAACGGCATCACCATCAACCCGAAGATTACGGAAGTCCAGGAAGGTCTGAATGAGAACGAGATATTGCTTGACAAGGCATTGGGCAGACGAAACGAAATCAAAAAGGCATACGAGGCATTGGGTGTCCGCATCAATCCGTTGCTGCTGATACAACTGCCGAATGACGACAGTGACAAGCTGAATGCCGATGAAACGTTGCTTATTGAAGAAATCAAGTCACGTCTGGAAAAGGAATATGAAATCACGGCGGGCAATGGGAAGCTGGCTGTCTGGCTCTCCAACGAGAAAACCAATCTGGATGGATTGGAGGAGCCTAACAATGTTGCCGAAGTCCTTTTGTTCAAGCAGGCCATCGCGCTGGGGTGGGATTGCCCGCGCGCGGCGGTGCTATTGATTTTCAGGGATATCCAAAGCACGACATTCGGTGTCCAGACTGTTGGACGCATTCTGCGGATGCCAGAGCAGAAATACTACCCGAACGACCTGTTGAACCGTGGCTGGGTCTATACCAATCTGGAAAGTACAATGGTGGTCATCAAGACGGAGGATTTGAACTACATCAGCAAACCATTGAAGGCGGAACGGAGGGAGAATCTTACCAATGTCGAGCTGCCCGCGGAATACAGCGAACGGCTCAGCGCCGACCGCAACCGCATCGGCGCGGATTTTGGAAAAGTACTGGCCAATACAGCCAACTCACTATGGTTTAGCCACAAAATTCAAATGCAGTTCGATTTCTCAGAAGAGGGGGAGAAAACAAAACCTGCTAACAATTCAGGAGGTTATCTTCCGGGATTGTCAAAATTAGACGATGAAAAAATCGCCGACAACCGTGAAAAAGCGGAGGCGTTGGGGATCGACTTCATCGGCCACCGCATCCAGACAGAAGGGATTCCCGTCGATATGGATATCACTGGCGAAGCAGGTGAATTTCAAGTTGAACAAGGGAAGGTCATCAAATATGCAAGAACACAGGCTGAGCTGGAGTGGGCTTTGACGAAATTCTGCAAAAAATTGCTGAATGGCTATGAGAGCCAAAGCGCGGTGTCGATGCGCGGCTATATCTATACGTTCATGGAGGAAATGCTGGGCGTGTTTGAAGTTGATGCCCCAAAAATCATCCTATACAATAAAAATCGGTCGCATTTCGTGGATTTGTTCAAAAAGGCGATTGATGCCTATACGAAGAAAGTGAACGAACGTCGCGCCAAAGCGAAGAACAGGAGTTTCAAGCTATATCATTGGCTTATACCGGAATTTAGGGAATACAATGAAAGCACCAATAAGGAAGTGCCCGCCCATATTCACGCATTGGTGCCGTTCATCCGCCAGAATGGAGCCTCGATGCCGGAACAGCGCTTCGAGGCATTTCTGGAAGCCAATCGGGACTATATCGACTGGTGGTACAAGAACGGCGAAAGCGGCAAGCAGGACTACGCCGTCGGCTATACAAAAGCCCAAACAGGAGAGCGCAGTCTTTTCTATGTGGATTTCATCATCCGAATGAAGAATGGGCAGGTTTTTCTCTTTGACACAAAATCGCAGGCAAGCGACATCGACGCTCCCGCGAAGCACAATGCGTTGCTGGCCTATATGAAAGACAGCGAAAATGCTCATTTGCATTTGATGGGCGGTGTCATCATCCAACAGGAGGAGAATTGGCGTTATAGTCCATTGCCGATTGAGAATACAGACGACATAACGAATTGGGATGCCTTCCAACCCGACCAATATGAGAAGTGAGGCGTGATCATGAACAACAAAGGATTGGACGGCAAATTCCTGCACTACGGCATCCGAAGAGGCGATTTGGAAATCATCGAAAGCCTGTGCGACAAGTATGAACTGGACAGGGAATGGGTTGAGGAACAGCTGCTGAAGGCGTACCATGAGCGCAAGGTCAATACCATCGAGATGTCCAGCGGTGATGTGGAACAGGTTGTAAACAATGCAATCCAACAACTTGTGGCGAACAAGCTATGATAATCAAAAGAGTAAAGATTAGCAATTACAAGACATACCTGTCACTTGATTTGGATTTGTCGGTGGCGGAGGACCGTCCGATCATTCTCATCGGGGGCGCGAACGGGGGAGGCAAGACGACGCTGTTCGAAGCCATCTATGGTGCGTTGTACGGCCTGAAAATCAAGGATAAAGCACACTTTGATGAATTGCTGAACAACGGTGCTCTAGGAAAGGTGAAGCCATCCATTGAACTGGAAGTCACATTTTCCGGACAGGTTCTAACCAGAGAACAGAAATATATTCTTCGACGAACCTACATGCTCAATCCAGAAGGCAAGCCGTTGGAGAACGTCTATCTGAGCATGGATGGAAATGCTTTTGCCTACGGTACTTCCACGCCAGCCGCGCAACGGATCAAGAGTGAACAGCAGGTCAACAAAATCATCAAGGCCAATCTGCCGCAGGAGCTGAGCAAATACTTTCTGTTTGACGCCATGCAGTCCAGCGATCTGCTCAAGGACGGCGTGTTCGCGCAAATCATCCGTGAGAATTTTGAGAATGTGATGGGCTTCAACAAATATGTCCTGTTGCGGAAGGCGGCTGAGAAGCTCCAGCAGGAAAAGGCTTCAGAACGTCTTGCGGCTGAACAGGAAAAGGCTGAATATGACCGACTTTGCAAGGCAAAGGATGAGATAGACGAAAAACTGAAGGAGAATGCCGCCCAACAAGATGGAATCAGTAAATTCCTGCAATCTGTGAAAGATGACTATGACAATGCCAAGGCGGGGGAGCGCAATCTGGCGGCCACCAGGCAGAAAGTCGCCGATTTGGAGGCCCGTATTGCCGATGTCATTAAAAGCGCCGCCGATTATTCAGATGATCTGAAGGCGATGGTGGAGAGTTTGGAGGCAAATATCTTCCTTCCCCGACTTGCATCTGAAATCGCCCCCGAAGTGGAGGGCATATTGCGTGAAAGGGAGAAGAATCGTCAGAATGGAGTGGAGACATATTCGGAGGAGAAGGTCCGTGAAATCGCCAAGAAGATATTCGCGTATCTGAAGGATATGGCGGTGCTGACCAGCGATATTGACGAAGAAAGCGTGGTCTCATATATCATGCTGACGCAAGAGAGGAATGGAGAATCGTCAACATATGATTTTCTTGACGAAGCGGATGTCAATGCTTTGGCTGCCTTGGTCAACATCGGTGGCAGCAACAACTTTGCGAGGCTTAATGAGACCCGACAGGCTTGCGAGGCCAAGATGGCGGGCTTTTCGGATTTGCAGTTGCAGAAGCAGACTTTTGAACGGCAGTTGATTGGCGGCAACGATGAACTCATCGCGCAATACGAAAGCAAGGAAAAAGAGCTGCAAAAATTGCAGGATGAGGAAAGCGTTCTCTTGGACAAACGCAAGGCATTGGAAAAGAAGATACACCAATTTGACATCGCCATCCAGCAGGAGCCAGACGTCAAATTCGACACTTTGGTGAAACTGAAACCGTTCTTTGAAGAAGTCGCGGACGCATTGCTGAAACGCAAGCGTGAGCTGATAGAAACCGAGATGTGTGAACAGCTTAACAAGCTGCTGGTGTCCTACAAAGGCGTGATTTCAAAGGTATGCCTCAGCGATTCCCTTGAAAATTTCACCATCAAAATGTACCATCAGGCAGGAAATGAGATTTCATTGAATCAATTGAATGCCGCTTCAAAGCAAATATTCATACAGGTTCTGCTGAAGGTCCTGCGAAATCTTGGAGACTACAATCCTCCTGTGATGATCGACACGGTGATGGGCGTATTGGACAATGAAAGCCGCGACGCCTTGATGGAGGAATATTTCCCGCAATTGGCGGAACAGACCATCCTCCTCTGCACGACTTCGGAAATCCGCAAAGATTCTGACTACATCAAGCTTGAGCCATTTATCTCCAGAACCTATACCTTGAAGCGTGATGTTGCAAATCAGCGCACCGACGTGGTGGATGGTTATTTCGGAATCCAACTGAACAATGACTGACGGAGGAATGCGTAATGGCTATCAGTTTTGACAACATACGGCAGGCCGAAGGCATTCTTGACGAGCTAACGCCTTTGAAGACTAAAATCGAAGAGAAAATCAATCTTTCGCAAACTGTCGGCAATGAGAAAAGAGTCACGCTGACAGGCAACAAGATCATGCGCATTTGCCTGATTGCAGGTCTGACCATGTGTGATCAGCGGAAAAGCGAGGACTTTGAGAACATCCAGCTTTCTAGCAAAACGAAAATCTGGAGCAGTTTCTTCACGCTGAATCAAATGCACACCATTTTTGAGGCCGTCCTGAAACTGCGCTACAAGGACTGCCAAGTTGACTGGAGCGACAGCCCGAAAGTTTCGCGGATTATTGCCTCGGAAATGCGTCGGGGGCTAAAGCATTTGATGGACGACAACAATCTCAACAATTTCCTGTTTACCGTGACTGCGGTGCACGGCACTTCTCATTCTATTCCTGTATTGAATCTTCTGATTGGCAATTATGATGACGGAGAGATGGAAGCCGTCCTGCCCATCAATGACACCAGCATTCCTAATACGCAAATTCTCATCGCAGGCTCCACCGGTTCAGGAAAGACCAACTTGCTGGCAGTGCTAATTAACCAATTGAGAACGCTTTCTACCGAAACTGCCTATCCGGTCAATTTCCTCCTGTTCGATTATAAAGGCGAATTCTCCGATCCAGCCAATGACAATTGGCTGACATACTTTGACGTTGGACGCACCAGCATCCTTGATCCGGTCCAGAAGCCTTTGCCTTTTACACCGTTCAAGAATTTCTCAGGCAAGTCCATAAATGAAATCAACCTTTATTCCACAGATATGGCGAATGCTCTCTGTGCAATTGACAAGGCCAACATCAGCGCCAAGATGAGCAACCGTCTGAGCGAGGCGATTGTTGATGCCTACAAGCAGACGAATGGCCTTCCTGTCACGTTTGATTTGATTCTGACGCAATACCAAGGCAAAATGACAAATCCAGAAAACGACGACAGTGTTACTTCGGTATTGAAACAATTGGTCCGCAACAACTTATTTGATAAGGAAGACAAGGTGAATTTAGTCGATCAATGCTTCATTGTCAAGATGGACTCGTTCCCCAAGGACGGTCCTATTGCCAAGGCAATCGTCTATTTTATCGTTTCCAAACTCAATATTCTGTACGAGAACCTCCCGCAGCAGGCCAAAGAGGAAAATCTTGTGCAAATCCGCCATTTCACCATCATCGACGAAGCCCACTATATGCTGGATTTCGACAACCGCCCGTTGAGGAACTTGATTGCGGTTGGAAGAAACAAAGGGCTGAGCATCATTTTGGCAACACAGAACATGGAAAGCTTCAAGAGCAAGCATTTTGACTTCTACGCCAATGCGCAGTATCCGCTGATTATGAAGCAACAGACCATTTCGGACTCTGTCATAAAGGATTTGTTTGGTGTCAGCGGAAAGGAATTGCAGGAGATACGGACGGAAATCGCAGGACTTCAAAAAGGCGAACTCATCATCAAGGATCAAAACGCATTTCTGCTTGACATCGGAAAAAAATACAAGAAAATCAAAGTGACGCATCTCATTTGAAAATCCATCATTAACAATGGTCGATGCCCAAAAGTTTCTAATATGTTTTTAAGATGGAATGAGCGAAGATGAAAAGCGATTCAGACTTTAAAAGCCTTTTTTGCAAGAAGCTTCACCATCATCGATTTATCGGCTTATGCCATTTCTCTAATAAAATAGACATGATGGAACATCATATTTTATTTCATATAGAAGCCATTGTTTTCTAAAATGTTATCTTGATTTATATATCATGAGTTTTGGATTTGAACCATTTATACCATAGCTACAAACAAGAATAAAATTCATATCGACGACAACGCCGTAGCAGACATTCGAATTTGTGTTTTCAATTTGTGTGCCAAGATACATTTTTGTGTTGTCCAGAAACTTTACTGTTTCACCGCTTGGAAGAGGATAGGGGAGATTGACAAACGAGCCTGGCAATTCATAAAGCGCACCCGCTGGCGGTATATTGTTTGCTTTTAACAGAGCGTTGACTTCAGCCAACAAGTTCTGCTTGAATTCTGCATACTTTTCCTTCCCATTAGATTTGATGTATTCCGCTGCGACGCAAGTCCCGCCAAAGGGCTTCCCGCAGGTCGCTTCACAGCCGCGACAATTTGCACTAAACTGGCATCCATTGCATTCTGCACCGCATATCGTACACATTATTGCATCTCCTTGGAATTTGCAAGTTTTACTGTCTGAATCACATCCCAAACTCTGTTCTCGCACCAACATACCGTTCTTTCCTGCACATCGAACACCATGGATACGACGGTTGGGCAGATTTCCTGCGACACCGCTCGCAAGACATCGAAGCAGTCCTTCACATCAAAATCGTCCGTCGCGACTTGCAACATGGCCTCTGCTTTCCGATATCTGTCCCAACCCATCCATGGATGCTTTTCAGAATCCTGCTTGAATGGTGAGAAATTGGTCAGAATCTTGTATTCTGGTTTTTCGAAATACAAATTGCCTTGGCCTGGAATGATATGCAGGACATTACCTTCCGCATCCGACAGAGCCGACATAAAGGTAAGGCCTGGAACACTATAGACCGGTCGTTTGCTGACGATTTCACGAATTTCCTGCAATGTTTTCTTTTGCATCAAAAGATCGATGTCCAGCATGATGATATTTTCGCCTTCACTCGCAGGATTGCTTCGTTCATCAAACGGCCAGCAGGTCGGCATCCCCACGAAATCGCCTCTGGAATTTGCGCCGAACAGCGGAAGCCAGCCTTCCTTCGGGTCGTCGATTTCAATGTAAACGCCGTCCACCGCCGTTCGGACACGCCAACGGAAATCCAGAATGTCAAGATTCCATCCGACAATGGTTTTCCGTTTGTTTACGACAATGCTTGTACACATTCGCTTATCCTATTTTTATACAGGAATCTAGGCCCTTCTTCTCCGTTTTTTCCTGTCGGAACGAAACCTGCATTTTTCAGAACTCTCTGGGAAGCAGTATTATCTGGAGCTGTTTCGGCTTCGATTCTTGTCACGCCTTTTTGCGCAATCGCCCATTCGGAAATCGCCTTGACGGCTTCCGTCATATAGCCATGTCCGCAATAGCCTTCCCACAAGCCATATCCGAGTTCGACCATGCCGTCTGCGGCAAGTCCTTTAAAGGATAAATCGCCGACAATAGTCCCTGGTTGTTTTTTCAGTTCCATGAACCACACGGCATGCCACACTCTTTTTTCCGGCTCGTTGATGCAGCCTTGCAGCATCTCCGAATATGCCTGTTTTAAATTCACATCTTCTTCATTCTCAATTAATTGTTCCATCTCCTTATCACTAATCGGATAAAGTAGCAATCGTTCGCTCTTGATTTTCATGATTTGATAGTCATTTTCCTCTCGGGTCAAATTAAACCATTGTTATTTTTTGACTTTGATCACGGTATTGTCCTGACATCGTATCGTCTTTTCATCAGCATACTTGCCAAGTTGGAAAGTATCCAAGTCTCCAGGCGTAACAAGATATATTTTATTTCCCGTCACGTCAACGTATTTGCTGGCCGTCACAAAAACAGCGCCATGGCGCTCTATTCCTAAATACTGCGGATGACCATACATATTTTTCGTTCCTGAAAAATTGCCTGTTTGGCGTTCGTATGGCAACGGATTCCAAAATACGTTGCCACAAACAGTTGCACCATATACATACATGATGTGAATATAACCGCCTTCCACAATCAAGTTGTCACGAATTTCCACGTCACGGATGATACAATCATCCCATACGCCTTGCGCTGTATCGCGTGGTACAAGGCCTGTCTCAATGCCACCGCAGCGGATCAATGTGTTGCCGACGATTTTCACATCGTGTGGAATCGCGCCTTCCGCATAGCCCCACGACTCTTCATAGACGTTGATGCCTGAATACACGTCCTTCCAGACATTGTTCTCCAACAAGCCGCCGCCTACGCCGGTCAGCAACGCCCCGCGTGAACGCGAATCGTGGAAATAGCAACCGCGAATCACAAATCCCTTGGAATTATCGGTATGCGTATCCACCAGCAGTTGCTCGGAAGGCAGATCGACCGCTTCGCCAAGTTCGACAACATACAATTGCCCTTTTCTGCGCCATGCAATCCGCTCATTCGCCTGCGGTTTCATGTCTGCGATTTCCTTCAATAACGTTTCATCTTCTAATGGCTTGACATCAACGACCTTTGAAAACGAAACCTGCTGTAGCCTTCCGATGCGATACAGACTGAACTCCATGCCAGCGACAGGCGGCTTCGGGGCTCCGACGATGATCGTTGTCGGCGACAACTGCCTCCAGCAATATCGCCAATTGCCGTGCAGATTCAAATTGTCATCCGACGTATGGGCGAACTCGCAATTCTCCACCAATGCACCGCGTGTCACGCAATTGGAATGAAAATGGTCAGCCGTGCCGTAATGGACACGACGTGTTCCAGGTTTGCGCATTAGCCTCATGTTCAGGAACTTATTGCCGCCGTTTCCACCATTTTCCAAAATGCCCATGCCTTGTGACTGCCAGACGTCGATGCTATCGAACGTCATGTTTTCACAACCATTCACATGAATGGTAAAACCACGGCGAAAATTCAGTGCAATCAACGTTCCCGCAGATACTTTGCCATACATTCCGCGAGCTTCTGTCTGTGCATTTTTCGTAAAATATGGTGCAAGCTGTGACGGATTCAATTTCACGGTCAGCTTGTCGCCGTCATGCAACGTCGCACCGTCGTGCATGAGGGTATATTGCGGAATGTATTCGCCATCAGGAGTATAGAGCGTGAACTGACCGCCTCCCATACTTGATTTTGGCCAGTCGCTGTCAATCTGCATCTCCAGACCTGACAGATTATCAGCAATGGAAAGAATCGTTCCCTGGATATAGACAGGCAGGTCAAAATCAATCTGGAAATTCTTCAGTACCATGCCGTTGCAGTTTGTGAATAGCAAACTTTGCGGATTGTCTGCCAACTTGGACATGGGGCGTTCGAACCACAGCGTACTGCCCTGTCCGTCCAATGTAAAATCCTGCACACGGTCGAAATGCCAGCCGCTGTTGTCTGCGAAACGATACTGGCCAGGAGTCATTCGGAATTCTTTCCGTCCTTCTGCGATGGCGGCGGCGACCTGCTTTTTCAGTTCTTCGCCAGCACTGCGTTGAGATGCTTTTTCCGCTTCGTCCAATACAAAACCAGATGGCGCAAGTTTATCGTATGCAGGTGTTTGCTGTGCGCGTTTCCAAGCAGGATTTCGTTCCAGCCGTTCGTGCAGCAGCGCATCGCCGTCCTGCGCCATCAACGCCGCCGCACCTAACGCCAGCATCCACAAACGACTAATTTTCATAAATTGCTCCAAGTGATTGTCAACAAGCGATAAAAGGAATTCAAGACGCAAGATTGGCTTCATTTGCCAATGCGCGACGAATGCCGTCTATCCAATTCCACCAACAGCTTGTCGGGAACACAAAGACCGCCATAACCCGTTCCCATCATGATATTTTGATGATGGGCTCCATGGAAATCCGAACCGCCGCTCAACGCCAGTCCAAGCTTGCCCGCGATTTGAATGGCCGTATTCTGTTGCGTGATGCTGTATTCCGAATAATACGCCTCCATTCCGTCTAGCCCGCTTTTCTGCAATTCGACGGCGACAGCTTCGACTTTTGAATTGTCAAAGCTTGTAAATGGATGCGCCAAAATCGCCAGGCCGCCTGCATCATGGATGGCACGAATGCTCATGGGAACATCTGCAACTTCCCGCATACAATAGGCGGGGCGGCCGCGTCCGATGTATTTCTCAAATGCGTCTTTCTCTTTTTTGCAATAACCTTCGCGTACCAATGCGGCCGCGATGTGCGGACGGCCCACCACATCGTCGCCAATTCCGCCCGCCTGCGCTTTCAATGTCTCAAAATCCAATGGCATTCCCAAGTCAGCCAATTTCTTTAATATATTAATATTACGTTCTTTGCGCCATATCAGAATCTGTTTGCAAAGTTGTTGCAACGCCTCGTTCTTCCAATCCACAAACAGCCCGACGATGTGGCAATGATATCCATTCTCCAATCGACAGGCCAGTTCGATGCCTGGAATGCAACGTAGTTCTGGCACGGCTTCCGCAGCAGTCATGAACATTTCTACGCCATCAATCGTGTCGTGATCTGTCAACGCCAACGCTTTCAGGCCAATTTTACGCGCCATTGCGGGCAGTTCCGATGGTGGTACTGTTCCATCCGACGCCGTACTGTGGCAATGCAAATCCAACATTTTTCCAAACTCCTCTTTTTAGACGGCCTGTTCGCCGCGCACGACAGCCTTTTTCACATACGCCCGTAGGATTTCCGCCGCATTGTGCAGAAAGGACGGTCGTGTCCGATGCAGTTTCCGCAATGCGGGAGAAGGCAGGTCCTCATGCGGAATGAACGGTTGCACAACATATAAATCCGCTCCCAGCACCATCTTGCCGCATGTGTGGATGTCCTCTTCGAAGAAATACGTCTCCACCATCGTCGTGCGGAATTCGTACTGCTTGCCGCAGGTCATGATTAGGTTGATGGACTCCGAAATCTTGTCGGTATCCGCGAAGCCGACAAGTTCTTCGTAGCGTTCTAGCGGGCATTTGATGTCCATGGCGATGTAGTCGAGAAACGGAAGGCATCGGCGGAGCATGTCTGGATTGGAACCATTGGAATCCAACTTGATAAGAAAGCCGCGCCTCTTGATGAACTCCAATGTTTCGGGCAGTTTTTCATGGATGGTGGGTTCGCCGCCCGTGATGGTTATGGCGTTTGTCCACTGCCGTTTGAAGCCTTTGAGAATTTCGTCAAGTTTCTCGTAGTCATACGTTTCAGCATCTGCTTCTCCGTGGAGCAACGCTGCGTTGTGGCAGAATCCGCAATGGAAATTGCAGCCGCTTGTGAACATGAGGCCAGACAGGCGGCCTGGATAATCGACCATGGTCGCCTGCTGCATGACGCTGTTGATGACAGATTTCATATAATACCTAATGATAATAAAACGCCTGGGCGGAAATCCGTCCAGGCATGATTCAAACCTTTCCTAAAATTCAGTCTTCCACGGACTTGAGGATGCTTTCAATCATTTCGGGTGTGATAATGCCTTTGCCTTCGTCGCTGTAGTCCGTCTGGAGGCCCAGATATTGGTACAGCTTCGAGCGGCGGCAGATTTCATCCGTCGCGCCTGGCGTGGGATTTTCGAGGAAATTGCCTTCCGTGTCCGAAATGACCATGGCGGGGACGCGGTTGGGATTCACGCATTGCGCGAGGCAGAAATACATGAGGCCGTCTTCCGTGAAGAGATTGTCATATTCCTTCACGAATTTATCCTTGTATTTATCCGTGGCGAGAAGCGTGTCGAGTCGGCGGTTCAGCATGGTGCATTTTGCACAGCCTTCCTTGCCGAAGACATGGACGATATATTGTTTTGACATATTTTTAAACCTTTTATCAAAGAGGGTAGTGGATTCAGTGGTTTTCTAGAATAGAATCCTAGAAAAATAATCTCATTCTGCGGACATCACGGAGTAGCGGCCTTTCTGGCGGGCAACCAGTTCGCCGTATCGCTTCGACTTGTTCCAGTTCTGAATCTTGCTGAAATATCCGACAACACGCGTTTCGCCGACGACATCCTTCGAGCCGCACTGTTCGCATGTTTCCTGCAAGCCGCGGGACTTGTGGCCGCATTTCTGGCAGTACGTAAACTCCGGTGAGAACGTCACCTGCGCAGACTGCGTGCGATAGAAGACTTCGCGGATCAGCGAACCGATGGCTTCCGCCGACGGATGCTCTTCGCCGATGAACGCATGGGTGATGGCGCCGGATTCGATGATGCTGTGGAACATCGCCTGTTTTTCGATGCGTTCGACAAGGCAAACAGGAGCTTCCGCCGCAAGATGGATGGAGTTCGTGTAGTAGGCGACGTCTTCGTTCGCGCCTTTCACGACATCCTTCGCCTCCGCGTGGAAGAAACGCAGATCGGTCTGGGCCAGACGGCGCGCCGCGCTCTCCGCAGGACTTTCCTCCAACGTGAATTTCAAATTGTATTTCTTGGCGTATTCCTTCGCGTTCAGATACATGTGGGCGATGATCTTCAGACCGAGCTTGAAGACCTCTTTGTCCTCGTGCAATTCCTTACCGTACAAGAACTTGCACGCATCGTTCAAGCCGATGATGCCGATGATGTACGTCGCTTTGTCCAGTTCGACATAGGGGCGGCCGTCGCACGCCGTCCTGCCGATCTGCCACAACGGACGGCCTGGGCCGGACAACATTTCGGCGATTTTCGCCTTCTTCTGCAGGTGAGCCTTCACGGCGATGTTCATCGTCGCGTCAATTTCCTCCAACAGGCCTTCATACGTCTTCTTGCCGCGACGGGCGGCGCGGAAAGCGGCCTGCGGGATGTTGATGGTGACGTTTTGGAAGCCGCAGAAGCGCATGCATTCCGGATGGCGGAGCATACGGTTGTCGTCAATCGTCGTGCGCAGACGGCAGCAGGCCGACAGCGTGACTTCGTCACGATCGAATATGAAATACGTAGAACCGTTCTTGGAGGAGAGCTCACAGGCTTCCTGGTAGATTTTGTATTGATCGGGATCGGAGAATGTTTCGGCGCTGATGTGGAAATCGCATTTCGGGAACTCGAACACACGGCCACAGCGGTCGCCTTCGCCCCAGACTTTCAGGAGGGCGGACGTAAAGGCTTGCGCCTCCTTGATGTAGTCACCATAGACCATGATGTGTTCACCGTTGTCTTCCAACGTCTTCTGGATGACGGGATCATAGTGGAGGCCGACTTTCTCCTCATACTGTTCAGAGAGGACGAGACGCGACTCGCCGTTCTCCTCCGCGAAGAGGTCCATTAAGTGGTTGCCGTTGTTGTCCGTGTCGTTGCGGAGCTGCTCTTTCAGTGGGATGATCGTGCCATCCGCCTTGCGCAGCATATAGCAGCCGCCCGGACCGATGGCGGGAACGGTCTTCAAATAGGTCGGAACGCCTGTATGGATGTTGAAATCCAAGAAAAGCGTCTGGCCACCGCGCGAGAAGGCGTTCTGCGAGCCGTTGAAAATCAATTCCTGCGCCACTTGATGCATCTGCCGTTCATTCTTGCCGACCAAATACGGCGCGTAGAAGATGTTGATGTACGCGATGCCGAGCGCACCCGCGTAGTTGGCCTGCATGGACGCAAGGAACGTGTTCAAATGGCCCGTCAAAACCGACGCGCTGCGGGCGGGATTCGACTCAGTGTTCAGATTCGACAAATCGCGCAGACCGTATTTCTTTATATATTCAATGGAATGGGAGGAGCAATAGACACGATGCGGGTAGCCGAGGTCGTGGAGGTGGATGGCACCCGTGTCATGGGCGTGTTTCACGTCCGGCGAGAAGATGGTCTCAAGGCCCCACTGCTTCAGAATCAATTCCGCAATGCTCAAGTTCACGGCTTCGGGATTGTTCGAAACGATGTTACTGTTCTCCTTCGATTTCTTGTTCATCAAATCTTCGAGGAACTCGCGGGAGATGTGATACAGCGACAAATCCTCCAGCTTGCCACGGAAACCGCGCTCTACCAAGATGTTATTGACCAGTTCGCGAATCAGCTCCGTGCCGACCGTCTTGATGTTGCTGCTGATGATCTGGTTCTCGACTTCCTTCGCGATGCTGTTCGCCGTCTCTTCATCCATATTCAGCTTGTCAACGAGCTTGTGGACGATGCGGCTGCGGTCCCACGTCAGCAGCATTCCCGCCGTAGCGGATTTCACGAGCAGGAGGCTCTGATCCGTCAAATCCGCCTCTTCTTTGCTATCAGACTGGTTGGAACGGACATGAATGGCGGCGCGGGCGCGTTCGCGAATCTTGCGGTAGCGCTTGTATGCCGCGACGGTGCCCGACAGTTTGTTTTCCGCCAGCGTGATTTCGACCATGTCCTGCACGTCCTCCAGTTTCGGGATGCGGTTGCCGTCCGCATCCGGCAGCGTGTAGTATTCGCAGTTCGGGTTGTCCAATTGCATCACGACTTCATGGGCGATACGGTCTGCCGTCTCCCTCTGGAACGTCGTGCCGCCTTGACGGCTCGCCGCCTCTCCCGCTTTGAAGATGGCGTTTGCTATCTTCTCCTCCCTGAACGGGACCAATAAGCCGTCCCGCTTTCTAAAGTACTGGAACGGGCAGCTGTTACCCTGTGTTGCCATGTTTTTCCTCTGATGCTTCTGATGAACAATGATGATAAAACGCCTGTTTGAGGGCGTAAAGGATGAACAGCTTCAGAGACAAACGTCTCCATAGCTGTGTTTGTCAATACAAACACTATATATGCTCATTCACTTTACGCAAACACCCTAGATGTGTTTTTTTTATAAAAAATTTTTCGTTTTTCGATTCCTTAACTAAAAATCAAATAGTTATGGTAAAGAAAAAAATTCATCGTTCAATATTATTCAATTTTGCAAGTAAAGGAATACTCTGACTCATAAAAAGTCATAATGTCTTTATAGGCAGTCATCAAAAATCATACGAGTCTTCATGACCGTTTTTTTAAAGGAGTGTCATTTTTTATGGGATGGGCAGTCAGCACATCCGCATCCGCATCCGCAGTCGCAGCCGTTACGCTTTCTGCGTATCAAATTGATGACAATCCCAATGACAATCGCCAAAAGCACAGCTCCCACGAGCAGATTCCCCCAGTTTGCGCTTAGCCATTCCATTGCAGTTGTCTCCGATTAATTCACTGTGGTCAGCTTCGTCGGTTCCTTGTATGGGCGGAACAGCATATAGAGCGCTACCGCATCAACGACGACCGTCACCACGAGTCCCACGATATGCGTCTGGCCATGGATGGCCGAGCCGATCTGATAGATGGTCAGCGAAACGACGTATGCCAGAAGGCATTGATAGCCAATGGCGAACGCCGTCCAACGGGCACTGTTCATCTCACGCCGAATGGCGGACATGGCTGCGGCGCACGGTGCGCAGAGCAGATTGAAAGCCAAGAAGGAATACCCCCCCCAGCCGTTGAGCGCAAGAGCCAAATTGGCGCGGGCGTTCGATGTCGTACCGTTCTTATAAAGGATGCCCAATGTACCGACGATATTCTCCTTCGCGACAAGCCCCGTGATGGAGGCCACTGCCGTCTGCCAATGCCCCCAGCCGAGCGGCGCGAAAATCCACGCGATGCCTTTGCCGAGCTTGGCGAGAAGCGAGCGGTCGATTTCATTGTCGCCCAGCATACGGAATCCGCTTTCCGTGAAACCGAAATACGTCATGAGCCAGACGAGCACCGTGCAAAGCAGGATGATCGTTCCGGCTTTCTTGATGAAGCTCCAGCCACGGTCCCACATGGAACGCAAGACATTGGACATCAACGGCAAATGATAGGGTGGCAATTCCATGACGAACGGAGATGGTTCACCTGCGAACATCTTCGTCTTCTTCAGAATGATGCCTGAAAGGACGATGCAGGCAAGTCCAAGAAAATAGGCGCTGGTTGCAATCCACGGCGAACCGCCGAAAATCGCACCCGCGATTAGTGCGATGAACGGCGTCTTCGCGCCGCAGGGGATGAACGTCGTCGTGATGATCGTCATGCGGCGGTCGCGTTCGCTTTCAATCGTGCGGGAGGCCATGATGCCTGGCACGCCGCAGCCAGTGCCGACGAGAATCGGAATGAAGCTCTTGCCGGAAAGGCCGAACTTGCGGAACAGCCGGTCGAGCACAAATGCGATTCGCGCCATGTAGCCGCACGCCTCCAAAAATGCCAGCAGCAGGAACAGCACGAATATCTGCGGTACGAAGCCGAGAACCGCGCCGACGCCCGCCACAATGCCGCCGATGATCAGTCCATGCAGCCATTTTGCGCAGTTCATCTTTGTCAACATATCGCCGATGACAACTGGGACGCCTGGAATCCACCAGCCATCGGTCGCTGGATTGGGCTCCGCAAAGCCGTATTTTGCCATGACGGGAACGGCGTTTTTCAGATTTTCGCCTGTGAATTCGGCAACCGTGGTGGACAGATCTTCTTCATTTTCAATTTCCAACGCCGCTTTTGCATCGTTTGGGACTGTTGCGACATAGTCCACCAGAGCCGTTTCCGCAGCCTGCGCATTGAAACCGTCCGCTTCCGAATCCAGTTTCGCCGCGACATCGGGAGCGTTTGTCGCCGTCACAAAAGCCTTGATGGCGTTTCGTGCATCTACGAATTCATCCATCTTCGCTTCGTACTTTGAGGAACCGACGCCGAACAGATGGAATCCGTCGCCGAAGAGACCTTCATTGGCCCAGTCACTCGCCTTTTGACCAACCGTCACCATTGCAATGTAATATACCAAAAACATGATGACCGCCAAAATCGGAAGTCCTAAGACACGGCTGGTTACAATCTTATCAATTTTATCCGATGTCGTCAGCCCTCCTGCGTTCGCCTTCCAATAGCTGCCTTTGAGCAGTTCTGCGATGTAATTGTAACGTTCGCTGATGATAAGGGATTCCGCATCGTCATCCAGCTCCTTTTCTGCTGCAAGAATATCCTGTTCAATATGTTGCAGCTTGTCGGCTGGAATGCCGAGCTTGGTGAGAACTTTTTCGTCGCGTTCGAAAATCTTGATGGCATACCAACGTTGCCGTTCGGACGGCATATCGTGCAGCACGGCTTCTTCGATGTGGGCGATCGCGTGTTCCACAGGGCCCGAAAATGTGTGCATTGGAAGCGGATGCGAATGTTTGGCCGCCTTGATGGCTTCCTCTGCAGCCGCCATGACGCCGTCATTGTTCAGAGCGGAAATCTCCATGACCTTGCAGCCGAGTTCGCGCGACAGCTCCTCAAAGTCTATTCTGTCGCCGTTTTTCCGGACGATGTCCATCATGTTTACGGCGATGACCATGGGGATGCCCAGCTCCGCCAACTGCGTCGTCAAATAGAGGTTGCACTCAAGATTCGTGCCGTCGATGATGTTCAGAATCGCTTCGGGTTCTTCGTCCAAAAGATATTTTCTTGCAACGACTTCCTCCAGCGTGTAGGGCGACAGCGAGTAGATGCCGGGCAGGTCCGTGACGATGACATCGTCGCGTTTCTTGAGCTTGCCTTCTTTCTTTTCGACCGTCACGCCGGGCCAGTTGCCGACGAATTGGTTGGAGCCGGTCAATGCGTTGAACAGCGTCGTCTTGCCGCTGTTCGGATTGCCCGCGAGGGCGATGCGTATCGGCTTGTTGCTTTTCAAGACGGTTGCCGCCTTGTCATCTTTCACATCTGGCGTTTCACGATGCGCGGCTGCAAGGGATTGCTTCTCCACTTGGATCATCTCGACATCCGCCTTGCGGAGACTCAGTTCATATCCACGGACCATCACTTCGATTGGATCGCCCAACGGCGCGACCTTGCGGACATAGATGTCCGTCCCCTTCGTGATGCCCATGTCCATGATGCGGCGTTTGACAGGGCCTTCGCCAGTGACTTTCACGACGGTGACCGTCTCGCCTATATTCACCTCTTTTAGAGTTCTCATGACCTTCTTGTTCAGACATTTATCTTACTTGCCAGCCTGTCGCCGCATCCATGCCGCGAGAGAGTTTGGCCGTCGCCGCCCACCGTTTCCACTGGTTGAATGAAACATTCATCCTCTTTAATGTAATAATTAAGGAATGGTATGTCAAACACAATGCGGCAAAGAAGTCATCGAAAATCATCTTCTTTCAAAAAGCTTTTCCATCCAGATCATGTCATACCAATGCCCGAATTTGCGTGCA
Organism: Victivallales bacterium; assembly: GCA_017964325.1. The sequence goes on along the minus strand of JAGCSE010000200.1, from coordinate 7,373 downwards.
CACTGGTGGAAATGGGCGCAGCGGACATAGCCCATCCTCTCATGGAAGCGGACGCTGGCATCGGTCAAATATTCATCCGCCGTTTCCGTATAGGCGATGCAGGCATTCAAGTTCAGAATGCCTATGCCATGCGCCTTTTCCTCCAAGCCACCGTATAGCTCACGACCGATCCCCCTGCCATGCGCATCCATCTTGACATAAATGGAAGTCTCGGCCGAATGCGCGTATGCCGCCCGCTTCTTGAACTCGCCAAGATAGGCGTAGCCAAAAAGTTCTCCTTCCTGTTCAGCCACCAGCCATGGATATTTTTCCAATGTATGGTGGATGCGTTCTCTAAAATCTTCTATCGACGGAATTTCCACCTCGAATGTGATGGCGGTTTTCACGACGTATGGTGCGTAGATGGCCAGCATGGCCTCCGCATCCGCCAACATAGCATCACGAATGACTATGGGAGATGTTTCAGCCATTTTCTACGCCTCGTGGATGCGTTTTCCCGTAATATGTTCTGGGACAAGACATAGCATCTGTACACGCGCTCCCGCCATTTGGATTTCCTTCTCGATGTCTTCCTTGCTGGGATTGAAGCGACGCGCCAGTTCGCGGCACAGTTCCAATGCAAAGGTGTGGTCTTCCACAAATTCAACACGCCCGAATACGACAACGCTGCGGAAAGTGTAAGCCCAACCACCATCATCGCGGACGCCATCGTCGATGACTGTAAATGAGGCGCGGCAGTCTTTGCGCAGGGCGTCAATCTTGTGTCCTTCTTTTGCACCATGGAAATAGATGCGACCGTCTGCCTCGCGGTAATACGGATTCAGCCAAATGCCGTATGGCCAGCCGTCGTCGCCAGTCACCGACAGTACGCCACGCTTCGCGTATTTCAGAACCTCCACCGCCTCCTCGTCGGAGAGCTGCTGCTTGAATCGCCTCATCGGTCTGAACATCGTTTTTTCCTTGTGTTGAATTAGGTGGCTTTATGGAATTTATTCACGTTTACTACGTGTGTTATATATATCGATACTATTTTAAAATTATAATATTAAATATTTATAATATAATTTTTAATGATTTGAAATAAAACAAGGATTCATGGGTGATGGAGACGGTAAGACGATGGATGTAAATCACCTATTGTTGGAGTGTTAGCACGTCTGCTACTGTGTATCGGCCTGTGTCCTTGTTTTCCACGAGCTTCTTCTGGAAGGCGAGGATCAACGGCAGGATGCTCTCCTTGGCATAGAGGTCGGCAATGGCAAGGAGGCGACGTGCTTTGTCGAAATCGCCGATTCGGCGGACGACGTCCACTTGCGTCAAGTAGTTGTCGCCAGTCGTGCGGGCGATGGCGTCGCGTTCCATATAGAGGTCCATCTGGTGTGATGCGAGGCGTCTGTAATCGTCTGATTTCCGTTTGTTTTTGAGGTCGTCACAGACCCATGCGGCCTTCAGGAAAAGCATGAAGGAGGCGAAGGATGGGGCGTTGTCGGCGATTTCGATTGCGGCGGCGCGGGCGAAAAGGGCGGCGATATCATCATACTGGATTGGCTGGTTCAGGATATGGTCGATTTTCTCGCGTTTGCGTTCCTTTGCGATGTCCGGCCAGCAATAGCCGCATTTCGGGCAGTACTGAATTTGGTATTTCAGCGTGTCGCGCAGTTCGGGGGCTGGGCGGAGATCAAGGTCCCTACTGCCTACTGTTTGGATACTTATGGCGATTTTTACATGAACGGGTTGACTGCAGACACCGCAGATTTTCGTATCGTCCTTTATGTCGAAGGCTTGTGCTGTGAACGTGGCGACGACTATGCAGACAAAGAATATGGCGGATGATTTCATGGTTGACTCCTGAAGTTTATTCCGATTTTACTGGATTTCATGTAAATTTATAATTATATTGGTAAAATGGAATTTGACCAGTCATCGCAAGGAATAAAAATGGAAAGACGCACATTTTTGAAGCTGCTGTTCGGCGGAATGCTCGCTCCGACGGGAATGCGCGGAGAGGAGAAGGCCGTTGAAAGGAGTCGGAAACGTGATGCGAACAAAGTCGTGATACTGTCGGACCTGCATGTCGGTGTACAATCGGGGCAATGGCAGCGTGACGGCCTGTCGGGGCGTGTGTCATCGATTCTTGCGATGAATCCACTACCCTCTTGTGTGTTGATATTGGGGGATTTGGCATATTCGCAGGGGGATGTGGAGGACTATCGGCTGTTGAAGGAAATGCTGTCGCCGTTGGATGCGGCGGGCATCCCGTGGCATCCGATGATGGGCAACCATGATTCGCGAGATGCGTTTTTTTCAGTTTTCGAGGAGCGGAGGCGCACGTTGGTCGCTGGCCGTCTGGTGACAATTGTCAAGACGCCGCTTTCGGATTTCATTCTGCTGGATTCTCTGAAAGACGGAAAAGTGAGCGGTGAAATCAACAGTCCGCAGCGAAATTGGCTTAAATCGCATCTCGCGAAGCGGACGAAGCCCGTGTTCATCTGCGCCCATCATTCGCTGTATGATACGAAACTGCTGACTCTTATGGAGCAAAATCCATGCGTTGCGGGATATTTGCACGGCCATCTGCACAATTGGCGTTCATCGGAGTCGAAAAAGGGGCTCCCAATCATCTCCGCGCCTTCGACAGGGCAATGGGGAGACATAGGCTATGTTGTTCTGACGCAACGGGCTGACAAGGCGAGAGTGAAATTGACGATGATTGACTATTATTACCCATCGCCCAAGGAGCCGCCGCGTGCTGACTGGCTGGAGCGGATTCGGCAAAAGGACGGAAGCGAAGTTATCATTCCGTTGGGAGCGTTGTAAGCAATGGAGTGCAAATCAGATATGAAAACATGGTTGTTTCGGAGCGTAATCGGTTTGCTGCTGGTTGTGAATGTGTTGCAGGGATATCATTTCACTGTATGGCAATCGCCTCAATTGCCGAAAGGGGAAATAGAACAGGATGGCAACCGCTTCAAGCTGTCCATGCGGAAGACGGCAGGAACACAGAACTACACGATTGCCATCGGCAGCACCCCGGATGTCCAAGTCCCTGCACAATATAAACTTGCATTCAAGTTTCGTGGCGGGAGGCTCAATCGGAACACGCGGATAGCCGTCCATATCCTGACGGATCCAGGCGACGGCAAGCCATGGGTGACGCATCGGGCTGGTGAATTTTCCGGCGACTCGCCGGACTGGCGGACGGTCGTGATGGGGCTGGACAGCGATTTCCATCTGGCTGACGCGACATGGAAGGTCGTGCAGGTGAAATTCCATCTGCACGGCGACAAGAATCCGAACATCTATTCGGAGATCGAAGTGAAGGACATCCGTTTTGTCGGTGCGGAAGAGCTTGGTCCGGAAGGTGTTAACTATACGGTGAAGATGAATCGGCGGCTGAAAAGGGCGATGCAGCATCCTGTCTATACGTCTGATCAAGTGCTTCAGAAGCCTGTTGCGGTCTATTTCGATCTGGACAACGAAGACATGGAGGCGTTCATTCCGCTGAAAAATATGAAGGACGTCTATCATGAACGGAACATGGACGGCGGTTTCCGCGGGCTGCTCATGCGAGGGATGGACAACCGGTATCGCGGGCAGGGCACGGTGGGGCTTGATGTTCTGTTGCCGAATGAAAGCCATCTGATGGAATTGGTTGACAAAGCGGAAGATGCAGATGTCATCGTCTATTCTCGTGCGAAGGCGGATACGAACGTAAAACATGTTCTGCCAGACAAGAAAATGATTGTATTCGGCCATGTTGCGGACGATGACGTGAAGGCGGCATTGCCAGTTGAACTGACGTATCTGGATGCACATGACTATGCGGCGCGAAAACGCGTGAAGCTCGCCAAGAAGCATCCGATTTTCGAGAAAGAGTCGATCAGCGAAGCCGCATTCGGCGTGTATTACGATCTGAAGCTGAAATCCGGAGCGAAACGCATTCTTGATTTCGAAGACGGAAAGCCATGCGTGGTGGAGCGCAAAGGCGTCATCTATGCAGCGACGGGGCTTGGAACACAACTGCTTCCGGACTCGTTCTACTATGACCGTTTTCTGCTGAAGGCGATTCTCTATCTGGCTGGACGCGAAAGGAGCTTTGCGCAAATGGATGAGACGAAGGCGGCATTGGAGGAATATGAACGTCAGAAAATTGAAAAATATGTGGAGCACACGAAGATATCCACTCCGGAAAGTCTGTTTGGCACATGGCGTATGGGTATGTCCCACAGGAATTTCGGCCGTTTTGGATACGGCGTTGGGGAGGGGTTGCTGTGCTGTTCGCTGCGGAAGGATCTGGGCGTGGGTAACGGCGCGCAGGCATTCCGTGTGGATGTGCCGTCGCCGATGGTGAAGGCGGATGCGCCGCCGGCCGAGTTGGAGATGGAGAGTGTCAGTTGGACGGGCAAGCGGATGAAATTATCCAACAGCGGATATGAATATTGCATGGAAGTGTCGTTGATGTCGCCATTTGTGCGTTATGATCTTATGCCTCGCACGATGGATTTGACATTGGAGAACGTGGCGGAATACGCCGTTTTTCAGACGATGGCTGATGATGGAATTCGTCAAGTCCGTCTGGCGGACAAGCCTTCCTTTTATATTTGTAAGGAAGGTGGTGATAGCAGGTTGAAAAACCCGTGGGTGCTATTGTATCGTCCAGGAGAGCAATGTCCTCTTTTGATAGTGTTTGATTCGTCTCCGTTGCAGATGACAGCGCGGGTGGAAGATGGAAGCGTGACAGGCATTCGTTTCACGTGTGGTCGTGAGAGCGGTTTCCTGCTGTGCGGATGGCCTTTCGGAAGCCGTCCCATCGATACGTCGAATTGGGTTCACGGTTTGCCTGACAAAGTCATAACACGTTTGGACTTAATGGCCCAGATGGCGTTGAGTTATCCGTCAGCCTGCGGCGAAATCTACAAAATCGATCGTGCGGCGAAGCAGGTGCGGATTGTGCAGAGGACGCATCATCGTTGGCAACGGAACGAATGGGACATCCCGAAGCTGGAATACGGTGTCATGCCGCCGCTGATGGCGTTTGCGGAAGACGAAGGCGTGCTGGTTTCACGTTTTTTGGCAGATACCGATGTACCTGCAACAGGTGTTCTTGTTAATCTTCAGACGCCGACGCGATTTGGCCCGATGGCGGCTGTATTGGGGCGTTCGACATTGACGTATTCCATTGATTTGCCGAATGTTGATGCCGATATCATGACATCTGGCTTTCAATCGGATGACGCATGGATCAAGGAAGCGGACGATGCGTTCGCCGGCGGCGTGAAATGGTCGTGGGGCGGCGGCGCCAAATATGAAATCATGCGTTATGACGCGCCGAACGCCTATCGTGGCGGTGACAACATGAATCCATTCGGATGGCATTACGGATTGTCAACGGCTCTGCAAGGCTATTTCATGCTGAACGCGGATAACCGCGCCAAATTGCGCGAACGGGTGAACCATCGCTACGTAGAAGCATTGGAACAGTATCAGTACAAGGCATTTGCGCGACACCGCATGGAACCGTTCTCTGGACTGGCGTATCCCGTCATGTTCCGTAGCATCTATGCCATGGGCGTGAATTATGCGGAAGGCGAAGGGACAAAATTCAACTATGGCGACTGCAATGAGGCAAGCATCCTTGAGACATGGGTCGGAGAGCTTCTTGCGAACCGCTTCGGCATGAAATCGCTGATTCAAGCCAACTGGCCGTTCTATAAATATAATGTATTGCACCAGAAGGTGATGGATGACTGGGCCTACCACGCGGGATCCTGCCGTGAAAACGGTGCGGGAGCATGGATCGACATGCTGAACGGTGAATACGCGGGCATGGTCAGCCATGCGCGGCTGGCGGCTCTGATGGGCGATGAAGCGGAGGAGGACGACGCATTGTATCGCGCGGCCAAACGCATGGTTCCGACGTTGATGCGTTTGCGCTATCATAAATATCTCGGCGAGCCTGATGACATAACGGATGCAAAACGCACGATTTCTCTTGTGACTGGCTTTGGCGAATATGGTGCGAAAACGTATCCCAAGCCATTGCAAGTCAACAGCAACGTATTGGCGGCGATGGATTTGTTCGATTTCTCGCAGGGGGCGCCCGGCAGCCTTTTCCGTCTGTACATGAAATACGCGTTGGCGGAAGTCCAGTCGTACATGGAAATGGCGTCACTGCCTGCGTTGGCCGGAAAGGACGGTTTTCGGACGAATGGACGCTATATTCAAGCCATTTCGTATTTTATGACTCCTGCCATGCAATTGGAGAAATGGACGAACGATGTCATCGAACACAAACGGAAATCATGGACATCGGATTGGCCAGGCATGACGGCGGCGTATCCGCTGGCGCTGGCGATGTGGCGGAAAACGGAGGGGCCGATGGTGACCGTCTGCAAGGATGCAAATGTGAAGGAAATGATGTTCGATATGGAGAAACGACGTCTGAGCATGCGGATTGAAGCGACGGAACAAACTGAATTGGAACTAGTTGCGCCAAAATCATTGACAGTGGACGGACATCATGTCGGCATTTTGGAGGAGACGGTGCAAGTCCCGTTGCACAAGGGGGAAAATTTAATTGAAGCGTTGTATTAGTTTTTTTAATGATTGAAGATACATTAATTAAATAGTTTGGAAATACTGGATTTTCATGGGTAACAGTCATATAGAAAGCCATCTATACACAAAGGAGCAACTATGGGATTTTACATTGATTTCTGGAAGAACTATGTAAACTTTTCAGGAAAGACTGGATTGAAGGATTATTGGCTGACATTTCTGATTAATTTCATCATTGGCATTGTCATTGCCAAATTTGCTCCCAATTTGTCCTATATTTGGGGACTGGCCATTCTGATACCGTTCTTGTCGATTAGCGCACGCCGTCTGCGTGACGCAGGGCTGCATGTCCTTCTGTTATTGACATTTTTTATTTTTCCCGTTTTATTGATTTTATGCGTTTTCCCGAGCAAACGATAGGAGTGCATCATGAAGGCAGGAATCATCGGCTGCGGCAACATCTGCGCGTCCTATCTGAAGAATGCGCGGGCGTTTGAGCATTTGCAGATTACGAAATGCACGGACCGCCATCCCGAACGCGCCCAGGCGAAGGCGGACGAATTTGGAATCCAAGCCGTGCCGCTCGATGATCTTTTCACCGATCCGGATATCGACATCATCCTGAATCTGACAACGCCCAAGTCCCACACGGACATTGAGTTGCGTGCATTGGAAAACGGAAAGCACGTCTATTCCGAAAAGCCTCTCGGGCTGGATCTGGCATCCGGCCTGAAGGTCATGGAGACGGCGAAAAGGAAAGGATTGCATGTCGGTTGCGCTCCGGACACGTTCATGGGCGGCGGCCATCAGTTCGG
>JAGCSE010000199.1 GCA_017964325.1 Victivallales bacterium | reverse complement strand
TCCGTTTATGCAGCCTACAATCGAATACCGTCATCGGACAAGAAAATCACGAGCGAAGTCGGCATGGGCCATGAAATCTGGCCATCGTACAGCAAAGAAATCACATGGATGAAGGGATATTTGAAAAAGAGAATGAAGGAGCAGCAGGCGGAAGAGGAGCGGAACAAGCCGAGGCTGGATGAAATCAATTGCGTCAGCAGGCTCAAGCAGATGTGCGTTGCGAATTTAATGTTCATAGGTGACAGGGATGACGCATTCCCAGATGAAAACAAATGGCAGAAGAGTATATATGATTATATTGGAAAAGACATATTCACCTGCCCGAAAAGCGGAAAGCCTTTCCACTACAATCGCCCGGCTGCTTTGATCATAAACATCAAATACCCTAGCCTTACCATCGTCTTTTATGAAGACTTTGACAATCATGACGGCAAGGTGAACATCGGCTTCGTGGACGGGCATGTCCAGAGCTATCCTGTAGATGGCTGCAAGACCATTGAGGAGCTTGCAAAACACCATAAGCTGTATATGAAAGCTAAAGAGCAATGATTTCCATCAATGGCGCAGGAAATGCCTGCGCCATTTCTTTATTCCTTGGTATTTGTTCACATACCCAAAGAGCCCCCCATGAAACACATCCTGTTTTCGTTAATAACCTTCTTGTCGCTTGTTGCATTTACAGAACCATTGAAATTGGATATGGACAGCTGGCATGGGAATCCGCTCACGTGGCAGTCCGTCCCCAATGGCTTCAAGACCATCGCCACGGGCCATACGCTGGAATATGTTCGCGCCCCGCTGACGGAAAACGCTGAAATCGAAGCGGTTATAACCGTCGAAAAGCGACTTATGGTCAGCTATGCCGTCATTGGTGTGGGACTCGTGCAGAACGCCGCCAATTTCTATCATCTGGCATTGGTTGAAAAGCCGCTCGCCACAGGCGCAGGCCATCATATCGAACTCCATCAACGCCATAAGGATGCGTGGCCCAAATCAAGCAATCTTGAAACAATCGCCGTCGAATCCCCTGACACGAACTGGCAGTACGGCGTCCCCTATCGACTCAAGCTCTCGAAAAACGCCGACACGATCACGGGAACTGTCACGACGCTTGACGGCAAGCTCTGCTACAAACGTGTCATCCGTTTCAAGCCTGGCAATGACGACACGCCTGTCAACTATGTCCGCCCTGCCCTCCGAAACGACTTGGCAATCGCCACTTACACAGATTTGAACGGCTCTGGGTCTGGACAGGTGTTCGATGATTCCACGAAACCGTCTTCCTTCCCGCCATACCATTGCAATAGTTTCGTAACAGACAAGAAGACAACGCCTACCGGCTTCTTCCAAGTCAAACAGGATGCCGACGGCTCATGGCTTGCCTACGACCCATTGGGACGCGGCTTTTTCGTGCTCGGCATGGGCTCCGTCACCTACAACGGGCAAAGCTGCGAACGCCTGCAAAACAAGCAGTTGTATCGCATGAACAACGACAAGAAATACAAATCCGTCTCCGAATGGGAGGATGAGACGCTCGGACGGCTCACCTCCTGGGGCTTCAATTCCTTCTACGGCGACAACAGCCTCCTCCAGATGCGCGGCCTATCCAGCCAGCGGTTCCTCTCCGTCGGCACATCCATGGCTTCTCTCGGCGACGAATTCGACATCGCCCCCTACGAACGCCGCCCATGCTCCGCCTTCCCGAACGTCTATCATCCACAATTCAGAAAATGGTGCGAATGGCGCATCGAAAATCTCTGCGGCCAAAACGTCAACAATCCGTGGATTTTCGGTTATTTCACCGACAACGAGCTGGCCTGGTGGGGCCGCGGCGCAACGGACACGGGCCTGTTTGACGCCACCATGAAGAAATCTGCCGCCCATCACGCGAAAATCGCCATCAAAGACCTGCTTCTGAAACACGCAAACGGCAGCCTTGCAGAACTGAACAAGACATGGGGGCTGAAGCTTGAAAACGCCGATGAACTTCTGAATTTGACATCACTTCCATCGGCGACCGAAAAACAGAAGGAAATCAAACTGGACTTCCTCCGCCAGACGGCCGAAACCTATTTCCGCACAATCCATGACGCCTTCCGCAAAATCGACCCAAACCACCTGCTGCTCGGTTGCCGTTTCGCAGGCATCCCAAGAAACCATCCAGTCGTATGGGAAGAAGCTGGAAAATATTCGGATGTCGTAACTTGGAACAGCTATATAATGGTTGACATGGAGGATGGAATTGTCTATACCGACATGACCCACAATCGCCGCACGATGGTCGAGACTTTCAAGGAAGCATACAGCTACGCCAAAAAGCCAATTATGATCACGGAATGGTCATTCCCCGCGCTTGATTCAGGCCTTCCTTGCACACATGGCGCAGGGCAGCGTTACATGACGCAGGCCGAACGTGCCAAAGCCACGGACATCTATGCACGCACGCTCCTTTCCCTCCCGTTTGCAATTGGATTTGACTATTTCATGTGGGTTGACCAACCGCCGCTCGGCGTTTCATTGGTGTTTCCTGAAAACACCAACTATGGCATCGTGAACATCAAGGGAGAGCCTTATCCGCTTCTAGTAGATGCTTTTAAGAAAATTAATGCCAATCCCGCCGCCTGCCGTTTGACGACGCATCCGCAGGCAAATCCCGTTCCCAAACCGAAGAACATCCTATACAACACGTTATGCGCTTCTCCAATGCGTGGTGATGCTCCAAACAAGGCATTCACGATCAACCATCGCGCTCCGTTGGACTTCGATGTCTCCAACGGCAGGCTTCGCATCGAAACACGCCCCAACGACAACCGTCTCTATTTCAGCCTTGACGGCAAGCCCGTCGCCACCTACAGCGCCATGCTCCACTATACCAACAAACTAGGGAAGCCACGCTGGGCGGAGGCCAAAAAACTCATCTCCGCCGACATCCAGGCGGACAGCCAAAAACTTGTCGTAACTTTAATAGCCGATAGTCCCGACCAGAAGTCCGCCGATGACGACGCCTCGTTCTCCATCACATATCGCCTTGTCATTACGCCTGATACACCATGGATGCTGTGGGACGTCCAATCTGTCTCCAATACGGGAGACACACCCATCAACGTTAATTCCATCTTCCTTCGCTCATTCCCGAATTTCGACAACAAACGTGAAATATGCGACGACACAACCTATCATCACGTTCCAAATCTCTGGTCGCCAATCAAATACGGCGGATGGACCAAGCCGGACTTGTCCATGACCGTCTGCTTTGCCGCCGATTTCCGCTCCAACACAGCCATCAGCTGCCGTCATGATGTTGAACGCAACGGATTCTATCCAGACCTGCGCTCACTTGACGAAACCGTCATCCAGCCTGGCGGGAGATTTTCACCCCCTACGCCGTTCTGCATCCTCGCGCTCGTCACCCAAGGAACGCTGCAGGACGCCCTTCCCGCCGCCATCGGCATTTGGAAGTAACGTATAATCAATAAAATATCATTTGATCACTTATCATCATGAAATTGCTTGCCCTCGACATCGGAGGTGTCTGTCTCCGCTTGACTCCTGAACGAGTCTATCAAAAATTCGGCTTCGATGCCGCCGAACCACCCGCCGCCTGGCCGCAAATCTTCAAAGACTATTCCATCGGCAAAATCGGTTCGTGGCAGTTCGGCAAATCCATTCAGACAATTCTAGACCATGATATGTCACTAGATGAAATCCATGATGCATGGATGGATTATCTTGATACAGAAATAACGAAGACAACGCAACTTCTAGAAATATTATGGAAGAAAGACTGGCATATCGTCTTCTTCTCGGACACGCAGCCGTGGCACATCGAAGGGCTACGTGACATTCTCTCCTACTCAAAATGCATCCCCGAAGCCATTTACAGCTGCGATGTCGGCGCGGAAAAACCCAATGATGCCATGTACGAGGCGTTTGAAAAACGTTATGGGAAACCGGACTTGTATTTAGACGACCGCCTTTGCAACATCGAAGGCGGCCGCCGTCATGGTTGGAACGCCGTCCAATACACGGAAACCACGGCAGACGAATTGATTACATCCACGCTTGTCTGAAATCATTATGACACGGCGGGAAAGGGAGGGTCGCACGGCGGGAGGGGCGCACTCTGTGCGACCAATTGCGCAACACGCAATCATCGTCAAACACCGTCTCCAATAATCAATCATTCTCATTCACAGCTTTCAACATATAGCCGATGCCGCGCACCGTCTGCAACAGCTTGACCTTGTGGCCTTCGTCCAATTTCTTGCGCAGATGGCTCATGTGGACATCCAGAATATTCGTGCCTGGATCGAAATTCATATCCCACACGCGCTCCAAAATCGTCGAACGCGTGACAAGACGTTCGGGACTTTGTATGAAAAGAAGCAGAAGAGCAAATTCACGTACGGTCAAATCAAGAACTTGGTCTCCACGCTTTGCTTGATGCGTATCAATGTCCATTTCCAAATCATTGTACGTATAATGTGTAATTTCTTTCGCATTTTGGTTACGGCGTGACAACGCACGTATTCTCGCCACAAGTTCCGCAAACGCAAATGGTTTGGGCAGATAGTCATCCGCACCAGCCTCAAAGCCTTTCACTTTGTCTTCTATCTGGTCCAATGCGGTCAAAAGAAGAATCGGCGTCTTCTTTCCCTGATCACGCAATCCAGACGTAATCGCCAGACCGTCCATGCTCGGAAGCATGATGTCAAGGATTATGACATCGTAGTTATTGGCAGATGCCATTTCATACGCCTGCTTCCCATCCATGCAGCAGTCCATGGCAAAGCCTTCTTCCTCCAGACCTTTCTGAAGGAAATTCATGATTTTGGGATTATCCTCAACAACGAGCACTTTCATGTTTCACCTTTCATTTAAAAACCTTTTTCTCCATAAAATAACTTTAACATATAATTTTCGATTTTCACATATTTTCACTCTTATTAATTATTTTTTAATACAAATAAACCCAATTTATGCAACCATGGTGTATATTGATTGTCTATATAATTACAATTAATCAATCCGCTCTACTCTCCTTGGAGTTGTTCAATGCCTTTCAAATCCAATCGTCTTCCACAGAGCGTCATGCTTTTCCTCTGCCTCTTGTTTCCTAACCTCTGCATGACAGCTTGGTTCGCATGGTACGGCCCCGACGTCACATCTATCCACGGATTTCTATTTCTGACAAGCTCCGCCATCGCCTACTCGGTTTTCCTCCTATTTCCTACCCTCCTTCTGCTATTGCCAACGCTTCGGTGCAAATCAGACCGTACGGCAACGATCTGGGCGGTCGTCAGTTCCATCATGGCCGCCACCACCATCCTCGTCCTGCTCATTGACGCTGGCATTCTTTTCCGTTACGGCTACCACATCAACGGTCTTGTCATCAACCTGCTATGTACACGCGGTGGCTTTCGCTCCATGGGATTGGACAGTGCTACCATCGCTCCTGTCATCGCCATCATCCTGCTTGTCTATCTTCTATATATAGCATTCGCCCTGGTATGTTTCCGTTGGAAACGCATTTCCACCATTGGTTCCCACCTCTGTGGAATCAAGCCATTATGCGCTTTGTTTGCGGTTTGGGCCATCGCCTTCCTTTTCTCACTCCTTAGCACGGGACACGCCGACTTCTTCGCAGACACGGAAATCCTTGCCCAGCAGAATGCATTCCCCTGCATCATAACCGTCCGCATGAGAAAATTTCTCAGACGGCTTGGATTCCATGAGCCTGACCGCAAGAAGATTCCCGAAATTGTCGATCCAACTAAAGGGAAAGCCTCACTCCATTATCCTCTCCAAGACATAAAAAGAAATTCCAACAGACGTAAATACAACATAATATGGCTCGTCGCAGAATCGTTACGAGCTGATTTCCTCAAAGAAGACATCATGCCCCAAACATACCAATTCGCCCAAAGTGCCATCCGTTTCGACGGCCATTACAGCGGAGGACATGGCACACGCCCTGCCATGTTCTCCATGTTCTACGGCCTTTATGGCCTCAACTGGGAGGCCTTCATGAACCAACGGCGAGGCCCGGTCTTCATCGACTGGCTTCTGGAGGACAACTACCAGTTCCTCTGCCAGACATCAGCCGATTTCACCTATCCCGAATTCGACAAGACCATTTTCGCGGCCCTCCCACAAGATGTCCTGGTGGAAGTGGAAGCAAAAACGCCATGGGAAAAGGATGCCAAACTCATCGATTCACTTGTCGATTTCGTGAAAAACAGGGACAAGTCCCGTCCATTCTTCACGTTCGGATTCTTTGAATCCACCCACGCCCCCTACACATTTCCAGAAAGTGCCGTCATCCGCCCAGACTACATGAAGAAAATCAACTATACGACCGTCTCCCCAAAAGACGCCCCCCTCCTCTACAACCGCGACTGCAACGCCGCACATTACCTGGACACCCTGTTCGCAAAAGTCATCGCCATGCTGGAGGAAGATTCAGAACTCCGCGACAATACCATCGTCGTCTTCACAGGCGACCATGGCGAGGAGTTCTTTGAAAAAGGCCGCCTCGGCCATAATTCCACCTTCAGCGAAGAGCAGACACGCATCCCGCTTGTTCTGAAACTGCCGGGAAAAGAACCTGCCGTCTGCCAAAAAATGACTCATCACACGGACATCGTCCCCACGCTGGCCCCATTCTTCGGAGTCGAAACTCCCGCAAGGGAATTCTGCATTGGGCAAAATCTCTTGGCAGACGATTTCAACCGCGAGTTCTTCTTAATCTGCGGATGGGAAACCGCCGTGCTGGTTAACAAAGACTACAAATATGTGCTGCCCATACATATTCGAAGTGCTTTCAAGCTCAACACCCTGACACATCGTGATGACTCCCCATGCACGGACGATGAAGAAGATACGTTCATCTCGCGTTTCGCATCACAACTGGCTGCCTCTCAAGAGGAACTTCACCGTTTCATGGATCGATAACAAGTCCTTTTCCTGCAAATTTCTGCGCAATGCCACGCAAAAACGCCCCATCTTCGGCGGAAATTCCTTTTGGAGCCCACGTCAAATCATTGATGTTCTGCCTGAAAAGAAACGCATACCACAGGCATCCAACAAGATAGCGACCGCGTGGATTCAAATGGCTCGCATCGCACGCCAATTTCCATTCGTTTGTCTTTTTGTTCTTCCTCCAACGATATCCGTTGTGTAAGGAACCTGCCTGGTTGGGAAGATTCGGATGGACGGCTTTCTTGTAGTCAAAAGCCGTATCGGGAAACGTAAATTTCTCAGGCTCATCCTGATATGCCGCCCATATAGCATCGCCTGCAGGTATGATCGGCGCATTGCCGAGCTTTTTGGACAACTCCTCAAAAGCCTTCCCGATGTACGTGTTCATTTTCTCTGCAGTGAAACCTGTTTTGCTCTTAAGAAACAGTCCATGGTCGGGCCGATAAGCCCATGTACGATAGAGAACGATTTTCGCCTGCGGTGCCAATTCCTTCACAAGTCCAAGAATATTATCAAGATACGGCTGCCATGTCTCTGGCTGCGCCGCTTGCAGGCTCTGGGCCTGAATCGTCACGACATCCCACTTTTCGGCCGTCAGATAATCACGCAAACTCATCGGCTTTCCATTGTATTTATATGGCTTATGAGATGTATCAGCCTCCGATTTCAGATGTTCGTTCCAATGCCGTTCAAACGTACAGCCACCGATCTGCGCCATGCCGATCGTGGCTTTCGCCTTTCCATGCTGTTTTATGATTTCACCAAAATAACTGTGAGCATTGACCGTAAAGGAATTGCCAATGGAAAGTACTTTGAGTTCCGTCAACGGTTCGGCGGACAGCGCAATGGCAAGAAACACGATTGGCAACATACTGATTTTCATGGATTTCCCTTATTTGATGACCACTGTCAACTTGCCGTCTTTTACGGTCAACGACTTCACCCTTTGCGCCCATTCTGGAGCCAATTGCGTTCGAAGTATTTCCTCTTTGCTATTGATTTTCTTATTGATATGTTTAAGCATCCAGTCAGGCATATTGTTTTCTTTCACCTTGACGGAATCCAAATGAAAATGCCACGCTTTTTCATCCATCGACACATCCCAACTGAAATCGCCTGAGAGATAGCGCCCCTTGAACAACGGGAAACGATCCAAATTCACATCCGTCTTGACAATCACCTTGTCACCTTCAATACGGAAACGAGCCACTTCTTTCACATGGCGGCCTTCATTGGCGACCGACACGAACTTGTCCAAATCATCGCTTTCCAGCACGACGGTCGTCTCACCTTTCACCTTGCCCGAAAACGCCTGCTTGATTTTCTTGTAAGTCGGAGTCAGACGATTGACATCCTCCTTTGTCACAACAACTTCTGGCAATGGTTCGCGTTCTTTCAACGTCCACGCATCACGTAGCTTACAGAAAGTCAACCAGCCAATCAAGGCCAATATCAAGACCAAGCCCAGAATCGAGCCGACGATTATCGCCAGCCATCTCAACCATTTGGGCATTTTTTTCTTTGGAGACTGTTTGGGCATATTTCAGGCTATCATGTTGAAAAGGGATGTACTGTCAAAAAAATTGGCGAAAAACACGTCTCATACTTTGCCCTATGAAAAATAGAAAAGAGGTTATTGCTTGACATATAAGGTCTTGCAACAGCCTCTTTTCATTATTTCAAGACAAAGCTATGGACGATTTATTTGTTCATTGCTTCTTCGACGGCGACAGCGACGGAAACCGTTGCGCCAACCATCGGGTTGTTGCCCATACCGATCAGGCCCATCATTTCAACGTGGGCGGGAACGGAGGAGGAACCTGCGAACTGCGCATCGCTGTGCATACGGCCCATTGTGTCCGTCATGCCGTAGGAGGCAGGACCAGCAGCCATGTTATCCGGATGAAGCGTACGGCCAGTGCCACCGCCGGAAGCGACGGAGAAATACTTCTTGCCGCGTTCGTTGCATTCCTTCTTGTACGTGCCGGCGACAGGATGCTGGAAGCGCGTCGGATTTGTGGAGTTGCCCGTGATGGACACATCGACGCTTTCCTGCCACATGATGGCAACGCCTTCGCGTACGTCATCCGCGCCGTAGCAACGGACAGCGGCCTTCGGGCCGTTCGAGAACGGGACTTCGCGCACAATCTGCAGCTTGCCGGTGAAATAGTCGAATTTCGTTTCGACGTAGGTGAAACCGTTGATGCGGCTGATGATGTAGGCGGCGTTCTTGCCAAGTCCGTTCAAGCAGACTTTCAACGGTTCTTTGCGGACGACGTTGGCCTTTTTCGCGATGCCGATTGCGCCTTCAGCAGCGGCAAACGATTCGTGTCCGGCGAGGAAGCAGAAGCATTTCGTCTCGTCACGGAGCAACATCGCGCCGAGGTTGCCATGGCCGAGACCGACCTTGCGGTCGTCAGCGACGGAGCCGGGGATGCAGAAGGCCTGAAGACCTTCACCGATGGCTTCGGCCGCGTCAGCGGCTTTCTTGCAGCCTTTCTTCACGGCGATGGCGGCGCCAACCGTGTAAGCCCACTTCGCATTTTCAAAGCAAATCGGCTGGATGCCTTCCGTGATTTCGTAGGGATCGAAGCCTTTCGCCTTGCAGATTTCGCGGCATTCTTCGACGCTGTTGATGCCATATTTCTTCAAAACCGCAAGAATCTGCGGTTCACGACGTTCGTATGATTCAAAAAGTGCCATGGTGTTATTCTCCTTATGCCTTGCGCGGATCAATGCTCTTGACGGCACCATCTTCGGCGGTGGTACGACCATATTTGCCCGTGGCCTTCGCCAACGCTTCATTGGCGTCCATGCCCTTCTTGATGTTTTCCATCATGACGCCGAGCTTCACATATTCATAGCCGATGATCTCATCGTTCTTGTCCAGGAAGACCTGCTTGACATAGCCTTCGGCCATCTCAAGATAACGCGGGCCCTTCTCAAGCGTTCCGTACATCGTGCCGACCTGCGAACGAAGACCTTTGCCCAAATCTTCCAAGCCCGCGCCAATCGCCAACCCGTTTTCGCTGAAGGCGCTCTGCGAACGTCCATAGACAATTTGGAGGAACAGTTCGCGCATCGCGGTGTTGATGGCATCGCACACCAAGTCCGTGTTCAACGCTTCAAGAATCGTCTTGCCAGGCAGGATTTCAGCAGCCATGGCCGCTGAATGCGTCATGCCGCTGCAGCCAATCGTCTCAACCAATGCTTCCTGAATCACGCCCTTCTTGACATTCAACGACAGCTTGCAGGTGCCCTGCTGAGGAGCGCACCAACCAATGCCGTGCGTAAAGCCGGAAATGTCCGCGATTTCTTTCGCCTGTGTCCACTGTCCTTCCTGCGGAATCGGGGCTGCACCATGTTTGCATCCCTGGGCCACGCAGCACATCTGATCTACTTCGTGTGTGTTCATCGGTTCCCTTCGCTTTTTCAACTACATTCACACTCGCCGCTTCTTGTCCACGGCACGACTGCAAAAAACATCTTTATAAATTTAATGTGTCAATCTGCTTTTTCAATTATTCCCCTTACTTTTCGTCCAAACAGCCCTGAAATGCTTCTCCATTGATTTGAGAATTATTTCGGTTAGTTTTCTTTGATACGTAAAAATTGCCCCCAATGCCAAGGGGGGCACAATACGGTGCAGATTTTCAGTTTTTAGAAAAATTTACTATAAATTCCTCCCTGATTTTTTAAACATAACAGCCATGAATGCAGGAGCAACCTTTTTCCGAATTTCTTCAACAGGTTTTACTGAATACAAATGCCCCAAGCCGCAAAGTTTTTCTGGGGATACTGGAAGCTTTAGAGGCTCTGGATATTCTGGAGACTCTGGAATGTTTTTTATAGAATAATTTGCAATACAGAAAAAAACAATATGTTAATAAAGCACTATACCAGAATATCCAGTATTTCCCGAAGATGAAAAGCTATGGAAATTCCCGCAAGCCTTAAAATATTCAAGGTCATCTATGAATGCCGCCTGTGGCTGCTCGTCCCATTGGCAATGGCATGGTTCGTCTATGCCGCCATTCTGTTGCGCCATAGAAAGCATTTTTTCTTCGTATGGTTGCTCGCCCTGCCGTTTGTCATCCTGCCAATTGCCGTCACAACGATTTGGAGCGGATGGCATTACCGCATGGAACTCCGCGACCGCTTCGCCCCAAACACCAACATCGACCAAATGCCCCCCGCCATCCATGCAGAATATGCCAGACATGACTTCCATCCGCGCTTCCGTGATGTGAAAGCCATGATTCTCTGGAATCTACTGCTGATTCCGCTGGCGGCTCTGGGCGGCGGCGCGGTCTGGCGGATATTTCCAAAGAACCATGTGAAGGAAGTATCAAACCAATCGGACGTCGTTGGCAATACTATTATATAGCATTAATATTATAAGGATTCGAAAGAATGAACAAACATATTCTGTCATTTCTGCTTTTGGTCTCATGCGTCTTCGCGGAGACTGTCGTCCATGTGTCCAATTTCGATTTTGAACAGCAATTCAATGGCTGGCAGAACCGCAACGCTCTCGCTTCCGTGGATGCGGCGGCCGCGCGTTCAGGCAATTTTGGCCTTCATGTCCTAAATTCCGAAGGGAAAGGTGGTTCAAGCACCTATTCCCCCCCCTTCCATGTCAAACCGGGCGTTGGATACAGGCTTGATTTCTGGTCGAAAAGACTGCCAGGCGGTTTGGACAGAACCAGTGTCTATGTGCAGGTCTTCAATGAAAACGGTAACATGCAGCCCGCCCGCGAAACACGCGGCGAAATCGTCCTGCGCATGCAGGACACATTTGAATGGACGCTGAACAGCCTCTATTTCATCGCCTGCAAAAACGCCGCCACCGCGCAGCTCTGGATCCATTCCCCCGGCAATGCAAAAGTCAACGATGCGTTTGATGATTTCACCCTCTATGAACTCACGCCGGACGAAACGAAAAAAATCCCCTATCTCTCCTATTCCGGTTTTCCGGCCCCCGCTCCGGTAAAAGTCTGGCAAGTCTATGACTGGCTGCCGGACAAGCCGCAAGGTGTCGGCTATCCCGTCACTCGCCGTGACAAATGGGACCATCTCCCCAATCCAACCGATTCGGATAAAATCATCGAGCGGGCGGCCACGTTCATGAAGTCCGAACCGCCCGAACTGAAGGACGAAGACTACATGCTGTTCTTGGAAAAAGGCGACCGCGGGACATACGAAAAGCCTTACCATGAACGGACATACCGACTGTTCACCTTCGCCGTCGCGGAAGGCATTGAAAACAAGGGGCGCTTCCTGCCAGCCCTCGAACGCGAAATCAACGCCATCCTTCATGAACGCAGCTGGGTCGTCCCCGCCCATGATTCGGGGCTTACGAATTTCAATGGAACCCGCTTGTATTCAGATCTTTTCGCATCGGAACGGGCCTCCAATCTTGCAACCGTCGATTGGCTGTTTCAAGACAAACTGAAGCCGGAGACACGCGCCTTGCTGAAACAGGAGGTCTTCCGCCGCTCCATCAATCCCTTCGTCGCCATGCTCCACACGGGCGACACATACGGACATGGTTGGATGTACGGCACGAACAATTGGACCGCCGTCTGCCCGGGCAACATGGTCAACTGCATCCTCACGCTTGCGGATGACAAGCTGATACGGGCGGAAGTCATTGTGGCGTCTGAATTTGCGCAGGCGAATTTCCTTTCCGGCTTCACGGATGACGGATACTGTTCCGAGGGGCTTGGCTACTGGGGCTACGGATTCGGCCATTTCCTCGCCATGGGCGAACACATCCTGCAAAACACAGGCGGCAAAGTGAACATCTTCGCGAATCCCAAAGTCGGAAAAATTGCCGCTTTCGCCAAGAACATCCAGATTGAAGACGGCATCGCCCCCGCCTTCGCGGATTGCAATGTCAACATCCAGCCGTCCATCGAACATCTTGTCCTCATCCAGCGCCATTGGCCGCAGGCTCTTCGCAAACGCCTCAAGCCACGGCAGGTATTGGATGTCGGCTTCCCCTTCATGCCGCTGATCGCCTTCGATGACGAGACGCAATACAGTCAGGCCCTGCCTGAAGACGCGCCCTATCACATCCGCTCGGAATTCCCGCAGGCGGGCATCTATGTCTTCCGCGACACGGATGAAAAAGGACGCGTTTTCGGCGCCGCCATCAAAGGCGGCCACAACGCCGAACACCACAACCACAACGACGTCGGCTCCTTCGTCGTCTCCTGGAACAGCTGCCGTTTCGTCATTGACCCAGGCGGCGAAGCCTACACGCGGGACGTTTTCAGCGACAAACGCTACACGTTCAACAAGCTCAACTCTTTCGGACATCCCGTCCCCGTCGTCGCGGGAAAGTTGCAATCCCCTGGTCCCCAGGCACAAGGAAAAGTCATCAAGACGGAAATGACGGATGAACAGGATACGCTCGTCATCGATTTCACATCCGCATACGACGTTCCCGAACTCAAGTCGCTTATCCGCACATTCGTCTTCAACCGCCCGAACAAGACGATCACGTTGACGGACGCCGTCGAATTCACGGAGCCCAAAGACTTCAGCACCGCCCTCATCAGCAATGAACATGTCTTCATCCTATCCCCAGAAAAGTGCACGATCTACAACCGCGAAGACAGGTGCATGAATATCCAAATCACGGCGGACGCTCCGTTTACGACCAAATCAGAGCGGATTGTCTGCCAATTCGGAGCCCTCGGCCCCAACCGGATAGGCGTTTTCATGGACAAACCAGTCCAGAAAGGCACCATCACCATGACGCTTTCGGCGGGAAACGCCCCGCCCGAACTGGCCAAATACTTCTATCAGGCTCCCGACGTCTCCGCCTACAAGCCTCAGCTTGACAAGGCCATCGTCGTTCAGGCGGAAGACTTTACGAAAGAAACGCTTGTCAACAAGGACGCCAACAAGGTCGCGGCCGTCACAAAAGTCGGTTCGGACGGCCTCGCCCTCATGTACTGGGATTCAGACGGACACAGCCTCGCATGGAACGTCACCGTCCCGCAGGACGGCACCTATCTCCTTCAGCTCAAGGCCTGCTGCGATATTTTTGAAGGCGTCCGGCGAATCGTCAAAGTCGATGGCAAGGATTACGGCTCCTTCAAGTTCCCCAGTACAGGCGGATGGAGCGGCAAGACCAATGATTTCAAGGAAATCTATCCTGTCATTGACGACAAGCCTGTCCTGCTCAAACTGACATCCGGCGAACACCGCATCGAACTCGTCAACGACAAAGGCGGCGGCCTCAATCTGGACCGTTTCAAGCTAGTCCCTGCAAAAAAGCCATATTAGTGGTTAGTGGTCAGTCGGGAGGGTCGCACTCCAGTGCGACCGCGGTATCGCAGATGCCGCAAATCAAAGGCGTGGCTAGTGGTTAGTGGCTAGTGGTTAGACACGGCTCTCAAAAGTCATCAAAGATGCAAATTTCAAGCCGCATGGCGGCGAAAGGAATTTAGATGCTATGTTAGGATTGTCGGCATTAATCAGCAGACACTGAGTAATTTCACGTTTAAGAGCCACTCGTTTTCAAGTTTGAAATTATTCAATTAACATCCATATTACGTAATAATCCGTATTTGGGCATTGCACCCAATGAATCTTCCGTATTGTTATCCATTCTTTTCCAGCCATGAAACACTTTCTTTGTGCCCTGCTTTTCTTCTTTTGCGCCGTGGCGCTCGCCGAACCATTTGTGCTAGTGGAGGACGGTCGTCCCGTCTCCGCAATTGTAATAAGCCGTTGGAATGACCGTACCACTGCCACTGGTGCGATGCAGTTGCGCGACTACGTGCTCCAAATGACGGGCGCAGAACTGCCGATTCTGACTAAGGCATACGACAAAGGTTTTCTGTCGGGCTGGAAGCCCGGCGGGCCGTTGCCTTCCGTCGGAGACCTAAAGGACCTCAAACCAATCTTCCTGGAATGCGCCTTTTCTACCGAAGGGGAATACCGCCTGACCGTCGCTCCAACGCATATCCACATCGACGGCTGCGGAAGCTCCGGATCCCTCTATGGCGTGGACGCATTGCTGGAGCGTCTGAACGTCTTCTGGCCGCATCCGGACCGTCTGTGGCGGGATATCCCGCAGAGCAAGACGCTTACAGTGGAGGAATGCGATGAGCATTCGAAGCCTTTCTTCCGCATCCGCGCCGTGCACCACCACCAGTCGGACACCGCGCTTTTCGCGTGGATGGGGCTGAACCGTCTGAACTATCGCCTCCAGAATCCGCCAGGGTGGTACGACACGGGGATGCAGGGCAAATACGGTGTGGAGCCTTTCTTCATCTCGCACAGTTGGCACTTCTGGATTCCACCACAAACGTTGAAGGAGCATCCTGAATGGAATCCGCTGGTGAAAGGCGAACGTCTGAAACCCGATTTCGACCGCAATCCCTCACTGATCCACCATCAGCTCTGTATCTCAAATCCGGAAGTCCGCAAGTGCTTTATCGACAATATTTTGAAATACCTCAAAGCGAATCCGCAGATGCGCATGGTTCCTTTGGAAACCAATGACGGCAACGGTTGGTGCGAGTGCGATGCATGCAAGGCCTACGGGGCGACCGTCTCCGAACAGTTTTTCCGCTTCGCCGCCGAGGCCGCAGAGGCAATCCGTCAATTCGATCCTGCAGTGACGGTGCTCTGTCTTAGCTACGGCGCACATAAGGATCTGCCTAGCTTCCCCCTGCCGGACAACCTCTGCTTCGGCATCGTCTATAATACGCGCAACTATGCACGACCGCTGACTGACGAGTCGAACCGCCCGTTCTACGAGCAGTTGACCAAATGGGCGAAAGCGTACCCCGGGCGCGTCTATATCTACGAATTGTGGGCGAAAACGCACTTCGTCGGCTGGCCACATCCCTACGCGAAGGTTTTCGCCGAAGACATCAAGCTCTACCGCGACCTCAAACTGGCGGGGCTCTGTCCGGAAGGCATCCATCCGTCGCCCCTGCAGGAGTATCTGCGAGGGAAACTCGCCTGGAATCCCGATTTGGATTGGAAGGAACTGCTCAAAGAGTTCTGTGCCAAGACGTTCGGCAGTGCTTCTGCCCCGATGGAGCAGTACTATCTCCTGCTTGAGGAATGCATGGTCGAGCATGGACAAAATCTTCTCGATTTGACTTCCATCTCCGACTACATCGCACCTATCGATCGCCAAGCGAACGAACTCCTTGAACAGGCCGCCAAACTGGCGGACAATCCGCGCATCGCAGAACGCATCGCCTTCGAACGTAGCCAGCTGGATAAACTCCACGGAGTCATGGAACAGTGGATGCCCTGCGCGAAGGATGTCGTGACCGACCAGATGCGAGCCGAGAATCTCCTCACGAACGGCGACTTTGAAAAAGGCATGGACGGCATCGGCCACGACACCCGTTGGGGCGAATACCGCTTCAATGTCCTTGAAGGAGAAGCCTATCATGGCAAGAAATGCGGCGAGATCACCGTCGTTGAACGTGGTTGGGCACGAATGGTGATGAGTGCACCGAAGGGACTGGATACCAACAAGAAATATGCGTTATATTGCGCAGTCAAAACTCTGGACGGCGCAGACGGCGCGAACATCTGGTTCATTCCCGGCGGTTTCAATGCCCAGCTCTACACACTTGGCCCCACGAATGGACAATGGTATCGCGCGGTCTTCCACAATATTGAAATCCGCACGGACGGGATGGTGGTTCTCCTCACCGTCCATGGCGTGCCCACCAAGGGGCGCGTCCTCTGGGACGATGTTATCCTCCTGCCAGAGAAGTGATTGGTGATGAATATTCTAAACCGTCTATGTAAAATCGTAAAATTCTTTCCAAAGTAGCGTTTCAGGCCAAAATGCTGGAGATTTTTCAGAGAATTTTGATTCTTCGTCCCATGCCATCCCCCCCGCAGGGCATAAGTCACAAATTACTTGTTTCCATAGAGTTATATAAATAAAAAAACGCTTTTCGGACGTTGAGAAAAGTATTTTAGGAGCAGTTTGACCTTCTCCGCCTCTTTTTTCGCTTTCTACCATGAATACACAAAAAACGAAATCTTCACACAAAGGTAACAGTAAACGATTTCAGACATGAAGCCAAAAACAAGAAATACACATTTAGTGTAATTATTTCCATTTCAATTTTCTATCCAAGTTATATATCCATGAAGAAGTTCATTTCTTAATGATTATATAATTTGTCAAACATTCAGTTGCGATGAAATACCAAGTTATTAATTTATTTCTATTTTTTCAATAATGTTTCAATTACTTAATTAAGTTCATAAAAAACTTTTAACCTCTATAATCATTATTCATAATTGCATAGTTACCCCATTTTACTAATTCATTTGCTGTCTTCCTTAAATAAACACTCACTTTGTCTATTCCCAACATAAGTTGGGAAAACTGCATTTCCTACTATTTTTGTGTATTCTTCTATGGAAATCGGTTCATACGTAAAAAACTCATCTAATTCTACACAATCAATTAGTATTTCTTTATTATCTCCACCCCTTTGGTTGATGATTTCTTTTAAATCATTAAACTTTTCATCATCTTTACCATGGCTCATACTTAAACATTTTAACCCTTCCTTATAATCAACCTGAGCAGATGAAACTATTGAATGCCATTTTCTTATCTCATCCATTACATTCTCTTTAGGACTAATAAGATATCGCTTTTTCATACGGAAAGCTCCTCCTGCTGTATTTCTAAACACGGCAATTAATTGGCACTGTGGTAGCATTGTGCTCATTTTCTCTCTAAGATTATTAAAAACTAAGTCCAAATCCCCTTCCGAAAACATAAAATTAATTTTCTCTGAATTATCTGCGAGTATATTTATCTTTTCTGAGCACTGGTCAACCAAAAAACTCATATTCTCACCATTAACTACCCCTATTACTCCAAAACAAATAAAATTTACAGCAACAGCAGGAGAAATATTTCTCACATCTGCCTGAAAATAGAATCTCGATTGGATAGAATATTCATCTTCAGGACAGGTATAGAATAACCGTGGTTTTTCAATAACAAATGTAGTGTTTGAAAAGTCTACAATTGGTTGTAAAGAAAACTCATGTTCTTTTTGCATTTCATGTATCATCTTATTATTCTGCTTTAAGGATATTATAATTGTAACAACAGAAATAGCAGCTAGGATAAAAGACAAAATACATAATACAATATTAACCAACAAATAAATCTCTTCAAAACTCATTTTTTCTCCCAAAATTTATTCTGTTTGATTTCTAAAGCCTGAAAACATGTAGATGAGAAGCATGAAAATACTCATTCATGGGAAAAACTTTTTCTTCAATTATTCCCGATTTTTCATTCTCATTTGCGTGTCTAGTGTTTTATCAATCCATCTTTGCTATTACTTGTCCTATTAAAAGGTACTGTCGTATTTCTTCTTCATCTTGACAAAAACATCATGTCTGACCAAAGAATAACATCTATACTTTTTCCCTGACGGACTGGTGTGGTCATTTTCAAACTTCAGCACATATAATCCTTTCCATTGGGCTGGTTCCCTTTTTTCATCAAGGCATGAGGCTAGTGTAAATTCCGTTCCAGGACGCATATTCATAAAATTGCCAAGGATAAAAACAAATCCTTGTTTTTTTGCAGATTTATCATTAATCCATTTTGACCATTTTACTTTTTTTTCAAGTGTATTGCTTATAGTTCTATAAACTCGTGTATATTCATATTTAAAATATCCCCCTTTCTCACCTTCTGCTTGTTGAAAAGTGAATTTTACAGTGCCTATGCTCTGAAATGTATCGCCTCTGTCTTCTTCTGCACGAAGATATGTATTTCCTTGTACTGTTACATCAGGACCGAGATAATCTCCCGCGAAGAGTTCAACTACAATGCAAAGAAAAAAAAGAAACAAAGTTGATTTGGTTGATGATATGATCATAGTATATCGTTCCTTATTCAATAATAATAAAACAAGAGTCATATTGCATATCGGTGCAAAGTTTGGTATCAGTTACCGTAAGTTTGCACTACTATACACCGACTTTGAGACTTCTCCTCATCCATCATTCCTAAAAAGCAGATTATAGCAGAAATACTTCTCAATATCTCACTAGAACTGCATCTTGATTGGCGGATTAGCAAAGGAGCTAATGATGGCTGTGACGGTGCCGGGCTTGAAGTAAAGCACCATTGTGTTCTCGTCATCCTCCGAATAGCCGATTTTACGCAGTGAAGCGTATTCACCAAGCATGGAGGCCTTTGCCTCGCGGCGCGGATCGTCAACGAGGACACCGGAAACGCGGATCCATGAGCCGTCCTTGAAGGCACAGATCTCCGCCCTGCCGTTGGCGAGTAGCTGCTGCGCGACGCTCTTCTTGCGCCCTGTCTGGATGTAGAGCTTGCCCTCGAAGATGTGGATGGTGCCGAAGGGGCGCACCCGGGGCTGGTCCTTGTCAACGGTCGCCAGATAATACGTTCCCGCATTCTTGATGAACTCATAGGTCTTCTGGATTGACATCGCACGTGCCTCCTCTAGGTTGTTTTTTGTCTGCCTTCGCCCGGCACATGTACAGGGCGGCCATGATGGTCTGGATGATGGACATAAAATAATGACAGAATCACGGAATACAATTCATTTCCGCCGTGTTCTTGGACGCGCGGGGATTCTCCATCAGCCCTCGCACCATGTTCGCAGAGGAGGAAGACCGACGTGACAAATAGGGAAAAACAAAATCTCCGAAGGCAAAAATGAGGGGGAGAAGTTTGCACTGAATAACAACTGAAAGGAAAAAGAATGGTGTCTTTAACATAAAAGAATGGTGTTTTTAACATAAAGGTGTATTCCAATGCCACATCTAATAGTGGTTATCAAGGATAAAGTACATGAAGGAGGTAGTTCTTGGGCGAATATATGGTTTATAAATACTCAATGTATTTGACATTAAGAAAAATTTATGTATATTTCACACAATAAAGATTATTTTTTCGTTAATCTTTGAGAACAAACGAACAAAAACAATCAAAGAAAAGTTAGGAAATGAAAAAGAATAAAAAGAGTTTCACCCTGATCGAACTGCTGGTCGTGATCGCAATCATCGCCATCTTGGCCGCCATGCTGCTGCCCGCGTTGTCGAAGGCCCGTGAAAAAGCGCAGTCCATCTCCTGCACGTCCAACCTGAAGCAGATCGGCACGGCCCAGTTGATGTACGCAGACGACTTTGAAGGCACGTTGTCCGCAAACTTCTACCCGCTGGATGGAGGTGGTAACGGTACTACTTACGATGGTTACTACCGCGTCTATAACATGTACGTATATACCAAGTACCTCGGTGACCGCAAAGTGTGGAAATGCCCGTCGTCCTCCGTCAACTTCCAGGCCGTCGTCCATGACACAGGCGTAAACGAACTGCAGTCCGGCTGGGAAGTCTCCTATGCCATCAACCAGTCCTGCAAAAACGACAAAAGCAACCGTCTGGACAAAGGTTGCAAATTGAGCGCCATCAAGAACGCCTCCAACACGATCCTCTTCACAGACAACAAATGCACGCGCATCGACACCGACT
>JAGCSE010000198.1 GCA_017964325.1 Victivallales bacterium | reverse complement strand
GACCGCCTGTGCGGAAATGGCGCTGCGTCTCATGGGCATCGGCTCGGGCGATGAAGTCATCGTGCCTGCATACACCTACACGGCATCCGCCTCCGTCGTCTGCCATGTCGGGGCGAAACTGGTGCTCATCGACTGCCAGAAGGACAGCCTGGAGATGGACTACAAGCAGGTCGAAGTCGCCGTCAATGAACGGACGAAGGCCATCATTCCCGTCGATCTGGCGGGCATCCCCTGCGACTACGACCGCCTGTTCGACATCGTCGAACGCCATCGCGACATCTTCAAGCCATCCGAAATGGATCTGCCCTTCAATCTGCAGAAATCATTGGGGCGCATTGCGATCCTGACGGACGCCGCCCATGCCTTCGGTGCGTCATGGCACGGCCGTCCCGTCGGTTCCATCGCCGATTTCTCATCGTTCTCCTTCCACGCCGTCAAGAATCTGACCACCGCCGAAGGCGGCGCGATGACATGGAAAGGCTTCCCAGGCATCGATGACGACGCCATCTACAAGCAGACACAGCTCTTCTCCCTCCACGGCCAGTCGAAGGACGCCCTCGCGAAGACGAAGCTCGGCGCATGGGAATACGATATCGTCGGCCCATGGTACAAATGCAACATGACGGATATCACGGCGGCCGTCGGCCTCCGCCAGCTGGACCGCTATCCGGGCATGCTCAAACGCCGTCGTGAAATCGTTTCCCGTTATGATGCCGCCCTGAAGCCACTTGGTTTTGAGACACTGCCGCATTATACGGATGGCTATGAGTCGTCAGGTCATCTCTATCTGACGCGCATTCCGAATATCACGCTGGAGCAGCGTTCGGACATCATTGTGAAAATGGCGGAGCGCGGTGTCGCCTGCAACGTCCACTACAAGCCGCTGCCGATGATGACCGGCTACAAAAAGCTCGGCTTCGACATCGCCGCTTTCCCGAACTCCTACGCGCATTTTGTCAACGAAATCACCCTTCCGCTCCACACACGTCTCACGGACGAGGAGGTCCAGTTCATCATTGACAGCTATAAGGATATCTTGAAGGGATATTTGTAGGCTTGTTTACTTCCAGAGGTAATTTCAAAAGTGGAAGTCCCGATGACATCCCCGCCGTCGGCGGGGATGTTCCCTCTGTGATAGGGACTTGTCAAATATGGCAATGAATATATATTAAAAGGAGAATTAGACAGCCATCATTACCAGCCTGCATGCGGGGGGAACATGAAAAGAATCAATACCAGCACGTATGATTTTCCGTCAATCATCGAAAAGGATTTCCTTTACGTTGACAAGACGGACTACGTCTGGAAGCTCGTGGAGGGGGGGAAGGACGAGTTCTTCCTGTCCCGTCCGCGTCGTTTCGGTAAGTCGTTGCTGATCTCGACGCTGAAGGCGGTTTTCCAGGGGCGGCGTGAACTTTTCAAAGGGCTGGCCATCGACAAGGCGGACTACGATTGGAAGCGATACCCCGTCATCCACTTGGATTTTGGCGCGTGCACGGCAAAGACGCCGGAGAAACTGGAGGTCTATCTCAACCATCTGCTGGAAGTGGCGGCTGACACACTTGGTCTGGGGCTACGCGGGGAAGGCGCCTCCATTCGCTTCGAAAACCTTATCCGGGACGCGGCGAAGGCTTCGGAGACAGGC
This sequence comes from Victivallales bacterium, assembly GCA_017964325.1. The sequence continues at coordinate 1,311 of JAGCSE010000198.1, read as the reverse complement.
AGCGCGGTGGTTTTGGTCGATGAATACGACAAGCCAATCCTGGGCAACGTTGAGAACGAGAATAAGGAGCAGCAGAGAGACATCCTGTCCGTTCTCAAAGGATTCTACGGTGTTGTAAAGACATACGAGGGCCTTATCCGCTTCGCGTTCATCACGGGGGTGAGCAAGTTCGCGCATGTCTCGCTGTTTTCGGAACTGAACAACCTGACGGACATCACGCTCCAAGCCGACTACGCGGGCATGCTGGGCTTCACGGAGGCGGAGATCCGCGGATATTTCGCCGATCGCATCCCGCTGGCGGCGGAGGCGAACGGTCTCCCCGAGACGGAACTGATGCGGAAACTTCTGAAATGGTACGATGGCTACCGTTTCTCCGACGACACGATACATGTCTGCAATCCCATCTCCATCTCGAAATTTTTCAATCAGGGATATAGATTCTCAAACTACTGGGATGACACCGGAACTCCTGGATTTCTCGTAACGCTCTCGCGGGAAAGAGAATACGATTATGAGGCGGCATTGGCCGCCTGGTACGACGAAAGCATCTTCTCCACCTACGAGCTTGATTGTCTGGACATAACAGGATTGCTGTGGCAGACTGGCTATCTTACCATCAAAGATGTGCGGTGCGACGAGGACGGCATGCAGTACCGTCTTGACTTCCCTGACAAGGAAGTGCAGGCGACTTTCAGCCGACGTCTTATCGAGTCCTTCGCAGGCGGGAGGAAAAGTGATGAGTCGTGGGCCATGGCCCGGCAATTCCGCTCGGCCATCCGCGAGGATGACCTGCCTCGTTTCATGACACTTTTCCAGTCGTTCCTTGCGAATATATCATACGAACTTCACATTCCTCACGAGAAATATTATCAGACCATATTCTTTGTCGTGTTCAAGTTTTTGGACACATCTGTCGAAGCCGAATCCTGCACGAACGAAGGACGTATCGATGCGTATATCCGCACTGCGAAGGCGGTGTATATCTTCGAATTCAAGCTGAACAAGACAGCAGAAACTGCCATCGGCCAGATCATGGACCGCCGTTATTATGAAAAATTCCAGAATTGCGGCTTGCCCATCGTGCTGGTCGGCGTGAATTTTGATTCGTCGAAAGGCCGCATAGACAACTGGGCTGAAACGACAATATCATGAGCTAAAAGCCCAAAGCTGAAAGCTTAAGAGCTTATCCGTAAATAACGCCTAGTTTTCTATAAATAATCACGGTGGCGGCCATCTGAAGCAGAGCTTCGTATGACGCCGTGGTCTTCTCGTATCTCACGAGAAGTTTTCTGAAGCGGTTGAACCATGAAT
>JAGCSE010000197.1 GCA_017964325.1 Victivallales bacterium | reverse complement strand
TTTCAAAACTGTTCAAATGTCTATGTTAAGGAAACCACAGATCACACAGATTACACCGATTTTTCTCAGATAGCCTTGCCGCCGAGGCCGACAAAAATGCTTAAGATTCTGATTAAAAAAAGAATATGAAAAACAAGCAGGATTCATCGGCCTCCGGCGCCAAGGCTGGTTCTGAAAATCACAGATTATAACAATGCTAAAATAAGACTGTTGCAATTTCATCAACAGATAAGAAATTTGCAGGTCACATCTCTAATTTGAAGGAGTAAGAAAATGAAACTGTCAAAAATATTTGAAGAAAAGCCTAAACAATGGGGATTCAGGGGAGATCCGTATTTTTGGAATCACTTAAAAGAACTCGCGGAAAATATGGAGATGATTTCTCCGGACGAACTGGAGGATTGGATCAAAAAGGAATACCTTTCTCTCTCAGGCAAGGCGTTGACCAATGAATACGGCGATTTTGCCGTAATCAAGCAGTTTGCCCATGGCGGCATGAGTTCCGGCGGTATCGATAACGAATGGTGGATGAATGAAGGAATTCCGCTGCTGAAAAGCAGGTTGACGAAGCTCTGACAAATTCAATAACAGATATGGCTTGTTTGTCCAAACAATGAGCATGACGACGAAACAGTTTCAGTTATTATCGGATGTCAATCTCGTATGGGATTTTCTTGTCGATGTCTATGATCGGGAGAATGGTGGCGGAATGCCCGCCCCGTTCTTCGAGCATGCCCTCCAATCGTCATGGATGGATTTGTCATATACATTTCTCGACAGGCTGTGGTTCGACGGTGACAAAGTCGTGGCGTTTGTCTATTATGAATCGCCCGTGACGGACATATACTTCAATGTCCGAAAAGGCTATGAGTTCCTCGCGGATGAACTCATTGACTATGCCATGACAACCATGCCGAATTGGGAAAACAAACAACAGCTGGTTCTTTCCAACGGACAGGAATTTCTGAAGGAAGCCGCCTCAAAACATGGCTATAAAATGGTCCATGAATTTGACGACAGGATTTTTGATTTCAGAAATGAACTCGATTACAAACTGCCTGACGGATATCATTTTGTAGAAACGGAAAACATTGATATTTATAAGTTAGCGAAGCTATGTTGGGATGGTTTTGACCATGACGGCAGTTTTGATGGATGGGACAAAGAAGATAAATCATATGAAAGGACACCTGCAAAATCGTACAAAGGCGTGATTGGACCATGGATGTCGCCATCGCCGCACGCGACGCCGGAGTTCAATCTCGTTATCGCTGATGATAATGAAGACTATGCCTGTTTTTCAGGTATATGGTGGGTTCCTGAGAATCATTTAGCCTATATGGAACCGCTCTGCACAGCACCGAAGCATCGACGGAAAGGACTTGCGGCGGCGGCTCTTTCGAAGCACTATCATAGGATGAAAGCGTTGGACGCCACGCATATGACCGGCGGCAGCAATCCGTTTTACGAGAAGGTCGGTTACGGGAAAGGATCCCACTGGACTTTTTGGAAAAACACAAACTCATGAATGAATACGTCAAAAATCTCAATCGAATCGAAGTCTTGGTGACTCTTGCCTGCACAGGTCATTGCAAGCATTGTTCGGAAGGAGACCATGCAGGATTCACAGAGCATCTGGATGGCACATGCGCCGCAAAAGCGGTCGATGAGATTTGCCGTGTTTACAAGATCGACTCCCTGATGGTTTTCGGTGGAGAACCGCTTCTTTATCCGGAGGATGTTTGCAAAATATTCAAAGCGAGTAAGAAGGCCGGAATCAGACGACGGGATTTGATTACCAACGGATACTTCAGCAAGGATGAAAAGCGGATTCAAGAAGTGGCCGAGCAACTGGCCGCAAACGGTCTGAATCGTCTCTTGCTTTCAGTGGATGCGTTTCATCAAGAGACGATTCCTGTTGAACCGGTCATGGCTTTTGCAAAATGTATCCAAAATGCAGGAATCAGAACAGAACTGTCTCCCGCATGGCTTGTCAGTCAAGACGACAACAATCCTTACAATGTCAAGACACGGGAAATCCTCAAGCTGTTTACAGATGTCGGATTTGGCTTGGGAACAGGAAATGTCATCTGGCCGGAGGGAAACGCGCGGATTTATCTCAAAGACTATTTTGATTTGTCAAAAGAATATGTCAATCCATACGAAGACGATCCCAGAGATGTCAAGTCCGTTTCCATTGAACCTGATGGAAAAGCCTTGCATGGAAATATTTATCAAGACAACATTATTGATATATTAGAAAATTACTGTCCATAAATGGTTCGACTTATTGCTTGGCTCTTGCCATTTGAAGCAGCCTTGGCAATTCGCCAAGAAGGTAGAGTGGTATGTTAAGAAGGCCGTTGTCAAATTTGAGATTGTTCAGCGACGAGCGTATCGCTATTTGTGGATTATATTTTTCACGGAAAATGCGAAGGGATTTCGCATTAAGGTTCATCCCTGATTTGACCTCGACAGGGATAACAATATCATTATCCTGTATAAGAAAATCAACTTCAGCTTGTCCATCTGGATTGTACCAATAGCAAATAGGCGAATAATCCATTGCGAGCAATTGCTCCAAAACGAGATTCTCCGCAAGCCGCCCCTTGAAGTCAGAAAAGATGTCATGGCTATCGAGAATCACCGTCGGCGACAACTTCGCCAATTTCCTCAAGATTCCGACGTCAGAAGGGTATAGTTTGAAAATCTTCCTGTCCGCCACGGCGGCAAGTGGCAGTTCAGGAATTTCAGCCAGTTCAACCTTGCGAATCATGGAGGCATTCAGAAGCCATTGCATCGCATCTTCCAAATCCTTTGCTCTCGCGCCTTTGCGGACTTCGCCATAAATAAACTTGCGATTCTCCCGTGCGAACTGCGATGGAATTGACTGCCATATCATATAAAGTTTTGGAATATCCTTCGATGGTATATGCTTTGAGAAATCAGATTCGTATGCCTGCATGACAGAATCAAGCACTCTGTCCGCCGCCCAAACATCATGTGTGTCTATGAACGTGCTCAAGGCGGCTGGCATTCCTCCTACAGCGATGTATTCACGCAGATAACTATTGAGTTTTACCGTGAACGCATCCGCAAGTGGCTCCAGGGGAATTGTCTGTAGATAATCTAAAAGGCTTGGCGCCACTGTTCGCAGGTATTCGTTGAATGAACATGGATGCATTTCCATGATTTCAACTTTGCCCACGGGAAAACCTTCTTGGGAGGCTATCGTTATGCCAATGAGCGAACCTGCCGATGCAATCGCATATTCAGGTGCTTCCTCGCAGAAATATTTCAGTGAGTTCAAGGCACGTGGACATAACTGCACTTCATCGAATATTATCAATGTCTCCTGTGCAATGATTGATTGCCCTGAATAAGCGGCAAGCTGAGCCAAGATTCTCTTTGGCTCAAATGAACCAGTAAAGAATGCGGCTATTTCTGGATTCTTCTCAAAGTTGAATGTGACAACATTTCTGAAATGAGTCTTTCCGAAATGCTCAAGAATCCAAGATTTCCCACATTGACGGACTCCTTTCAGCAACAGAGGCTTTCTTTGAGGTGATTCCTTCCATGTGGACAAGGTTCTGGTTATATCTCTTTCAATCATCATGATTGTATCGCTCCTTTGGAATATACAATAATTTAAATTCTCCCCCCTATTTTTGCAAATTATTTTGCAAATCTCATTCGAGAAATTGTGAATTTTCACATTTTTCCGAAGGAGATTGAATGGTGAGGCAAGAATCCCACCAATTCAATTTGACACCTTTGAATTTCAGGTCCTGCTTTGCCTTGATCATGAAAGCTGTTGATTTTTAATTATATTCTTGTATATTTTTTCAGATACACCTGATGTTTATCATGATATTTTTGGAGATAGAGAAAAAGCATGAATTATTTCATAGAAGGCTTGCAGGGAAGCGGCAAAAGCACATTGGTCCGGAAACTTTCAGAACTGCACTCAAATTATATAGCAGTCAGGGAAGGCGAGTACTCTCCTGTTGAACTGTCGTGGTGCGCCTATATGGATGAAACGGCATATCATGGGATTCTGGAAAAGTATCCAGATTTGCGACAGTCAATAGAGGAAAAAACAGTTTCAGAAGGCGATAAGAAAATCATTTGCTATACAAAAATCAAGACGGCCAATCGTGGATTCTACAAGGATCTGGAACAATATGAGATATATAACAATCGTGTTTCATATGATGATTTCAAATCCATCGTCCTTTCACGATATAGGGCATGGAATCAAGACAACATGATCTTTGAATGCTCCCTGTTCCAGAACATCGTCGAAGACATGATTCTGTTCAGATGCGCGTCGGACAATGAGATCATGGAGTTCTATCAAGACATCTGCAACATGCTTAATGGCAATAAATTCCATATTATCTACATAAAAACCGACGATATCCGCGGCAATCTGGAAGTCATTCGCAAAGAACGCTCCGATGACAAAGGAAATGAATTGTGGTTCCCCCTGATGATGGGATTCTTCAATAATTCCCCCTATGCAAAACAGAATGGACTGATGGGAGAAGCATTCTTGGTCAATCATTTTAGACATAGGCAGAATCTGGAATTGAGAATTTGTGAAGAAGTCTTTACGAACAATTATACGGTTGTTCTGTCAAAAGCATATACGGATACCAATTTGGCGACGTTGCAAACGTTATAAAATAGAAACATAATCATATACAAGGAACAACCCATGAAACGAGAACTTGGAATCGCGCGCTGCGGACTGGCCTGTTGTCTGTGCTCAGAAAATGTCCAATGCAAAGGATGCAAACAGGACGGTTTTCTGGAGCTTCCATGGTGCAAGAATGCGAATTGGTGCGAAAACAGAAAATGCGTGATTGAAAAGAACATCGGCGGCTGTTATGAATGCGAGCCGATGCAATGTCGCAAAGGTTTGTACGCAAACAAGATCAAGGCACGTGCTTTCGCGGAGTTCGCCCGGAGATACGGCCTGGAGGAATTGCTGGACTGCCTGGAACGAAATGAACAGGCGGGTATTGTCTATCATCGGACTGGAATCATGGGCGACTATGATGAATTCGACGATATCGAGAAATTGATCCAGTTTATCAAGACTGGAAAACATTAATGGATGAAGCACATGAGTCCGGAAGCTGAAAAAATCATGATTGAGCGTTTTGGAAAAGACGCGGTCATTGCCTTGGCGACGACTGAGAATGGCATTCCTTATGTGCGGTATGTCAATGCGTACTATGAAAAAGGTGCATTTTATACAATTACGTATGCTCTCTCAAATAAAATGAGACATATCGGGAAAAATCCTGTCGTCGCCATTGCAGGCGAGTGGTTTACAGCTCATGGAAAAGGTATCAATCTAGGCTACTTAGGGAAAACGGAAAATCGTGAGATCGCCGAAAAGCTGAAAAACGCATTTGCGGGATGGATCAACAATGGACATATTGATTTCAATGATGAAAACACAATTATTCTATGTATAGAATTGATGGACGGTCTCTTGCTTTCACATGGGACAAGATATGAATTTTAATTTTCTGATTAGCACATTTTATCAGGAAAACGAAAGATGTATGAAATAGAATACAGGATTGCGTCTGAAAAAGATATTGATCTGATGATGAGCAGCCGATTGGAAATGCTCAGGGTGGTCAATGCTTTGGATGCAGATTATCAATTTTCTGAAGATTTTATCCATGACAGCCGTGTATTTTTTCAAAATGGAGATCAGACGACGATTCTGGCTCTTGCTGAAGGATATGTCATAGGTTGCGCGACAATTTGTTATATTTGGCTCATGCCAACATTTTCCCATCCGACCGGAAAACGAGCGCATCTGATGAATGTCTATACATCGGAATCCTATCGCAGGCAGGGAGTTGCAAAGAAAATGGTTTCCATGCTGATGGAAGATGCATGGAATCATGGAGCGACAGAGATTAGCCTGGATTCGACACCATCAGGGCATCCTTTCTATGAAAGTCTTGGCTTTGTCGATTCAAAGGAATGCATGGTGTTTGCAAGACCTTGAAAATGACAAGAAGGATTGATTGATGAAATATACAACGAGACTTGTCACCATAGCCGATTACGACGCGATCTTCGAATTATGGAACAGCACGGAACAGAGCCGCAGGGCGTTGAATCCAGTCGACGACAGCCGCGATGGAATCGACCGATATTTGAAACGCAACCCAACCACCTGCTTTGCAGCCGTTATGGACGGCAATATTGTCGGCGTCATTCTAAGCGGCCATGACGGCCGCCGTGGAATCATCCACCACCTGTGCGTGCATCCCGACTACCGCCGTATGGGAATCGCGAGCCATCTAGTCGCTCAGGCTGAGGAAGCTTTGAAACACGAAGGGATTCAAAAGGTTTTCGGACTAATTTTCAAGGACAACGATGCCGCCAACATGTTTTGGGAAACACAAGGCTACACGGTCCGAACGAATCTGAACTACCGCAACAAAAGTATGAACCGTCTCGTTCCTACGGGGAAGTAACGGACCGTTATTTATCCTCCCAATGCTCGTGGGCATGAGTCATCAGTTTTTCTGCATCGCGCTCTGACATGCCAGGGAAAATCAGATAACAAGCCTTCGTGCCGTAGCGTTCCAGAAAACGATCCGCCCGATCAATCCAGTTGTCAACTCCGCCTTCATAAATTTGCACCCACAAGCACTTTCCGGCGGCCGCAACTTGATCGTAAATATCATACCAGCAAGGTGCCGCACCATCTGGTTTCCCCGCGCCCGCCGTCCACTGCAACGCATCCAATTCTTCGATTTCCATGATGGCGGGAAGATGACGGACTGCGTCAGGGCCGTCCAAATGATAAACAGAATGATTCAGCCGTTTCACCTGTTTCTTCATCGTTGGCAACACAAATTTTCTATAATGCTCTGGAGAAATCATCGCCGAAAAATCACACTGCACTTTTGCCACTTTTCCACGGCCAAGCACACAGAAGCAATAGAAACTGGAAATCCCCTCCGATGTTTTCAAGGCGTCATAAAGCAGGTCATAGCAAGGAAAATAAGTCTCGTAAATTTCATCCAACGCTTGCGAAACCGCTTCTGGCTCATCCATCAAATCAATCAATAATTCCTCCGTGCCGCGCAGGGCGGCCAGAATGTCGATGTTTTCCACAAGATCGGGAAAATTGACGATATAATCATCATTTCCAGCCGCTTTTTTCAATTCTTTCAAAACGTCAAGATGCTTTTTGAACCAGTATCCATTTGGATCGAATTTTATAGGCTGTCTGTTTTTAATATCTTGAATACAAGGCTCATACCAGACAGTGTTTGGTGCAAAAACAGGCTTCGAACCGAGATAGACGGCAAGTGAACCAGGCCCGATACTGGATGATGCCTGTGCATAGCTGTCGCCTAGATAAAGATTGTTCTTCAGATTTGCAATTGTCTGGCCAAGTTTTAAATCAAGACCGATATACCGATCTTCATCGTCTTTTGGCGGCGGAGACGGCGTCCTCGCCCCGTCCCGTCTGGCGACGACCCACATCAACGGAAGTCCCTTGTTGTCACGCCGCCACCAGTCTTCAAAACGATCCACCAACTTGTCATTCTGATTTTGGAATAGCATAATTTGCTTTCTTTTCTATTATAAATTATGTTTCATACAGTAAACTATCATAAGATGCCATCGGCGTTTCACCGTTGGCAGGCGCAGGCGGGACACACGCGCCACTTCCAGAATCAGCGGAGATTGAGCAGTTTTTGCATCAACGCCTCATCCTGGAAAGGTATCCCGAAGCGGCAGTAGAAACCGTTCGCCCCGACGATGTCCGACACCTTGAAGAATTCCTTTATCCCGCCGACCCAAAAGATGCCTTTTCTGGCGGCCTTGATCTTCCGGTAAACGTCCAGCCAGTGCATGGGGCCGGGCTTGCCGTCGCCGAACACCCACTGCACCGCGTTCAGCTTCGGCAGCGTCAGAATCGTGTCGAGATGACAAAGCTCCCCGATTCCGTCCAAATGGTAGATCGTGTTGTCCAGCCGTTCCGTGTCCCGTTTCAATGTTGGCAGGACAAATTCCTTAAACATTTCATCTCCAATCATGTAGCAGAAGTCACACTGCAAAATATAGGAGGGCGTTGGGCTGAGAATAACCGACCAGTCCGTCCATCCCATGCTTCCGCCTTCAGGATGCAGGATTGTGGAGAAATCGTTGTAGGCCGCATACCATGCCGTCTCGATTTCGCCGATGAGACGCAGGACTTCCTCCGGCTCGTCAATAAGATCCATCAGGAGGTTTTCCGTGCCGCGCAACGTCGCCGCCACATCCATCACGCCTCCAAGATCGGGCATGCCGATGGCCACGACGCCGTCCCACCGGTCCATGCCTGCCTGGTAGATGGCCTTGATCCGTTTTACCCATTTGTTCTCCGGATCGTAAACCGCATGGATGTCGCCAATTTCCCGCTCCTTGTCTGGCGAAAACCACACCCTGCCGGAGGAATTGTCCAGCGTGGCGCCACAGAACGCCGCCAGAACGCCTGGTCCAAAGGCGTTCAGATTGACCTGCGGATAACCGTCCCCCGCGAATTCAAGGGTCGAGAGCTCTTCGTCCATCTTGTCAATCAATTCTTCTGGCGACCATCGAAAGTCCGCACAGGAGGCCTGGCTAAGGCTTGGCGCACGCGCTTTTCCCGCCGACGGATGCGCGCCATAGCGGAGCAATGCCATGAGCGGCCTGTCCAATTCGCCTTTCCACCAGCGGTCATAGTTTCCCATGACTTCTGCCATCCGCTCTTTTGTAAAGTGTATCGCCATCGTTTCTTCTCAATCAAAACTGTGTATTGGAACAGTGAACATCTGATCATGGTGTTCACAGAAATTCTTATCATTATCAAATTGTACATGAGTTCAATTCTCTTGTCAAGGAATCAAAAGTGATTTTCGAAACAATTTTCTGAAGAAACCTCTTGAAAACTCAAAGATTATAGATACACTAAACAGGAGACGAGTCTCCAAACCTAATTGATGGTCGAATCATCTTTGGTTGAAGCGATATGAAAATTGCGAACAACATCATCAAAGCACATCTGAA
>JAGCSE010000196.1 GCA_017964325.1 Victivallales bacterium | reverse complement strand
CAGTTTCACGCTTTTCCAATAGTCAAGCTTCGCATGCGACACATAGTAAAGTGCTGTGAATGAATAGCCTGAGCAATATGGCGCCGCCGTGATTCGATATAGTTCATCGGGCGTGAAAACCGCCTCCAGCCGCGCCATCGCCTCCTCCACGCCGCGCAGATCGGAACCGAGCACGCTCGGACCGCAGATTTGGAAGTCCGCGTCCAATGGAACCATCGACTCGCCCATGGACGTCACGGAAATGCCATTGATTGGATCGGATTTCGTCTGTTCCGCACAGACGCGGATCGTCTCCTCGATCTTGTCCCACACATCACGGGCGTCTATTTCCGAACGCCCAGTCGCATCACGAAACGTATCGTATTCACGGTAATGCGACACGATGATTTTCCCGCGTTCGTCAAACGCCACGGATTTGCATCCGGACGTCCCGATGTCGATTCCCAAAAAACTCATGAGTTTCTATTCCTATGGATGATGGTTATCATTATTATTATCCAATGAAATAATGGTTTCTTCTACTGTACGCCGTCTTTGCAATTTATCCAGCCATTTGTCTTCTCACGTGCCATTTTCTCATCCACTCAACTTACACAAGAAACCATCAAGACAAAAAAAGACCACTTATAGCTTGAATTATACTTTTTAGTATATTATAATATGGTATAATAAAATTTATACCAAAAGGGAGTAAAACATGAATCCATTCAAATACGGCTGTGTTGTCTCAGGAGAATTCCTGTGTCCAAGACCTGAACTTGAACGACAATTGAAATCCTACATTCAATCAGGGCAGAACATCGTGGTACATGGCGAGCGCCGCATGGGAAAGACATCGCTTGTCAGACATGTCGTCAGCTCCATGCGGGGCATACGCCTACTCTATATCGATCTATATTGCATCCGCACATTGTCGGATTTCTGCCGTCGTGTCCTTTCAGGGCTTGCCGCATCGAATGAAAACATGTCGTTCCTCAAAAAGGCGATGGGCCTCATCCATCGTCTCCGTCCATCCATATCATTCGATCCTGCAAATGGTTCGCCTTCCATTTCTATTGATGCTCGGGCAGCCGAAGAACCAGAATCACTGGAAGCGGTCATGGGCATGATCCGCAATCTGGCCTCGTCAGAAAAGTTCTGCATCGTTTTTGATGAGTTCCAAGACATACTGGATTTGGAGAACGCCAATGTCATCTTGGCGGAAATGCGTTCCACAATACAATTTCAACAGGACACCCCCTATGTCTTCATGGGAAGTGTCCGTAATGACATGCTGGGCATTTTCGAGAATGATGACAGCCCATTCTTTAAATCTGCCATCCCTTTCACCGTCGGATCAATCGATGAAGACATTTTTGCCGATTTCATCATAAAACGTTTCCGAAAAGGAGGCCGTATAATCGATAAAACGACAGCAAAAACATTGATTTCCCATGCCGACTCCGTTACCGGTGATGTACAAGAATTGTGTGAAGCGATTTGGGAAACGACAGATGACGATGCGACGATTAGCGCCGATGACATTCCTGCCTCGTTGGAATTGATTTTTTCACGCGAAGGAGAAGCGTATGGGGCCGCAATACGTTCTTTGACAGCCACTCAAGTCTCATTACTCCGCGCATTGGCGGCAACAAAACAGCCTCGCGTATTCTCGGAAGCATTCAAGGAAAGTGCCCGCATAACAAATACTGCAACTATACAGAAATCACTGAAGCGGCTTGCCACGAAGCGTCTCATCTACGAATATGGCGGCGAATACAGATTCACCAATCCATTTTTCCGTGAATGGCTTCTTCTGAAGATGTGACACACTGGAACAACTCTTCTATTTTCGCGAATTATCCAGCCACTTCTCACAAAACATCCAGAATATGCGATTCTTTTGCATATTTCAAATATTCCTGCAAGGCGGTGTATTCACGGAGATATGCCCCGCGTTTCATTTCATTCGTTTCTGCATATTTTTGATATTCAGAAAAGATTGACAGAAGCTCCTGCAGATCAAGCCATTTGGGAACCAATCCACGGCTTTTCTCCTCCTCTGTCAGATTCTGATGACTCATACCAACCATCTTGCAAATGAAATAATGAGTGACATATTTGTATTCCTCATAGTATTCATTTACAAGCAGATATTCCTCCATTGGCTCTACAATGTATCCAGTCTCTTCGAGAACCTCCCTGGCACAACATTCCGCCAATGTCTCGCCTTCTTCCAAACCACCGCCCGGAATTAACCAATAATCAACATTGATCTCTCTGGAAACCAATATCTTTCCGTTATTTATGATGATTCCACGGCAACCGGTCCGCGTCTTTGAAAATGTTTCAAAACGGTTGTCTCCCAAGATATCCAACTTTTTCATGAAACAACCTCCCGTCATTTCGCATGTCGGAACTGCATCGCATAGACGTCAGCGTCCCGCATGCGGAACTCAATGGTCACGGGCTTGCCGGCGTTCGCCGTGACGGCTTGCGGATCGTCGAACACGATCTTGCGGTCGATCGTATTGCCGAAGGTCTCGCAGGATGAGAAACGTTTTCCATTCGCATCAATCAGCGTCACAAAGAGATAGCCCATGGCGGACGTCGCGAAGTTCAGCCGCAGTTCGTCGCCGTCGTAGGTCAGCGGCTTCGTCATGGCGACCACTTCCCTTCCGCCCGCATGCAATGACGCGAAGCCGTCCATGCGAATCGTGTAGCGGACCAGTTCGGCTGGCTCCTGCATCCAATGGTGTGTATAACAGTACATCGACAGCTCGTCAGGAGCGTCCGGAACGGTATTCGGCGTGATGGCGAAGCCACGGGCGGGATAGCAGTCGCCATAGAGCCAATTGATGCCGTTTTCCATTTCAGGTCGCATGAAAGCCTCCCAGTAGCGATGGAAATTCTGGCCATCCCGCGAAACGATGAACACGCAATCCGTGATGGTCAGGCCATATCGCGGATGGAGCTTCATGCGTGTTCGACGTTTCTCTGCGCCGCCAAGTTCCTCAAAACTTCCATTCCAGCCGAAACGTTCGATATAACGCGTCGGAAAACCAATATACATCTGCGGGGCACGGAAATACGGCGACACGACGTTCGTGTAGAGCGGAATATCTTCACCGTCGTCGAACGACAACAGCTTCGGATCCGTCCATGTCTTGAAATCCTTCGATTCGATGTAGGAAATATCACGAACAGGATTCTTGATGCGCGGATTGGCCGTGTTGTGGAATCCGCGGATGTAGCCGCGGTAGATTTCCGCCTGCGCATCCCAGAAGATGACGTTCAACGAATCGAACGCGCCTTTGTTCGTGATGACGTCGCCCAGACGGAAATGGATGCCGTCGGGGCTCGGGAAGCAACGGAGACCACCTTTGCTGACGCCGATGCCCTTGTAGCGCATGTCCGGCGGGCAGGCTGGATTGTCGTCGCGGAATACCATGAAATTGTCGATAGCACTGGTATTCAAGGCTTTATCAAATACGATGTTGTTCTCCTTACTGCCTTGCCATTCGATGACGCCAAGCTTTGGCTTGATCCAGTGGATTCCGTCAACGCTTTCCGCATAGCAAGCCACGATATCGTACTGCGGTTTGGGATTCGGCTCTGCGCTCGGCATCTGCCAGCCGAGGTAATACATTCTATAGACACCATTTGGATGTTTTCCGTCGAAGCCCGCGTACGTTTCGTCGAAGAAGAAATTATGGTAGTCGCAACCGGAGCCTTCCCACGGCTCATCATGCTTCAAGACTGTTTCTCTCACAATTGGATGGTGAACCATCAATTCCGCCGTCGTCCGCCCCTTGTCCAGCAAGTAGTTGTCAAAAAAGCATTCACGGTTCTGTTCGATGGATAGCACACCTTGTCCACAGACGGCAAGTGCCGTCAACATCATGCTTGTCACTAAATGATATTGGCTCATTTTTTTTCCTCTTGATTACATAAGACAAGATAAGTATTTATCATTTATTTGCATATTTTCCCAACACGGCACGGGCATGGTAGGCGAGGATGCCGCGGCCATCCTCAGCGTATGCCTCAAATGTCTGGCGGCCAAGATCTTCAATTAATGAATCGCGTTCGTAAGGAACTCGCTTTGATTCCACAGCATGCGTCGGCTTGAGCTTCAGTCTATTCTCTCATCCCAGCAATCTTGGAGATATGACGAAAGCTATTGTAACACCCGTTGTTTCAATCAATATAGATCCGAACGCTTTCATGTCTCCAACCATGGTGACAGCTGAAGCCAGCATCAAACATTCCCCGACGATATTTTTCTTTCGCCTTTTTCAATTCCTCCGCTGACGGCTCCGCCAGCCCAAGTGTCTTCAGATAGGGAACCAACGACGGATTGCCGACAACTGCCGTATGCATCGCCGTGAAGCCGTCCTTCGTCTTCGCTTTGTAGTCCATCCCGGCCTCCACCAGAAGCTTAAACGCCTCCACGCTCGCCCCCAGACCCGCACAGACCGCCAACGGCGTTCCGTCGGCGGCTGTCATCTGAATGTCCGCCCCATGTTCCAACAAATAGGCCACGATGTCCAAGCCTTTGTGGCAGACGGCGTGATGCAATGGCGTTACACCGAGTTTACTCTTTGCGTTGACGTCCAATCCATGCTCGACAAGATATTTCACGAGTCCGAGATCCCGCGCAGCCGCGCAATGCAGCATCGTCTCTCTGCCGCTGCCGACGGCTTTAATATCCGCCCCATGGTTGATGAGATACATGGCCGCGTCCAATTTGCCGTCTTCCATGGCATGGAAAAGCGGCGTGTCGTTGTTTCGGTCTTTGCAATTGATATTTACGCCTGTCGCCTCGATGAGCCGTTGCATGCCGACGACATTCCCCTCCAAGGCCAGCCGCCGCAGAAACGCCTCGGCATTTGTCGTGGTCTTGTCTGTCTTCGGCAGGAATCTCGCCAACTTCTGCGCCACGTCCTGCCTGCCGTCCGCAACCGCTTTGAACATGGCCTCTTCATGCTTGTCTTTATCTGTGATTTCCTTGCAAAAATCCAGCATGAGCAAGGCGGTGTCATACCGTTCGTTTTCGATGGCATATACAATCGGCATGCCAATATTCACATCCGCTCCATGTTCGAGCAGGCATTTTATGACTTTCAAACCAGTCCATTCCTTCCATCCAAGAGCACAGCATAACGGCGTCCGAATGATTTCCGTGTGGTAATTTACGTCCGCCCCCGCTTCCAAAACCATCTTCAACATCGATAACTTATCATCAAACAAGAAATTGTATATTGGAGTCGGTCCTCTGTCATACCCATATTCCTTTGTAAGTTCGTTGACATCCGCCCCGTTCTTCAGCATATATTTCACAACCGTTTCATTGATGTCCATTTCCAAATGAAATTGACGTACATGCAAAGACGGTTTCACAGTATGGAGCCTGACGCCTCGCTCCATCAGTAAACAAATAATATTCAGGCGTTTTTCTCTCTTATTCCATATTTCAGGCTGTTTCAACGCCAAATCCAGCAACGTATTTCCTTCGCCGTCAACAACATTGACATCCGCCCCATCTTCCACCAGTTCCTTCACTTTTATGTCATCCGATGCGAGCACGGCCTGCTGCAATGTCATGTCGTTGTCGCCTGCTTCAGCCTCCTCCTGTCCGTCATCTTCAAGAATGTTTATCACCACATTCCGTTTTGAGTGACTGAACGCATTCCACAACGCCTTTTCCAGCAACGTCTTCCGCTCTTTTTTGTCATATTGCGCCAACAGCAGCCGGAACGCGGGCGGATTCCCTTCCGCCACCGCCACATCAATCGGAGTTTGCTTAATATGATCAACGGCGTCTTTATTTGCGCCAGCCGCGAGAAGCCTTTTTAAAATCTTCACGTTGCCATTCTTCGCCGCGTAATGCATTGCAGTAAAACGCAATCCCCAATCCTTGGCATGCACATCCGCGCCATGATCAAGCAGATATTCCACCAATTCAAGATGGTCGTATTTTGCCGCCAACACCAAAGGCGTGACAATATCATCCGCTTCGTGTCCATTGACATCGGCACCATTCTCCACAAGCCATCTGACCGCCTCCATATGCCCCTGCACAACAGCGTTGAAAATAGGAGGTTCAGAGTCCGGCTGGCCATGGGCGGACGCACCATGCTTCTGCAATAACTTCATGGACTCCAAGCTGTTGCATCCAGCGGCACCCCCAAGGGCCTCGTCCAGGATGTTCCGGCCGATTTTTGAACCGTCCAATTCCTTCATGACAAACGACAGATTATCCATTTTGCCTGTCGAACTCGCGCCAACCACCAGATCCCATGCATACATATCACGCAACTTGGTGGCATCGACATTTCCCATCGCCTCTTTCAGCAAATCAAGACTGCCATGTGCGGCGATCACATACAAGGATGATGGGGCATGGCCTTCCCGTGCATACTTACTTCCGCGCGTGACATCCGCCCCGTGCGCAATCAGCCATTTGGCGCCTTTCTCTCGCGTCTCTTGACTGATTTTATATTTTTGATTGAACAAATCATATAAAATCGTGCAATTACATGATGGATCAAGACGATTGATATCTTCTCCTTCATCAAGCAGTTTCTGCGCCATTTCCAAATCATCGCTGAAAACCGCCAGTTTCAGGAAACGACGGCCTTTCCGATCCGCGCCATGCGCAATCAAACGCTTGATTTTCTCATAGTGACCCGTTTTGATGGCGCTATCCAGCGGCGTGAGCCCCGCGTCATTTTTCTTGTTGGGATCGTAACCCGCCGCCAACAGAATGTCAACGGCCTCCGGATTGAAGACATAGTGCAAGGCGGTGTTCCCCTCCTGATTCCGACGTCCCCCGCCGATGTCCAATGTCAGAAGATATTTGAAGATATCAAGTTCGAACTGCGCCGAGTTGAGCAATGAATCCTTTCCGGCATTAAGCGACAGATCCACTCCCTGTTCGACAAGGTACTTCACAATGTCAAGTGTGCTTTCAAGCGCAAAATAGAATGGCGGAATGATTTCTTCCTCATCCTTCACATTGATTTCAGCCCCATGGTCAACAAGAAGCTTGACCATCTCAAGATTCTCCGCGTCAATGGCATAGCATATCGGAAGCTGATTATATGAATCTGGCGTATTGACATCCATTTGATGGCGGATAATGTCAAGAACCGCTTTTTTGTCATTGTCCGCAATCGCTTGTTCCAAAGAACGATATGCATCTTCATAATATTCACGGTTGAAATATTCATACAGGCATTGCGGATCCTGCCTGTACATCTCCCTCACTTTGGCAAGATCATGTTTTTCAATGGCTTCCAGCAAAGGCTTGGGCTTATTGGCAGCAGGCTGGCCGACTGCCAGTTGCAAACCGGACAAAACAAACAGCACCATCAACACTTTTGGTTTTAAAGACGTCATCTTCGTCACCTCCGATTGTTTTCTGCCAAAGTCTGCGATATCAACCCCTGTCTCTCATTTCACCGTTGATCACGACTGTTTTTTGTTGTCTTTTTTATGAGCTTCCGCATGATACCATTCCCGCATCGCAAAGCGACGACAACTGCCGAGCCGTTGGAGCCGTTGGAATCATTCGTGGTCAACGTTTTGTTCAATCAATACATCCTTCAAGATATTGTTGGCCCGGCGGCGAAGCATTCTGGGAAAAATCTGTGTAATCTGTGTTTCTTAAAACATTTGGTTGCGGCTATCAGCCGCACTAAGTTTATTTCGTATTGTCTGTGGATTTTTGATTGCCGAAATACTTCTCCAACACGGCACGGGCATGGTAGGCGAGCACGCCGCGGCCATCTTCTGCGTAGTCTTCAAATGTCTTCCGCCCAAGACCTTCGTAGTCGCCGCAGGCGACTAGGGCCCGCGCGACATTGAGCTCCCGCAGGCAGCGGGCGAACTCTGGATTTCCACCGAAGCCGCTCATCGGCATAATCGCCTGGCTGCCTTTGC
This sequence comes from Victivallales bacterium, assembly GCA_017964325.1. The sequence continues at coordinate 3,473 of JAGCSE010000196.1, read as the reverse complement.
GGACATTCCCGCCCATTTTCGGCGACGTCAGCGCCTTCGCCAGCGCCGGAGCCAGTTTCGGGTCACCCATGGCCTCACAGGCCAAGGCCACCGCGCGGACATGCGAAGGCGAACTGGTCCCGTTGACCGTCTCGAGTTCGCGGAGCAATGGCTCCACCGCTAGCGGGCTCTTCGTCCGCCCAAGCCCGACGATCAATGAATCGCGTTCGACCATGCGCCGTCCATACGCCGTCTGCCCCAAGACATTGATTTTGATGGGCTCGTCACGACCGTCCAATTGCCGCGCCAACGTTTCGGCACCAGTCGCATCTCCCATGATGGCAAGTATATGCGCATAGCACAGCTTGCGTGTCGGATTCGTCTCCGCCTTGTATGCGGCCTGTAGCGGCGGAAGGGCGCGCTCCACGTCCGTCAACAGCAACGGCACGTCCTTGTAGCTGTCGCCCGCATTCCGCACGGCAAGATTCCACCGTTCGGAATCAACCGTGTATCCATCGTCCCATTCCAGCGCCTCCTGCGGAATGCTTCCGATGGCCGCCAGATGGCGCTGCAATTCCTTTACATCAATGTCGCGCAACGGCTTGCCGCTTTTGGCGGACATCGCCGCCGCACGTCCCGCCGCATAGCCTGTGTTCTGCACATCCGACTGCATGCGCATGATCGGCAGCGCGTCGCGATGTGCGCTCGCCGCGATGCCGATGACCGCCAGCCCATCCAGTTTCTCCGGCAGAATCGCACGGTAGGGGATGTTAATATGGTATAACTTTTTCCCTGTGGCTTCGCTGACGTAGCAGATGTCCGCCACGGAAGGGCCGTGGCTGTCGAAGTCGCTTTCGCCTTGCGCAATCGTGTCGGGGAACGTCCGTTCCATCACGACATCCAGCGGCGACACGGTGATCGCGCCTTTCACGCGGCGGCGGTCGCGTGTTTCGATGATTTGCGAAACATCCCACGTCTTCCCTGCGCCAAGCCGCCCGCGTACGCCAAACATCCACCTATCGACTGGATCGCAATCATTTACGTATCCCCAGTCAGAATTGATATAACTCTTACCAAGCGGCCTTAACGACAGTCCAGCGCCCTGCAACGCGATTTCGCCCGCGCCAAGAAATTCCGTTTCGGCTCCTGCAACAGCCGCCAAATCCGCATTGCCCGTCCCGTCGATGACGTTCTTTGCCAACACGACGCCGCGGCCGTATGGCGTGGCGACGACCACGCCAATCACATTGTTCTGTATCTTCACAACACCGCAGGCCATCGTGCCAAACCAAATTTCACCGCCTGCTGCAAGCAGTTCCCGCCGCCACCATTCGCTTTTGCCGACGACATGGACCGCCGCCCCAAACTCCGCGACGCCTTTGTCATGCTCCGCCGTGAAACCAACTTTCTTACCATACCAATATTTACCGATCATGCCAAGCGTGCCGACACCGCCCAGTCCATGTAAATACTCCACCACCAACGTCTTGGCACCGCCACGAGCCGCGCCGATCGCCGCCGGAGCACCGCCCGTGCCGCCGCCAGCCACGACGACATCGTATTCGCCCAAGACAGGCAGGTCATGCTGCGGTGACAAAACGGCTTCTTTAGCTCTTTCGTATGCCGTCAATCCCGTCAATTGTTCGCGGACAACGGCTTGTGAAGACGACTCCGCAATCTTGCAACGGACGGTGACAGGATGTTTGACGGCTGTTCTTTCTCTTGCGTCCGCCGCCGCCCGTCCACCTGCCGCCGCGCCGTCGGCAAGCGCCTTCCACGGCCGGCTGTTGAAGTATGTGAATATGTGTGGCGCATCCTTCAACGGCTGTTCGCACTCATATACAAGCGTCTCCGCTGCATCGAGTTGCAACTTTGTAAACGTCAGATTTCGTGCATGTTGCTCTACGACGGCGTAGGACGCGTATGAATCATCCTTCAATTCATATTGGAATGTGCAACGCCACAACCTGCCATCGATTCTTTGATCTTTGCCATTGACCTTTTTCCACTGCACGGTCGTCGGATATTCTCCAGGCAGGGCGATGGCCTCCAACCCTTCCGCTGTTGGCTTTTCACCTGAAATGACAAATCGTGTAAATGTCCTTTTGCCAGGCTTGAACGCAGGATAGACGCTTCCCGCAAGCCGCGCTGCCAAGCCGCGCGGTGTCGCATCGACAAGCGTCTTGGCGACAATCGCCTGCCGCCCGCCGCGGTCCGCGATGACCACGCCCGCGAAATCGTCGTTTGCATCGGAAAGCACGTCCGTCACGAAGGCGCCCGTCAGATATTTCACATTGGCGTCCAGCAACGCCTTGTCGAACGTCTGCTTCACCTTGAGCGGCGTCGGTGTCACACGCCGCACGCCCGCCTTCCCTTCGCAGCCGATCTGACCAAGCAGGATGCGGTTGCAACCATCCTTACGGACGAAGACAAACGCGATATGCGTTATTTCGCGACCGATTTTCGCCTCCCAGCGGATGGCGTCATTCGTCTCTCCAGACATGCGCGTCAGCGGAATCGGCCCCGACCATGATTGACCATCTTCGCTGACGGATACATGCCCTTCTGAAACGTCGAAATCCTTCGCCCTGACAAATGAAACAGCCGTCGCCGCTTCCACAAACTGCTTTCCACCAAGAGTTGCCGTGACTTTCAGTTTCTCGACGTTGTATTGGACGGACTCCTTGACGGGATCGGAGGCCATCCCGTCCGTCAGTTTGTCATCTGTGTCACGATGGCGTGGATCGGATGCCGCGTCCGCCTGATACGACACGATTTTGAGAGCCGTACTGTTGTCCGTCCAAAGCGTTTCCGCCAATTCGCCTTTCGGCTCAACGTCATCAGGCAGAGCAAGTTGCAGCGTCCCCGCCATATCGTCGCCGAGATACGGACGTTCTGACAGCAGCCATACGGAGGCTCCCGTCTTTTTCGCTGCCAACGCGGCGGCCACGCCAGCCGTCGTACCGCCGACGACAACAACGTCCGCCTCGCCCGCCACGGGAATCTCCCGTGCGCTTTCCGTTAACGTGGCGCCGCACACCATCCCAGCCATTCCCAACATGATGATTTCACCTACTGTCATAAATTTTTCTATCATAAAAGCTTTTTCTCCAAAACAGGAGGTGACAAAGAGTGTCCTGCCTTGACTAGGCTGAATCTACCTGCTACCTCATGAGTTTTACAATTGACTCATAATATAGAGGTAATTAGGACTAATTACAATACATGGGAGAACTTTGACATAGGTTGCCATGTTACGGAGGCTCTGTTGCCGCTCGACAGATGCCCCCATCTGCACACTAACCCAAAGTATTGTTTTTATGCTACCAGAAAACCCATACCGCTCCAGTTGTACCCATTGGATTCGTCAGGAGGTAATTAGGACTAATTACAATACATGGGAGAACTTTGACATAGGTTGCCATGTTACGGAGGCTCTGTTGCCGCTCGACAGATGCCCCCATCTGCACACTAACCCAAAGTATTGTTTTTAT
>JAGCSE010000195.1 GCA_017964325.1 Victivallales bacterium | reverse complement strand
GGAAATGGGACCTGTCCAAGCGACAGTTTTCCGTCCTCCCAGTCCATATACCATGGTGCCTGCCAGGAATCGCACGGTGCGGATATGAATGGCATCAATTTACGCGAATCGGCATGGCCATCCACAAAAGTGATGTTCACTTTATCATCGTGCCTGTTCGCCCCTTCCGCCTTGCTATCCCAGTCAATATCCAGTTCCTCCATGAGGTTGTCCCATTTATTTGCGCCATGGATAATGCACGGGTCTCCGCTATCAAAGAGCAGATACCCTTGGGATGGGCTTGTCACATGATGATAAAGCGAGCCGCGATTTCCCTGTGTACCATCGAAATTCCAGCCGTAATTCCCATCATAAAGATGCAGTCCCTCCACTGTATCCTCTGGTGGTCCCTGAAGGCTTGACGGACAGTCAAGAATGGCGACGTCCTGATAATATGGCTTGATATACCGTGCCCAGTTTGCTCCGCCGTGCCCGTATGTTGAATTAGCGACATAGGGTGGCAGACGCCAGCGGTGATCCCCTGCATAAAGGGTCATCGCCGCACCCAACTGCTTGAGATTCCCCAGGCATTGGACCTGTTCTGCTTTTCTTTGCGCCCCCGACAATGCAGGCAACAGCATTGATGCTAGAATCGAAATGATGGCAATGACAACCAGTAATTCAATCAACGTAAACCTCTTCATCCTTTTTACTCCTTTTTTCGTTCTATTTCACACTTAATGATCCAAGCGAAAACATGAATCATTCCACGCCTAGAAGATAAAGTTCACAATCATGAAAATCAAGCAATATAAAAGCATTATTATGCAAAGTCATTCACTATCATATAGATTCATATAAAATCATATCAATTCATACAAAATCCTAGAAAATCTATCAAATGGAGATTGACCGCCTATCAAATTTTCTTTTGAGGCAATTTCATTTGCATTATTCCTTGATTTTTTTGCAAGAATAAGCATAGTAGTTAAATGGACTATAAGATTTTGATTTTTAAATTGGAAAAGCGTACATTTGGCAAAAAGCCTTTTTTAATCTTTCAACTCAAGGAGCATCTTACATGAAAGTCGGTTTTGGTGTCATGGACATCACGCCACGCGTCGGCGTGCAACTTTATGGATTCGGACCATTTTTGAACCGTGTTTCCAACAGGGTCAGAGACAGACTTGAGGCTCGTGCCGCCTTGTTTGAAGACGGCGACTCACGCTTTCTCCTCATCACCTGCGACCTGTGCACCCTCCAGCCCCATACATGCGATACTGTCCGCCAAATCATCTGTGATGCTGTCCCACGCCTGAAGCCACAGGAAATCATGGTCGAATGCGCGCACACGCACTCGGGTCCTTCCACCGTTGACGGCGACTTCGGCTGGGGCGCACCCGACGGCCCGTACAATGAAATCCTCCCGTATAAAATCGCGCAGGCGGGCATCGACGCGTGCATGGCACCCGAAGAAGGAACGCTCTCCTCCGCGCTCGTGCCATGCCGCCACATCGGCCTGAACCGCGTCTATGACAAAGACGCACCGCCGCTGGATGAAGTCCTGAAGCCAGACTGGGAACCCGCCCACCCCGAACTGACCGACACGCAGTGCCGCGTCATCCGTTTCGACAACAAACAGGGCATATTCAAGGGGTTCTGGGCGTATTTCGGCTGCCACCCCGTCGTCTGCTGCCAGCAGACCCACGCCATTCACGGCGACTACCCCGCCGTCGCAATCCACAAATTGATGTCTGAGAATCCAGGCGTCATCGGGCTCTTCCTCCAAGGCGCACAAGGCGACGTCAATTCGGGCTGCGTCCATAAGCCAGAAGAAGCCTCCATGGCCGCGCTCGATATCTTCGCAGAGCGTTTTGCCTCTGCAATCCGCAATGGTCTGGCGGAAGCCAAACCAATCTCCGATGCTCCAATCCGCGTGATTTCACGCAAATACGACTTCACGACGCGCCCGCTCTTCACAAAGGACAAACTTATCGAACTGAAAGCCGAATTCGAGAAAGCCCTCCACAGCCCGAACGCGGACGAGTTGGACTACAAGGTAAGAATGGCGAAAGTCAAATTGATCGGCGTCACGAAGATGCTGGAGAATCTCGATGCAGGCCTGAAGCCAATCATCACGGCGGAAGTCCAATGCGCGCGTATCGGCGACCTTGAGTTCCTCGGCGCGCCATTCGAGATCATGCAGGCGATCAAGAACGACGTCCATGCAGGCGCGAAATCGCCGCAGCCGATGGTCATGGGTCTCTGCAACGGCTCACTTGGATACGCGCCCGACAACACCCAACTGCAACGAGACACATACGAGTCATACACGGTCGCATTCATGATGCGCCGCCTGCCGTTCGCGAACATCCACAACGAACTGGTCGAATACATGCTCGGCATCGACAAGGAACTGAACGCCTGATAGTTAAGGGAAATATTATGAAACTTGGACTTGGACTAAAGGACATCACGCCGCGCGTCGGCGTCCAAATGGCGGGCTTCGGACCGTTCCTGAACCGCGTCTCCGACAGGGTTCGCGACCGCCTTCAGGCGCACGCCGCGCTCTTCGACGACAACGGAAGCCATTTCCTTCTCATCACTTGCGACCTGACAGGCATCCCCGCGAACATCGTTGCGAAAATTCGTGCCATCATCTGCGAGGCGGTACCGTGGCTCAAGCCAGAGGAAATCATGGTCGAAAGTGCCCACACGCATTCCGCGCCACGTATCGCTTTGGGCGAAAAAGACGGCGGTTGGGGAATGCCTGATGGCCCATACGTCGAAATCTTCCCTTGGAAAGTCGCGCAGGCAGGCATCGACGCATGCAATGCAGAGCGCATCGAGGGAACGTT
>JAGCSE010000194.1 GCA_017964325.1 Victivallales bacterium | reverse complement strand
CTCAAGCATCAGGATGCGTCCAAGAATTTCGAATTCATCAAGGCGGCCGCCGTACACGGCAGCTGGTAAACCGCTAATTCCTATTAAATTGATAATAGACCACCATTCATCAACAGGAGACAACATGTTCCAGTATCTCACCCCCGAAATCATCCAGAAGCGTTATGACTGCGCCAAAGCATTCTTCAAGACCATCGGCGTCGATACGGATGCCGCGCTGACCACGCTCGCCAACACCGCTATCTCCCTCCACTGCTGGCAGGGCGACGACGTCAAAGGCTTCGAAGTCCATGACGAATCCGTCTCCGGCGGCGGCATCATGGCCATCGGCAACTACCCAGGCCCCGCCCTCACGGCGGACATGCTCCGTAAAGACGCCGAAAAGGCCTTCTCGCTCATCCCTGGCAAAAAGCGTTTCAACCTCCACGCCATCTATGCCGAAACCAACGGCAAAGTCGTTGAACGCGACCAGATCGGCCCGGAACACTTCGCCAACTGGATGAAATGGTCGAAAGACAACGGCATTCCATTGGACTTCAACCCCACGTTCTTTGCGCATCCGCTTGCAAATGATGGCTATACGCTCTCTCATGCCAATGACGACATCCGCAACTTCTGGATCCGCCACGACAAGTGCTGCCGCCGCATCGCCGAAGCCATTGGCAAGAACCAAGGTTGCGCATGCGTTGTCAACCACTGGATTCCAGACGGCGCGAAAGACCAGCCTGTTGACCGCTGGGCGCCCCGCAAACGCCTCATCGAAGCATATGACGAAATCTTCGCCGAAAAAATCGACGAAAAGTACTGCAAAGACGGCGTTGAATGCAAACTGTTCGGCCTTGGCTCTGAAGATTACGTCGTCGGCTCCCATGAATTCTACATGGGTTATGCCATGACGCATCCGCAGATGCTCACGTTGGATATGGGTCATTTCCATCCCACGGAAAACATCTACGACAAGATCTCCTCCATCCTGCTCTACAAGCCGGAACTCCTCCTCCACGTCTCCCGCGGCATCCGTTGGGATTCCGACCACGTCGTCATCCTCAACGACGACCTCCGCTGCCTCTTCCAGCAGATCGTCCGCGGCGGCGCTCTGAGCCGCGTCAACATCGCCCTCGATTTCTTCGACGCATCCATCAACCGCGTCGGCGCATGGACCATCGGCACGCGCGCCACCCAGAAGGCCCTCCTCAGTGCACTTGTCGAACCTACGCAGATTCTGCTCAACTTCGAGAACGACGGTGACTGCGCCATGAAGCTCGCCCTTCTCGAAGAACTCAAGACCGCTCCTGTCGGCGACATCTGGAATATGTTCTGCCTGCAACAGGGCGTTCCCGCCGGCTCCGCCTGGATCGATGAACTCATCGATTTCGACCGCAAGGTCATCAAGACACGCTAATCATTATCATTCCATGAATTACGTTATTTCAGTCATGTTCAAGGACCGCGTCGGCATCATTGCCGACGTGACGTCCGCCATCAAGAAAATCGGCGGCAACCTTGAAGATTTAAGCCAGACCGTCATGCGCGGTTATTTCACCATGATCCTTTTGGCCGCATTCCCCGAAGGAACGGATGTAAAGCACATCCAAGAAGCCTTCCATGCGGTCAAGGGGCTGGAGAATTTCGAAATCGGCATCGTTCCCTTCGAACAGGACGACGAAGCTATCGCCGCCGAATCAGAAGACCAGGACCTCTATGTCCTGACGGCTTCTGGGCCTGACGCCCCTGGCCTTGTCGCCACCATTGCGGAATATCTGCGCCAAAAAGCCATCAACATCGTGGATTTGACGACAAAAGTATCGCAAGGGCAGTATCTTATGATGTTTCTTGTCAAACTGCCCGCCAAGACGGACGTCGGCAAATTGAAACGGTCATTGCAGATTGCCACGGCAGACCTCGGCCTGAAGACGGAGCTCCGCCATCAGGCACTCTTCAAGAAAACAAACGAAATCTGATTGTTATCTTTTTAACGCAGAGGCGCAGAGAAAAACGATGAAATCTCCGCGCCTCTGCGTTAATCTATTATGCCTTATCGCCAAGCAATTTGCGGCGAATCTTCAGACGCCATTTGGCGTCTTTCGGAAAATCGTTGAAATCCTTGATTGGATTGAAGATTTCATCATCGCGGCTGATGCCGAGCGTCTGAAGCAGACGATAGTCCTGCAACGATTCGCTGAAAACCTCCCAACGAATTGAATCGACGGGTTTTCCATCTTTTCCAGGATATACCTGGCAGGTATCGCCGTATGCCCAGCCCGGCCATCTCAAGCCGTCCTGCTCGGCATACACGTCGATGAGATTGCGCGTCTGCGACTCGAACCAGTAGTTGAAGCCCCAATGCAGGAAGCCCTTGAACGGCCAGCGGTAGAACAGGAAGCCGTGCATCCAAATCTTCGGCAGCGGCGTGTCCAGAAGGCGTTGCACATACGTGCCGCGCGGTCCGCAACAATAGTAGCACCAAGACGTGATGCCTTCATTGTAGAACTGCACAGCCGTGCGAATGCTCGGCACGGGCATGTCTGTGATCTTCTCGCGTCCAAAGGCGATTTCCGAAAGCGCATCCATCGTCTTCATCCACGGTGCAATCTCCTTCAGCATGGTGCGTGCCTTCTTATAATTGGCGCGGTGTTCGTCGCCATGCGGTTCGTCGGAGACGTGGAAGAATGATTTCGTCAACAGTTTTTCCTTTTTCAGCAAATCGTACAGTTCGCCGAAGAACGCCGTCAGAAACTCACGGTATTCAGGCGATGTGGCAGGCGTTTCAGGCGGGAACAGCAGCTTTTCCTCCTCCTGTTGGCCTTCATAGATGCGAATGGCGTATTTGACGCCCCACTGCGTGAACGGATGAACCCATTCGAAATGCGTGATGCCACACTTCTTCGCCATTTCGAGCCAGCGGCGGACATTCGTCCAGTCGAACACGTATTTCTTGCCCTTCCTCTTCACGCCGAGCAGCTGCGTCGGCAGCTTGACACCATCCAGAGGTGGCGTAAACACAGGGACATACAGCGTATCAAGACCATGCGCGACATAGTCTTTCACGTATTCTTCGCAAATCGGCCAGAACTCCTCCGAAAACGCCTTCACCTTGTATTGGGCGACCAGCGAGTCCGCATAGAACCAGTGCGTAATATGGAAATCCTTGCGCGGAGCTAACTTGACATCATGCAGAACAGCCTTGAACGTCAATTTCTGCTTCTTGTCACGCTCCGGTTCGATTTTGACCACGATGGGATATGTTCCTGCAACCGCCTTGTTTGCAGGTGTTACGGTGATCCAGAAACCGTGTGTTTCGTTCTGCGGCAGAACGATGAGATTTCCGTCGAACAACGGGTCGGGCACGAAGCCAGGCAGTCCATCGCCCCAATCAAGTTCGGCGGCAAGTTTTTTGGCGGGAATATTTTCAGCCCCCGTATTGGCATGGCGCACAGGCACATAGCCTATTCGACGGACACGTACATCCCATCCGTCCGGCCCAATCGCCGTCACCGTCACCTTCTGCGGAGCTCCATCTTGCCGCAGCAGCACTTGGAAACTCATGCGTTCATTCAACGCATAATCCATCGAAAGCGTCTTCTTCACTTCCGCTTCGCTCTTTGGAAAATACCGCTTGCACGTGTCGGACAACCAAACATTCAACGCCATTTCTAAACTCCTTGTTTACTATCGTGCTACAAAAAATATCATCAATAACCGTTTACAATAACAGAAACTCCATCGGGAATGGCCGCCACTGTCGCCGTCTCACCTTTCAGCTTGAACGCCAATGACATAGCATCATCCGGTGTCGCTACGGGATACATCCCCATCTCCTTGACCAGCCCGCGTGAACATTCATCGCACAAGACAATGACATCATGATGCGCCATAACGCGCGCCAAAATCTGGGCCAGCCATTGGTCGGGCTTCGTCTCCGACTGCGGGATTTCTCCAAGTTGTTCATACAATGCCTTCGCCGAAGGCATTTCCGCCATGAACCTATAGAATCCTTCGCCGCCATGGCCGTTCGAGCAGCTCGACGACATGACGATGACGCCGCCATCCTTCGCCGCCGCCTCCCCCGCCGTCATCCCCTTCACGGACTGGTAGATGTTCTGGTCCAACGGATAACCGCCATTGCTCGTGATGACGATGTCTGCCTTCGGCACATTGATTCGACATAGGCCGTTCAAATATTCGCATCCTGCCGCGTGCGCTGCAAGCAAATCCCCTGCAAACGCTTTCATGACACGTTTCTGCGCGTTGATGACGACATTGACGATGAATTTCAGCTCTGCCTTTTCTGCCGCCCAAACCATATCCTTATGAATCGGATTGCCGTCCAGAATGCCCGTCCGGGCTTGCGGCGACTTGATGAATTCACCGCAATGGTTTGCCATCACGGTCTCCATTCCCGCGATGCCAGGCAAAACGCTTTTTCGTCCGCCCGAAAATCCCGCAAAGAAATGTGGTTCTATAAATCCTTCAGATACAAGCAAATCCGCCTCAGCCGCCACACGATCCACCCACAGTTCACCGCCCGACGGAAGAACGCCTAAATATGTCTGCAACGCGTCGTCATGCGCATCATGGACGATGATGGTTTCGTTTTCGACGATTTCATCACCGAATTTTTCCTTCAATTCATCCAACGTCGTACCACGGTGCATACCAGTCGCAATCAAAATCGTGATATTCGCCGATGGATTTCCCGCGCGGATTTCCGCCAGCATCTGCGGCATGATGACTCTGCTCGGCACGGGCCGCGTATGGTCGCTGGCGATGACAACGATATTCTGCTTGCCCGCCGCCAGTTCACGCAGCCGCAGTGAACCAATCGGATTCGCCAACGCCGCCGCGACTTCCGCCGCGCCGTCCTCTGGCGGCGCCACGTAGTTGATGGACGATTCATAGACACCTAGCAAATTGGCGTCCGGAACGTCAAACGTCACAAAACTGCGGCCATTTGGAACATTGATCTTCATATTGCTATTTTTTGTTCTTGAAATAGTATTCCTGTTTGCGCCAAAAGAAACTTATTGTCTTGTTGTCTTTTGTCCCACCTCATTACTCATTAACCATTGATCATTAATCAAAAAACTCTTCACCGATCAGCGCCGTGAAGAACGAGCCCGTGAACAGCAACGGCACGCCAACCGGAAGTTGTTCCTTCTTCGTCAGTTGCGGAATGATTTCGCGGACATTCAGCCCTGCTTCCTTCATCTCCTCCGCTAGTTTATCCAAATCCGACCCCTTCCCCGTATGCGGATTCGTCAAAATGAACTCGCCATTCAGTTTTTTCATCGCCGACACGATGCCGTGGGCATCCTTCCCCTTCACAATGCCCAAAACGACCGTGAAATGGACATTCGGATACAGTTTATTCATTGCTTCCACAAGCCGCACTGCCGAATCGCCGTTGTGGGCGGCATCCAAAACCACAAGTGGTTCATGCCGAATCTCCTCGCAACGTGCCCGTAACGCGGGTATCCGCAATTTCGCATAATCAGGATTCAATCCAAGCTGGTAGATGGCAGACAGCGCCGTCGCAAAATTCTCCCGCAGATACGGAGCCCAGCGTGGTGAGGCAAACGGCGTCACCATGTCGTCGTTGACAGGCCATCTGACAGGACTTCCGATTTCCTGCGCGCGTTTCAGAATCGTCTCCTCCGCCGCAGGGAAACTTTGGCGGGACAGCACCAGCGGCACGCCCGGCTTCAGAATTCCCGCCTTCTCGCTTGCAATCGCCTCTATCGTGTTGCCCAGCAACGCAATATGATCAAAACTAATCGGCACGATGACCGTCAGCACAGGCTGGACGTAGTTCGTCGCGTCCAGCCGACCGCCTATGCCCGTCTCGAACACGACATAATCCACGCCCGCATTCGCAAACAGACGCAACGCCATCACGGTGAACAGCTCGAACAGCGATGGCTTCAGCCCCGCTGCATCCACTGCCTTCACAAGTGACTCGCCTGCCGCAATCAACGTCTCGTAGTCAATCAGCTCGTTGTCTATTTGGAAACGTTCCCTCACTGTTGACAGATGCGGACTTGTGAACAGTCCGACCCGTTTGCCGCAACTTGCCAGCAGCGCGGACATGAAATGGCACGTCGTCCCCTTCCCCTTCGTACCCGCCACATGGATGATTTTCAACGATTTCTCGGGATTTCCCGCCACCGCCGCCAACGGATACATCCTGTCTAGCGTATAGTTCGCAGGATTGTGCTGATTGCCTGCGTCCTTCTCCAAATCAAAATATTTTTTGAAAATGTCAAAGAAACGCTGTTCCAACGCCGCGTCAAAGTCACGCATTTTCACTAATCTCCAAATCGTCTGATAAAAAACAGGGGGCGTCCTTTTCCGCACGCCCCCGTCATCATGTATCACCGTTGAATCACTCAGTCTTCTTTTCGGCCAATTCAGCTTCCAGAACCGCCACGCGGGCTTCAAGTTCCTGAATCTTCTTCCAGTACGGCAACAGCGACTCGCCACGGCTCTTCATAACCTCTTCGATCTTCGCCGTCAATGTCTCGTTTGCCTTCTTGCCCTCTTCGAGGAGCGTATTGAGCAACTGGTTGCCTTCGCTCTCCGTAACCTGCTTATCCTCAACGGCTTTCTTCACAAACTCCTCAGCCTTCTTTGCCGTCAGGCTGGCGGCCCCGATCCCCATCATAAACGCCTTTTCAAGTAGTTCGAACATGATTCTGCCCTCTTTTGCTGGTTTGTTGATTCGTGCAAACGGAAAAAAACATATTCCATATTCTAATTTAAGAATCTCTAAAAACAAGCCAACAGCCGTTTTTTCTTTGTAATTATATCGCGTTTTCTTGTAAAACCATTATTTTATTGATTGTCCCGTCTCTTTTACCATTTATTTCCAATATGACACAACCATGAAAAAAACAATCTTCCTATTTCTTTGCCTCCTTTCCACCGCAATCTTCGCCGAAACTCGCCATATCGAAAAGCCCGCCTTCGGCTCCGCTTTTGACGTGCAAATGACGACCATCCAAGACCTTAAAGATTGTCGTGGCTTTTCCATCCAGTTCCCTTCCGCCATCACGACTGACCTTCCGTTGAACAATACCGTCGCCGGTGAACTTTACCTCCCCTTGAACGCACAGCCCAACCGCCAGGCCCCCGCCGTGCAGGTTTTCCACACCATCGGACCAGACAATTTCCAGTTGGAACGCAAAATCTGCCAGCTTCTCGCAAAAGACGGTTGCGTCGCTATCTTCATCCAACTGCCGTATTTCGGACAACGCGGCGGCCTCATCGGCCCCCTTCTTATCTTGCGTACAGAACAAGCTTTCTTCACGGGACTTGAGCAATCCCGCGCCGATACTATCCGCGCCAACGACATCCTCCTCTCCTGCCCGGAAGTCAATCCCTCCAAACTTGGTGCCACAGGCATCTCGCTCGGAGCTCTCATGACCGCAAACGCCGCCGCCATCGACCATCGCATCCAACGTGTCCTCATGGTGTTAGGCGGCGGAAACCTGATGGATGTACTCGCTACCAACACCAACGAAACACGCGACCTCCTCCGCTTCTTCACCCGCGAAGACAAACAACAACAGCAGGAACTATATCAAAAACTCGCCAAATACGATCCCATCAACTGCACTGACCGACTGAAGGTCCTCGCACAAAACAAAAAATGCGCCATGATCAACGCCGCCAACGACAATGTCATACCACCGAAATGCTCCAGGATGCTTGCAGATAAGATCGGCTGCCCAATCAAATGGATCCCCGATGTCAACCATTACACGTTCTTCGAGCATCTTCCCGACACCGTGACCGACATCCGCCTTTTCTTCCGACAGGACCTTCCCGCAACAAAATGACATATTTTGTCATTTCCATGGTCATGGAGAATTGACTTGAAATCATGCGGAATCATATTATCATCATGACTTTTCATGACCACCCCAAACACCGCCATTCTATTTCCCGCCAACGATGAAATTCACAAACGTTTTTAAAGACAAAAGCACGGCAATGTCGTTCTTCCTGAGCATTCTCGTTTGGGGCATTGGCACAGGCTGCTTCGCAGCAACCATGAACAATTTCCTTTCGGATATGCACGACATGACAAGCCAGCAGCGCGGCTCGCTGGAGTTCTTCCGTGAAATGCCAGGCCTCGCGCTGGTCTTCCTGTTCGCGATTCTCAATCGCATGTCGGACTGGAAAATCCTCCGCCTTGGTACGCTCGTCTCCATGCTCGGCGCCGCTCTCCTGCTAATCCCCTCCAACAAAATCATCGTCACAATCTTCATCATGACATGGAGCCTCGGCGAACATCTCATCATGCCTGTCCGACAAGCCATCGCCATCCAGATCGCCAAGCCGGAAAACGCAGGCCAGTCACTCGGATTCCTAACCTCCGCCATGAATTTCGGCAGCGTTGCGGGCTCTGCCATCGTCGCCATCATTTTCTATCTTGGCGTTCGTAGCAACACATTGTCTCAACGTGCTTTATATGATATTGTATGGGGACTGATCGCCGTGCTCATGATTGTCAGCACCATCAGCACGTTCAATCCGAACGCTCCAGACGAACTCGCCAAACGCCCCAAGCTTTATTTCCACCGTAAGTTTAACAAATACTATGCGTTAGAGCTTTTCTACGGTGCCCGCAAACAGATTTTCTTCACGTTCGCCCCATACGTGCTCATCCGCGAATATGGATTCTCCACAGCCCGCATGGCTGTCCTGCTAGCCGTCTGCGCCATCATCAACATCTTCGCGGCCCCCGCCATCGGCAAACTCACCGACAAGCTCGGCTACCGCAACATCATGATTTGGGACACCATCATCCTCTGCTTCGTCTGCCTCCTCTACGGCTTTGCAAAAAACATCTTCCCGATCAAAATCGCATACTGGGTCGTTTATGTCAACTATATCTTCGATGCCATCATCAGCACGACCGCTCTCGCCACAAACATCTACATACGAGGCATCGCGGACTCCCACGACGAACTTTCCTCCACGATGTCAACAGGCATTTCCATCAACCATTTCATCTCCATTCTCGCAGGTCCCATCGGGGGCTGGATTTGGGCGAAATATGGCGTCGGACTCCTTTTCGCCTTCTCCGCCGTCATGGCCATCTGCAACTCCATTTTCGCATACACGCTTCCCAAACCTTCCAAACAACCCGCACAAGCCTAAGCTCAATTATCCTTTCCTACTTTTATCCCTTGAATTCCATTAATCCCTTCGTTTTAATATCTTAGACACTAAAGAGAATGCCATGTCACTATTCCAAGACTACAAATCCCTCGTCCTCAACAATGAATGGAACCAAGACCTACTGAAGAAAGTCCGCGCCATTGTCGCCGAAGACGAATCAAAAATGGAGCCCTTCACCCTTCCGTCCGGCGTGGCGGATGTCAAAGACGCCATGGACTGGATGACGAACAAGCGTCCGAAACTGCTCAAATTCTTCTGTGACAACGTCTATGGCCGCATTCTCCCGCGCCCGCAATCGCTCTCTTTTGAAATCCTCTCCCTCAAGGAGGATGCCCTCAACAACACCGCCATCCGCAAGGAGATACGCATCCATTCCACCAACAATGGCAAGTCGCATTCCTTCGACTGCCTCCTCTATATCCCGAAACACACCACGAAGCCAGTTCCCGCCTTCGCAGGGCTGAATTTCCGCGGCAACCAACTGACCATTGATGAATTAGACGTCCGCCGCTCCGGCCTCGTGCCCGAAAATGAAGCCAATCATGACAAACGCGCCACGCAGAAGGCCCTCTGGTGCTTCCGCGAAACCGTCGCACGCGGCTATGCCTCCATAACCGCCTGCTATCACGATATTTTCCCTGACAACGCTGCCGCATGGGACCGTAGCGCATTGACGCTTTTCGACAACGTCGATGGCTTCAAAGGCTGCCATGAGAATTACACGTCCATCGGCGTCTGGGCATGGGGCCTCTCCCGTATGCTCGACTATCTGGAATCCGATCCGCTCATCGATGCCTCGCAGGTCGCCGTCCACGGCCTCTCCCGCCTCGGCAAAACCGCCCTTTGGACTGGCGCGACAGACCAACGCTTCAAAATGGTCGTCTCCAACTGCTCCGGCTGCGGCGGCGCGGCCCTCTCCCGCCGCCTTCTAGGCGAAAATCTTTTCATCATGCATACCGTTTTCCCGCACTGGCTTGTGAAGAATATTGAACAGTACATCGGCCATGAAGACACCGCGCCATTCGACCAGCATGAACTGCTCGAACTCGCCGCGCCGCGTCTTCTCGCCGTCGCCAGTGCGACGGCCGACAGCTGGGCGGATCCGCACGGCGAATTCCTCTCCGCGAAAGCCGCCAGCGAAGTCTATCGCCTCTTCGGTTCGGAAGGCCTTCCTGCCGAGACGGATCCTGCTCCGGACCAATATGTTACGGGGCACATCAGCTACCACATCCGCACAGGCGTCCACTCCCAGCAACCGCTGGACTGGGGCCACTATCTCCAAATAGCCGACAAGTATTTTGTCAAATAATCCGTGTCTCCTCCTATCTCACATCACAGCAAAAAAGGGAAAAAATACAATGAACAAATTATTGAATATCATCCTTTTAGGATGTGTCGCAGTCGGCGTGGAAATGGAATTGGAAGAACTAGATGCCGCGCCGTTCGAAATCAAAGCCACCGCCAATCATGAAGACGGTCTCTATAAGGCTGGCGAGCCTATCGTCTTCTCAGTGCAGCTTTTCGACAACGGAAAAGTCGCAGCCGGTCATAAACTCTCCTACATTCTGCGCGACCATGACGCGCTCAATGAAGAAGGTGTCATCACCACCGCCGAAACGCCTATCACCCTGCCCGCCAAATCGTTGCAGGCCCCCGGCTGGCTGTTCGTCCACTTCACGCTATTGGATGAAAATGGAAAGACCGTCAAAGTGAAAGGAAAAGGCCCGTACGGCATCGGCGCGTTGGTCGAACCGGAGAAATTCGTCAAAGGCCGTGAGGAGCCCGCCGATTTCGATGCCTTCTGGACCGCCCAGAAGGAACGCCTCAAGACAGTCCCGTTGAAGGAGTTGGAACGCGTCAAATTCAATTCGACAAACGAAAAACACAAGGGCTTCGACATTTTTGACGTGAAAGTCTCCTGCGTGGGCGACATGCCGGTTTCCGGTTATTTGACGATTCCGCAAGGTGCTCAGCCCAAGTCGCTTCCAGCCGTCGTATTCTATCATGGCGCAGGTGTCCGCAGCTCCATCATCCGCTGCATGCCAGGCGCCGTCGTCTTCGACGTCAACGCCCACGGCATCATCAACGGCCAGCCGCTGGATTTCTACACGAAACTCGACAAAGGCGAATTGGCGGATTACCGCCACCGCGGCTGCATGCAGCGCGAAACCGTCTATTATCTCGGCATGTATCTCCGCATGCTCCGCGCTCTCGAATATGTGCGGACGCTGCCGGAATGGAACGGAAAAGATCTGATCGTGAAAGGCCACAGCCAAGGCGGCGCGCAGGCCATCGCGGCGGCGAGCCTCGATCCGCTTGTCACACTTTGCCTCTCCAACGCCCCCGGCCATTCCGACCATGCGTCGTACGTTCTCAACAAGCCGCAGTCAACCGTCGGATTCCCAAGACAATACAAAATGGAAAATCCGGAAGAAGGCCATTGGAAGAAACTGTCTGATTCCATCGTCTATTACGACACGGTCCATTTCGCCAAGCGTCTGAGATGCCCGACCTACATGGCCGAAGGCTTCGCCGACGCGACCTGCATCCCCCCGCAGGTCTTCGCCGTTTTCAACAACATTCCCGCGACGGTTCCGAAGCATATCCACACGAAGCCCACGGGCAACCACGGCACCACGCCCGATCCCGACGGCGACGCCGCTCTCAAGGCTCTTCTAAAAGCAAAATAAACCTCCCCCCTGGGGGAGAAATGCCGCGCTGCGGCGGAGAGGGCTTCTAGGGCTTCTAGGGCTTCTAGGGCTTCTAGGGCTTCTAGGGCTTCTAGGGCTTCTAGGGCTTCTAGAGCCTCTAGCGTTTCTAGGTTTCTAGAATTTTAGCATTCTAGAAGCCTATTTTATTTTCTCATACACTCTCACGTAATCTACATAATACTTCGCAGGAAACGCGTTTTCATCGATGACCGGGCCGCCCCAGCCGCCGCCGATGGCTAGATTCAGCAGGAGGTAGTGCGGCTGGCGGAACGGATTGGAGCCATCTTCCTGATCAGCCAGCGAGATGTCGTAGGTGAAATATTTGTTGTCGTCGTAGAAGATGACAATCTGCTTCTCATCCCATTCGATGCCATAGATATGGAAGTCGTCATAAGTCGCCTGTGGCGTGGGATTTGCCATGCGGGTGCCTTTGCTGCTGTGCTTCTGTTGTTTGGCACCCAGCCAATGGATTGTCCCGTAGATGTTCAACGGCTCCTTTCCGACATGCTCCATGATGTCGATTTCGCCACAGGCCGGCCAGCCTTTCCGTTCACCCATCATCCAAATCGCAGGCCACGTGCCAGTGCCCTTCGGAATCTTCGCGCGGACTTCAATGCGGCCATACTGCCAGAATTTCTTATGCCGCGTGTTGATGCTGCCGGACGTATATTCCGCGTATTCCGCCATATTCCATGGTCTTTCACCATTTTTGAGGCGGTTTTCCTTAAACCACAAAAAACGCGCATCGTCTTCTTTGAAAAGGTCGTTTTTGAAATGCTCTTTACGCCCTTCGATGACGAGCATGCCGTTTTCGATTCGCACGTTTTCCCTACGATCTTTCGTATAGAACTGATTTTCATGATTGCGCACGAAACCATGCTCGTAGCTCCACACCGCCGGATCGGGCGCCGTTCCTTTGTCGAATTCCTCCGCCCACACAAGCTTCCAGCCCGGCCGTTCCTGCGCGCTAACCG
>JAGCSE010000193.1 GCA_017964325.1 Victivallales bacterium | reverse complement strand
TCGATGCCGAGGCCGGGCTTGTTCGGCACATCGATATAGCCGTCTTTGATCTCCAACGCCGGTTTGATTAAATCCTTCCACCACGGGACATCAACGGAATGGACTTCCAGCGACATGAAATTACGTGTCGCCGCCGCCACATGCACCGCCGCCATGCAGCCAATCGGACTTTCCGCCATGTGCAGCGACATCTGGACGCCGTAATCTTCCGCCATGTCACCGATCTTTTTCGTCTCCAGAATGCCGCCCGCCGTCAGCACGTCCGGATGCACGACGGCCAACGCGCCGCTCTTGAACAAAGGTTCGAACGATTCCTTCAGATACATGTCTTCGCCTGTGCCGAGCGGCACCGTCGTTGATTGGGCCAGACGCACCCACTGATCCGTAAGTTGCCATGGAACAGCGTCTTCCATCCATGCCAGATTGAATTTCTCCAGACGGCGGGCCAGTTTGATGCAGTCCTCCAGCGGAATGTGGCCGAGATGGTCGATGGCGATCGGAATCTCATAACCAGTCACGGCACGGCAGTCCGCCATATACTTCTCCAAGAAGTCCAAACCTTTCTCCGTCAGATGGATGCCCGTGAACGGATGCGCCGTGTTGAAAAGATCATACGCCTCGCCGCGCATGGCCCGCGGGTCGATGGATCCATGCGGCGTTGAAAACACGGTCTTCTTGTATTCGCGCATCTTCTGCAGGAAGCCCAACGGGGCGGAAAGCGCTCCGGGCACGTCCATAAGTAGTTCAATACCAAGATCCATCTTCAAAAAGGTATAGCCCTGCTTCATGCGGTTTGCGAGAGCCTTGCCCATGTCGCGGCCGCCGCCATGGCTGTCCGTATCGCAGTACAGGCGGATTTTGTCACGGAACTTGCCGCCGAGCATCTGCCAGACGGGAACGCCCCACGCCTTGCCGGCCAGATCCCAGCAGGCCACTTCCAACGCGCAGACGCCGCCCGCCTGCCGCGAATCGCCGCCGAACTGCTTGATGCGGCGGAAAATCTTCTCCACATTGCAGGGATTCTCCCCAAGAATCCGCGATTTCAGCATCGCGGCGTATGTGCGGCTAGATGCGTCTCGCACTTCACCATAGCCGATAAGCCCTTGATTGGTATAGACTTTCACTAATGTACAACGTTTTGGTGCACCGTCGATATCCGCAAAACGGACATCCGTGATTTTCAACGTATTCGGATCGATTTTCCTACTTTTCATCTTTATACGACTCCAAATTATCTTGTCTCAAGGCATTTCACATAAAAATATAAACCACAAAAGCGAAAAGCAATCATCATGTACGACGATAAATCACAATTCATTGCAATTTATCCCATTGACTTCTCTTTCGATGTCAATCCGTGCTTAATCCTGTTCACGCATTATATTATATGGTTATATTTTTTCATTCCAGCATTGAAACAGCAAAAGTAACATGCCCGAACCCTTGCAGTCCATTCTCGAACATTTCTGCCCGCCTGTCATCCTAACGGCTTACGATGCGGGGCAAGCGATTCTTAACATCTACCACGGCAACGACTTCGATGTCCAGCTCAAGGCAGACAGTTCGCCTCTCACCGCCGCTGACAAAGCCGCACACAAGCTCATCATGGAACGTCTCCAAATGCTTTGGGACTATCCCGTGCTTTCTGAAGAAGGGAAGGAAATCCCTTACGAAACACGCAGTGCTTGGCAGACATATTGGCTCGTCGATCCACTGGACGGCACAAAAGAATTCATTAAGCGCAACGGAGAATTCACCGTCAACATCGCCCTCATCCATGACGGAAAGCCTGTCTATGGCGTTGTATTCGCACCTGCACTCAATCTCTTCTACGTTGGAGCGCAAGGACATGGAGCATTCCGTTTCAAGCAGGGGGACGATTTCGCGGACCGTGCGGAACTTGCCGAAAAGCTCCACGACATCCGCGACCATTTCCAACCGATTCCATGTCCGCGCCCACAAGGCGAACATCAGTTGCGAGTCGTCGCTTCCCGCTCCCATTGTAACGTCGAAACAACCGATTTCATCGAACGCCTGGAAGAAATGCGCGGCCCCGCAAAGCTCGTATCCATCGGTAGTTCGCTAAAAATCTGCCTTGTCGCCGACGGCTCGGCGGACGTCTATCCGCGCATCGCCCCGACCATGCACTGGGACACCGCCGCCGCACAAGCCGTCTTGGAGGCAACTGGCGGTTGTCTCGTCCAGTGGGACGACCACGAGCCGCTCCGCTACAACCGCTCCAGTCTTGTCAATCCGTATTTTGTCGCCTACGCCCACGATTGGGAATAATCAACCCATGGAAAACTATACATTCACACATTTGCAACAGCTTGAAGCTGAAAGCATTTACATCATTCGCGAAGTCGCTGCGGAATTCCAGAATCCCGTCATGCTCTATTCCATCGGGAAAGATTCGTCCGTGATGCTTCGTCTTGCGCAAAAAGCGTTCTATCCAGGCAAGATTCCCTTCCCGCTCATGCACGTCGATACGCGCTGGAAATTCCACGAAATGATTGAGTTCCGCGATCGAATGGCAAAGGAGCTTGGCTTCCAGCTTCTTGTCTGGACGAATCCCGATGGCATCGCGCAGAATATCAATCCCATCACCCACGGTTCGGAAAAGCATACGCAAATCATGAAGACCGAAGCACTTAAGCAAGCCCTTAACCACTATGGCTTCGATGCCGCATTCGGCGGCGCACGCCGTGATGAAGAAAAATCACGCGCCAAGGAGCGCATCTACAGTTTCCGCAACAAGTTCCATCAATGGGATCCGAAAAATCAACGCCCCGAATTATGGAATATATATAATTCAAAGATTAATCAAGGAGAGTCAATTCGAGTCTTTCCATTATCCAACTGGACGGAACTGGACATCTGGCTCTACATCAAACGTGAAAATATTCCCATCGTCCCGCTCTATTTCGCTAAGGAACGGCCTGTCGTCGAACGTTCAGGCAATCTCATCATGGTCGATGACGACCGTCTGCCGCTCAATCCAGGCGAAAAGCCCATGATGAAGAAAGTCCGTTTCCGCACGCTTGGCTGCTACCCCTTAACTGGTGCAATCGAATCAGATGCAGACACATTGGATAAGATTGTCCAGGAGATGCTTCTCGCCAAAAACTCCGAACGTCAAGGCCGTGTCATCGACTACGACGGCGCATCCTCCATGGAAGAGAAGAAGAAGGACGGGTATTTCTAGTGGTTAGTGGTTAGTGGTCGGTGCGGCCGTTTTTTACAAATTCAATTACATTACGATATCTTCCCATGATCATTCCAGACGAAGAACTCATTGAAAAAGACGTCAACGCCTATCTTGAGCAGCATTGGCGCAAAGACCTCCTACGCTTCCTTACCTGCGGCTCCGTCGATGACGGAAAATCCACGCTTATCGGACGTCTGATTTACGATTCCAAGATGATCTATGAAGACCAGCTCGCCGCCGTCCGACACGACTCAAAAATCCACGGCACGACAGGAACGGATTTTGATCCCGCCCTCCTCACGGACGGCCTCAAGGCCGAACGCGAACAAGGCATCACCATCGACGTCGCATACCGCTATTTTTCAACCTCCAAACGCAAATTCATCATTGCCGATACGCCTGGGCATGAACAATATACGCGCAATATGGCGACTGGCGCCTCCAACTGCGATCTCGCCATCATTCTCATCGACGCGCGCCACGGCGTGACTGTCCAGACAAAGCGCCACTCCTTCATCGTCTCCTTGCTTGGCATCGTTCATATCATCGTGGCCATCAACAAGATGGATCTGGTCGATTGGTCGGAGGAAGTCTATGACAAAATCCGCCGCGACTACAACGACATGGCCGCCCGCCTCAGCTTCAAAGACGTTCATTTTATTCCAATCTCCGCCCTGAAAGGCGACAACGTCGTCGATCCAAGCCCGAACATGCCGTGGTTCAACGGTCCGACGCTCCTCCACCATCTGGAAAACGTCAACATCTCTACAGCCCGTAATCTCATTGACATGCGTTTCCCGATCCAGTATGTCATCCGCCCGAATCTCGATTTCCGCGGCTTCGCGGGAACCATCGCTTCCGGCGTCGTCCGGCCGGGAGACAAAGTCATGGTCCTGCCGTCGCGCAAAACGACGACCGTCAAGACCATCACGACGTGGGACGGCAATCTCGACTACGCCTTCGCGCCCATGTCCGTAGTTCTCACGTTCAATGACGAAATCGACGCCTCTCGTGGTGACATCGTCGTGCCCGTCAACAACTTGCCACGCATCGAAACGGAATTCGACGCCATGCTCGTCTGGATGGACGAAAAGCCTGCGGACGAAGGCCGCGAATATTTCCTCAAGCACTGCTCCTCCATCACGCCCGCCACGCTGGACAAGATCCGCTACGAAATCGACGTCAATACCGGCCACAAGAAGGATGCCAACGGCCATTTGCAGCTGAATTCCATTGCGCGAATCCATCTCGCCATGCATCGCCCGCTGGTCTATGACATCTATGTCCGCAACCACGCCACAGGCTCTTTCATTTTGGTTGACAAGTTGACGAACGCGACCGTTGCCGCCGGCATGATCATCGCCCGCATGTCCGCCGCCGAAACAAAAGAGGACAAGCCGAAATCAGAGAACATCACCCGCGAAATCTCCTACGTCTCGCAGGATGACCGCCAAGCCCTCCTGAAGCAGAAGCCGCGCACGCTGTGGTTTACAGGTCTCTCTGGCTCAGGCAAATCCACCATCGCCAAACTGCTGGAGAAGACGCTTATCGACAATGGAAAGCTCTGCTTCCTGCTCGATGGTGACAACATCCGCCACGGCTTGAACAAAGATCTTGGCTTCTCGCCGGAAGACCGCAAGGAGAACATCCGCCGCATCGCGGAAGTCGCCAAACTCATGAACGACGCGGGCCTCATCGTCCTGACGGCGTTCATCTCCCCCTACCGCGAAGACCGCGAAATGGCGCGGCAGATCATCGGTGACGAAAATTTCCGTGAAATCTATGTCAGCACGCCACTTGCATCTTGTGAAGAGCGCGATCCCAAAGGCCTTTACAAAAAGGCCCGCGCAGGCCAGATCAAAGGCTTCACGGGCATCGACGCCCCCTACGAACCACCAGAAAATCCTGCGCTTGTCATTGAAACCGACACACTTACACCAAAGGATTGCGTAGATGCCATCATCGACAAGCTCATTTTCTAGATTTTCTAGAAAATCTAGAAAATCTAGAAAATCTAGAAAATCTAGAAAATCTAAATCATTATGAATTATGCATTATGAATTATGAATTGTAAAAGCTGCGCCCATTACTGCAATATTTCAGAAGGCCACACAGGCATCTGCGGCCGCCGTCGCGTCGTAAATGGAAAACTGCAAATACCTTACGGTTCCGTTTGCAGCCTCGCCTTGGATCCGTACGAAAAGAAACCGCTCTATCATTTTCATCCAGGTGACCGCGTTCTCAGCTTCGGCAATCTAGGCTGCAATTTCAAATGCGCATTCTGTCAAAATTGGGATATCTCACAAGTCGGAAAAGATTCGCAAGCAGACGGACAGGAACAGCCCGTAACGGCGCAACAAATTGTCAATCTTGCACTTGCACATCATGCCAACGGCATCGCCGCCACCTATAACGAGCCGCTCATCAGCTCCGAATGGGTCGCCGACATCTTCAAGCTCGCCCATGAAAACGACCAGCCGACATGCCTCGTCTCCAACGGTTTCGCGTCACAGGAATCGCTGGATCTTCTGCTGCCGTTGACGGACGCCGCCAACATCGACTTGAAATGCTTCACGGAAGACGGCTACAAATGGCTCGGCGGCAGGCTGCAAGTCGTTTTGGACACAATCAAGGCCTTCCATAATGCAGGCAAATGGATCGAACTGACCACGCTCGTCGTTCCGAATTTCAATGATTCCGACGACGAACTGAAAAGCATCGCCGAATTCATCGCCCGGCTGAATCCATCCATTCCATGGCATGTCTCCGCCTATCATGCGGATTACAAGATGTTTAGTGGTCCGCAGCGCACGCCGCCCGAACGACTCATACGCGCTGTCGAACTCGGCCATGAAGCAGGATTGTCATTTATCTATACAGGCAACATCGGCGGCGCGGCGGCGTATGAAGACACACTCTGCCCGCAATGCGGCTGCAAGCTTATCGAGCGCAGTGGTTTCCGCATTATCTTCAACCGCCTACAAAAAGGGCGTTGCCCAAACTGCAACGCCCTGATACAGGGAAGGTTCTAGAGGTTCTAGCCTTCTATCTTAATCGGATTCGTCCATGCATAACGGCCGTTCCTGTCTTTTAGTTGCAAACGGAACCAGCCGTCCGGGCGCGTCTTCAGCTTGAATTGGCAGTTGGTGATTTCCTGAAGACCGTCCTGCGGGCCGTTCATGTTCTCGCACATCGCACAGTAACCGCTGCTAAGATTCGAAAGGCCAATCACTTCCGTGCACGGAGTGAACTCCGCTTCGAAAACGCCGTCAACATAGCTTACCCTTTTGATTTCCGGCCCTTGTGACGCGTAGAAATCGCCAGCCTTCAACGCATCGATGACGACCTGCTGCGACAGCGGCTTGTCCGTCAGAATATTCGTCCATGACATGAACAAATCCTCCGGATGATGTGTGTCATCAACGGCTACAGCGGGCAACAACCGCCCCATGTCGCACAGTTCGTCCCACAATTGACGGCTGTCCCACCGACCGATGTAACGCGTCGCCGTGTTGATTCCTTCAATGGCCACGATTCCCTTGATGGAATTCACCTGCGCGGACGTCAGCCCGCACCAATGCGGATGCGCACAGATCGCCACGCCGCCGACGGCATTGATGGAATCCACAACCACTTGAGGATCAAGGCCTTTCTTAAACACCATGTCTTCCGGCACGCCCAACGCCACGAAATGCCATTTGACTCCGTTCGGTTCATCCCGCGGATGCATTTCCATGCCCGAAATCAGCGTCATCCCCTTGCCGTTGTACGTTGAGACCGGATTCGTCCGCCGATGGTCGGTAAACGCATAGATTTCATAGCCTTGGCGTGAATACATGTCAATCATTTCCACCGGTGTGAAGACGCCGTCGGACATCGTGGAATGATTATGGAACGCCGCTTTGTACGACGTCAGCCGCCTGCCGTAGTAATCAATCGTTGACATCGCTCACCCCTTGCTTTGGTTGTTCACCAGAATTGGATTCGTCCACGCGTAACGGCCGTTTTTGTCTTTGATCTGCAGGCGGAACCAGCCGTTGGGCACCTTGTTCACCGTGAATTTGCAACTGGAGACTTCCTTGAGACCGTCCTGCGGGCCGTTCATGTTTTCGACCATCCCGCAGTAGCCTCTGCTGAGGTTCGTCAGGCCGATTGCTTCCACGCAGGGCGTGAACTCCGCCTCGAAAACACCATCAACATAACTAATGCGCTTAAATTCAGGACCTTGCGACGCATAGAAATCGCCTGCGCGCAATGCGTCGAGAACAACTTGCTGCGACAGCGGCTTGTCCGTCAGCAGCATCGTCCATCCCATGAACAAATCGCACGGGCGGTGCGCGTCATCGACGGCCGTGGCGGGCAGTACGCGTCCCATGTCGCTCAATTCATCCCACAACTGCATATTGTAATCACGGCCGATGTAGCGCGTGGAGGTGTTATACACTTCAATGCCGATAATTCCTTGAATTGAATTGACTTCCGCAGACGTAAAACCACACCAGCGCGGATGTGCGCAAATCATCACGCCACCAATCGCGTTCACGGCGTCTATGACTGACTGCGGCTCGCCTTTCGGCTCCACAAAATCCTCCGGAACGCCCAATCCAACAAAATGCCACGTGATGCCGCGCGGCCCTTTCGGATGGATTTCCATGCCGGAAATCAACAGCATCCCCTTCCCATTGTACGTTGAGACGGGATTCGTTTTGTGGTGATCCGTAAATGCGTAAATCTGGTAACCCTGCTTCGAATACATGTCAATCATCTCCAACGGTGTGAACCGACCATCGGACACCGTTGAATGAGAATGGAAAGACGACTTGTACGCATTCAGTTTTCGCCCATAATAATCAATCATTTGCTTGCCTCCTGACTTGACTTGTTAAATTGTGGTTTGAAATTATAGATGATGAAATGAAAATTTCCATACATAATCAACCGATTATCGCTTTTTTCTTGTTGTTTTCAGACTGAAAGGTCTGAATCTCTCGTAAAATAGTGGTTAGTGGTTAGTGGTTAGTGGTTAGTTAATTGTTAATTGTTAATTGTTAATTGTTAATTGTTAATTGTTAATTGTTAATTATTAATGGATTACGTCGTCTTAGATTTTGAAACAACAGGAGCCTGCCGCGGAAACGCCAATCTTCCGTGGCAGTTGGGCGTTGTAAAAATGACGGATCGACGAGTCGTTCCAGAAGAATCACGCTCCTTCTTTCTGAAGGTTCCGAAAGACCATCAGTTCAACCCATACGCGCCAGGCCGCTGGGCGACCATTCGAGACATCCTCTCTGAATCGCCGTCGCTCATCGAGCTGTGGCCCGAACTCCAACCATGGCTGTCAGGCCATTTTCTCGTCGCGCACAATGTCCCGACAGAGCGCACAATCCTCTGCAAGACATTCCCGTTGCACCATTTCGGGCCATGGTTCGACACGCTGACACTAGCCCGCAAGGCCTATCCACAGTTGTCGTCCTACCAACTGGAGGAAATCATCGCCACGCTCAACATCCTGCCGCTCGTCCAGCAGCAATGCCCGAATCTCGCGCCGCATGACGCGTTGTTCGACGCATTCGCATCCGCCTATCTGCTTGAACATCTCCTTCACCTCCCCGGCTGGAGCGACCTGCCGGACAGATGCTTCCTGTCTAACTAGCGGCTCTAGAAGCTCTAGCGGCTCTAGAAGCTCTAGCGGCTCTAGAAGCTCTAGCGGCTCTAGAAGCTCTAGCGGCTCTAGAAGCTCTAGCGGCTCTAGAAG
>JAGCSE010000192.1 GCA_017964325.1 Victivallales bacterium | reverse complement strand
GGTTGCCATGTTACGGAGGCTCTGTTGCCGCTCGACAGATGCCCCCATCTGCACACTAACCCAAAGTATTGTTTTTATGCTACCAGAAAACCCATACCGCTCCAGTTGCACCCATTGGATTCGTCAGTTGGATGTATGACTTCCCCTCCAGTCCAAAACACAGTCTGGATGCGATCTCAGGATACAGCGACGGCAACACGAAATTCCATCCACGATGTAGCGGAACGGGAGGCTCTTCTTCACCTGTCAGTTGTAATTGACTGTCTGTAAATGCATAAAGCCAGAAGCCCAGTCCTACGGGGAACTCTTTTGACTGCTTGAACCGTCCGTCAAGCCACCACCAGTGGACCCCCGCTCCATTCACCAGGGCAATGCTCTCTTCATCAGGTGCAAACGGCAAAGTACAGAGGTTCCATCCTTTCTTCAAGTTCAAAGTCACCGACGGTTTCTCCTGTATTGCCACGTATATTTGCGGCTGTCCATTCCCATTCGCAACGAGATTAGAAGATGACGAAACAAACGCAATCCGTGAACCGTCGGGCGAGATGGACGGTGATGTGCAGTCGGCATCCGCTTCCACCCCATTGTCATTTTGACTGACCAGTGTTGCCATATTTTTTTTGCGGTCATATTTCATAATCTGTGAATACGATGTCCCGTGTGTTTGATAGACAATATACCGACCGTCCGCACTGATTCCTGGATTGCGTATATGCTTACCTTCGATTATAGCCTCTTCCCATGACGCGTCTTCAAACGAACAAATCGACAAGCTGCCAGATGTCTTCCTGAACACCACACAGGAGCCGTCATGGTTGACGGCCATTTGTGCATCATTGATGCTGCTGCTCGTAGTCAAGCCTGTGTCAACGGCTTTGCCTGTCATTGTATCCATATAGCAGATAGAACGCTGTGATGCACCATCCTGCGTGAAGAACACCTT
Source organism: Victivallales bacterium (assembly GCA_017964325.1). Next base: position 39,407 of record JAGCSE010000192.1, on the reverse strand, counting down.
TGAGCCATCGCCTGTGATGACCGCCGTGCCAGTCTTGTAGATGACATCCAACGTCGTGAACGACATTAAATCCGTTGTCGGTGTATCAAACAAACGCAATCCAAGATACTGTCCGCATACCACCAGCAGCCGTCCATCATCGGCAAACGACACACGGCATTGCGACGCCGACACCTTTCCCTCGGAAGAACTGAGCTCAATTTCCTGAAGTGTATTGCCGAAGGCATCGACGATGGCAAGATAGGTGCCCATCGACGTCGGAACCGTTACATCCGATCCTGCAGGCGTACTGCCCGATTTGATTTTCTCAACGATGATGGCGAATGCCGTGAAATCACGATTGGCGGCGAGCCGCACATTGGTCGTCTTCGAATAGACGTGGAGGAACTGCGCGAGTGCCTGCAGGTAGCCCGGATAGAGCGGGATGACAGTTCCGCTGTCCAGCAGAAAACTCGCATGGAAACCGTTGGTACGACTGTCCGCTCGGTCCTCCATAGGTGCGATGAACGCCGTCATCCCGCTGTCAGACACGGCCGCCATCGTGTCGCACACGCCATGTGCCATCGGTTGCCCAAGACTGTTCAGACTGGCGATACCAATTTCAGCCATAGACAACTGTACACCTAACAAGAAGCCAATCAAAAGATAAGGACCAATATTTTTTTTCATACAATGTTTCATGATTTGCTTTATGAATGGAAATCCTACTGCTGAATGGTATGGCATTGGTATCCCGCCGTCGCTTGGTGTGGTCGGATAGATGGGAAAGTCACGCTCCTGTGCAAACCGATTACGCAAATGTGCAATTATTTCATATTCCGAAAGGAACTCATTTCCGCGAGAATACATGGTTATATAAAACACACCTTATGAAAATAATAGCACATTTTCTTTTTACCATTGTTAATTGTTCTTTTGCATTTGAATTTATATATAAAAAACTCACGTTATTCTTTTTTAAAGTAGTCAGGATTTGTCAACCAGAAGATTCATAATATCTCTAACGCCTTGCCTAGATTAATGATGCATTCTTGACGAATTTTAATGTTAGGCCAGTTACGGCAGACAAACCAGTCGAAAGCCAAGGCAGTTATCATAATCCTCGGGATAGTCAGTGCGATAGGCTGAACTGCAGGACTTCGCATTCCATGCCCAAGCCCCCCCGCGATGAATATGATACGTTCCTGTATTCGGGCCAAGTGGGTCTTCTACAGAATCTGCCCCAAGGCTACCCGACAAGTCCAAGCAAAATTCACTTACATTTCCATGCATGTCATAAAGTCCCCAGGCATTTGGCAGATACTTGCCTACGATTGTATGTTGTGAATAACCGCTCTTCCCATCAGATTGATTGTAATTATACCGTCCCACTTCATCCATGTTTGAGTCTGGATACGTTGATGTAAGGTTCTTCCCTGAATTGAAATCGGTCGTCGTGCCGGCACGGCAGGCATATTCCCACTGCGCCTCCGTCGGAAGATCGAATGTCAGCCCTGTTTTTTTCTGCAATAAGCCTATCATGGAATTCGTATTGACAATATGGGCATCTGTCGGCCAGTTTCCTCCACGAATCCACTGGTAGCGAACGCGTTCCACTGGTCGGCAGTCACCTTTGTAAGTGAACGGCTTGCTTCCATATACCAATTCCCATTGCTTCTGCGTGCATTCAAACACACCTATGTAGTAGTCCTTCGTCAGCGTTACTTCATGTTGTGTCTGGTCCAGATATGATCCCTTCTCTGCCGAGCCCATGATGAACTTTCCAGCGGGAATCCGCCGAAGCCACAGCTCCGTCGTGCGACAGGTGTCATCATCCAGGTTTGGGGGCGTGTCTGTATAGCGCACAGGATAATTCTCCGCATTTGGGCCTCCCGACAAATCGACGACAAGGTACATTGGATCGTCATTATTGTAAGTTCCCGTCCCGTTTGCCGAGAATGTTATCCTCCCGCTTTTCGCGGAGAATAATTGGTAGCCCTTGCCTGGCTCCAGCGTGAAGCCCGTAGAGGGGATCCATTTACGTCCCGAATATCTTACCGAGTTGGTCGCTCCTTGAATACAGTCGCCCGCCGTCCAATCACCACTGACCCCCAACAGCGACGGTTTGAAAACCGTATCCGTCGGATTCGCAATCCAGTTCCAGCCGGAAATAACAGCCAGTGACTCTATGGCCGCAGCAGTCCCTTTGACTGTGATAGTTACTGGGCTAGAAACATTGACCATGTACAGTTTTCCATAATCAATAGTGAAATTGCTTGGTATCCAGGAAACTCCATTGAACCGCGAACTACCTGTATTCGTTTGGATGACATCATTGACTGCAAAACCTGCCGTCCCTAGCACATTTCCGACTTGGCGGCTATTTGGCAGGATAAAAAAGCCCACCCAGTTCCAGCCACCCGCCAGACTCAACGTCTGGACAATGGGCTGAACCACCGTTTCCAGCGTGATGCTCTTCGAATCCGTCTTTGCCACATTGCCAGCCGTGTAGCTTGCGGTCAGCGTTACCGATTGGTCAGACGTCGTCGTGTTCCTATTCGTCACGATGCCAGACGTGCTCACAGAAGCGTACGTCGTTGGATTGATAGACCACGTCGGCGTGACGGTGGACGTCGTCCCGTCACTCCACGTCGCCGTGCAGGTGTAGTTCGCCGTACTGGCCGTCGCGATTGTTGCGTCGCCGTTGATGGCGATGGATGTCAAAGTCCTGACGGTCGGTGTCCACACGATGTCGTCAACCCAGGCACAATCGCTGTTGGCCGAATCGGAGTAATCTTTCGCGTAGGTCCACGTCAGGTAGTGGTCGCCGTCGCCGGTGACGGTATAGTTCTTCTGTACCCAGCTGGACGAACCGGAGATGGAGGCCTGCACCGTCCCGTCAATGGAAAAGGTGAGCTTGTCATAGTCTGTCTCGGAGGAGGCCCGCCAGTAGAAGGATAGCGTACCTGGCCCATTGACTTTCGCCACCAGCGTCGAAGTCCCGTTGTCGCTGATCGTCCCTGACTGCATCGCGGACGGTGCGCTGTTGTAGGTCGCCGTCTGCAACGTCCATGGCGTCGCAGACGAGTACGTGGCCACCTCTGCTCCTGTCACAACCGCCATCGCTTCTGGGAACTCCGTCAGCGTGGAAAAACTGTACGTCTTCGTAACGGATCTATCAAGCGCGACACCGTTCCTGAAAGCACGGGCTGAAACCGAGATGGATCCCATCAAGGGGATGGCCGACGAATAGACTGGGTCCAACGTCGTCGGCACCTGGTTGTCCAACCGATAGTGGACGACCGCACCGTCTGTCAAGACCGACAATTCAAGCAGCTGCCTAATCCCGAAGGCGTATGTCTGGCTGTCATCCAGACTGAAATACGGGATGTTCTTATTCAGGAAGACACGCGCCTCATCCGCATACATGTAGCCACCATGGCCCCGAAGGCGTCTGTTCGAATTGGCCGGATCGATGACGGCGATCCACGGGAATGTATTCCCCAACCCGCTCACATACGGTGTATATTCATAGGATTGGTAGTAATTGCAATACCAAAGTGTGTAATTTTCCAATATCATCGCCTTGATATCGCTGATTTCACATATTGAATTACGGAAGGTATTGGTGTTGTAGCAGTTGTCATGCCCTGTAACCAGTAGCACGAGCTTGCCGCTCCTCGTCGCGTCGGCAATCGCCTCGGCTTTCGTCGTGAACCACGTCAGCGGCTTGTCCGCCATGACCGCCAGCGGGACGGTCCGCCGGACCGTGTTGTCCGCCGTGTCCGTCGCCGTGATGTAGAGGAGCACGTTGCCGGTCGCGCCGCTTGTGGGCGTCAGGCTGACGGTGCGGGACGCGCCGTTGCCGGTCACGCTGATGCCGTTTGCAGGCAGGATGTCCGGGCGGCTGCTCGTCACCGTCAGGCTCTTCAATGTGTTGTTCGCTTCGATAGTCGTTGTCACCTGCTTGCCGGCGATGCTTATCAAGTTGTCTCCAACAGCCAGTTCCAGCATGGTGGCGGGAGCAGTCGTCACCGTCACCGTCATGCCGTCGGAGATAGCCTGCCAACTCCCGTTGACCTTGGCTTCCAGCGTGTAGGTAGCCGTTCCAGACTGCCCTGACAGCGTGTAGCTGCGGGCCGTGCCCGCTATGGATGAGCTTATGACTGTTGATGCCCGCGTACCCGTTGTTTTCGTCAGACGAAATGCCTCTGCCGTCAAATGCTTCGGAAAGTCCCATGACAGTGTGAAGGAGGATGCCTGTTCGCACGACATCGGCTTGAAGACAGGCACTGGCTGCGGTTGGATGTTTGTCGTGGCACTATCGATGACACTGGCTTTATAACCATCCGTCAGGAGATACCATCCACTCATGTGGCCTCCCCAGCCATAGTTGAAATGGTAGTAGTCCAGGCCTCCCATGGTGCCCAAGCCATCCACGATGAACATATGCCCATTGTTCTCTTGTGTATAAGTCACAAAGGCAGGGCGTCCTTCAACCATCTCCGTTCGTATGCGGGAATAAAAGCCCGATTCACTGCCATAGACGGCGGAATCGGAATAGCCCAGACATTGAGCCATCAACGTGTGCAGTTTCGAGGATCTGGCCGAAGTCTCGTCCATACCGTAATCTGCGTCCACCAGTACACCCAATTCCATGAACAGCCGTGCGACGGCAAATTCGGAGTATCCATAGTTGCTCTCATTCCTCTCCGTGTAGTTGTCCACCATCGCTTCCCAGTCATACGGAATGGTAAAATCTGCACGGACGGTACCCTGCACATCACCTTTGCCATCAGTATGAGATTTCGTCCACTTTCCAGCCACAGGCCATTCATGGTATTTCATCATCTGGGCGGCGGCTGTTGCGACACACCCCGTCAGTGCGCGTTGCATGTATGTGCTTCCGGAAGGGCAGAAGTAGTTGTACGGCGCACCTTGGTTCCATTCCATTGTCAGCATCGGTTGACGGATGATGGTCGATGGTGTCGTGGATTCGGCACGTGTGTGATTCAGCAACCTGTTCCATCTTGCCTTGTTTTCTTCAGCCAGTCCGTTTCCGCGAGTCTGTGGCTTTTCCAGCTCTGAAAGGAAAATCTCGCCTTGCCTCTTCAACATAGAAGGCAATGGATGCTCCGATGTCGTGACGAGAGCACTTTTTGTATCGAAAGCTACAACAGGAGGCAACGTATCGTCCGCTGACATGACCAAATAACCCGTCGGCATGAGGTCCACCCGCCACAGGGGCAGGGGATTTCCCTTGGAGTCAGTCATCTGTACGGCGTTTGAAGGTTCAGACTCTGGGAGTTCCGCTTGGATTATTACACTCATGGCAATCCATCGCCGAGCGGATTTCAGAATATCATCCATACCAACATTCTCCGCGTGGACGACGGCAAATGCCATCAGGATAGATAGGCCCCAAAATTGCAAAATCCAATGTCTTGTCTTCATGTCGCAGCCTTTTCTTGTCTTCATGTCAGAGTTCATTCATGTCAGTGTTTATTTGAGTATGTCTTGAAATTGTGAGTCTGGCAGTTTGCATTTACGAAAGATTCTTTGTAAATCTGGAAGATTCATCGGACTACGGCAGCCATACAACACGGAAACCGACGCTGTTACCGTAGTTCGACGGACTGCTGCCGTTGCGGAATGCCGAACGGCAGATCTCCGCGTAGTAGCTCCAAAAACCGCCGCGGATCACACGAAATGAGCCCGTATTAGGCCCGACCGGATCCGTCTCCACCGTTGTGGATGTCAGGCTGGCTCCCCACCAGTCCAGACACCATTCATAGACATTTCCATGCATATCATAAAGTCCCCATGCATTCGGAAGGTAACTTCCTACCTTCGCTGTTCCGTTGGCATCAGTACAATTCTGTGAATATCCGCTCCCGCCATTGAACCAGTACCGTCCGACTTCATCCATGGCCGCATCCTGTCCAGTCGGATCTTTCAGATCCTTCCCTGAATTCAAGGCGGTCGTCGTCCCCGCACGGCAGGCGTACTCCCATTGGGCCTCCGTCGGCAAATCAAACACCATCCCTGTCTTCTCCTGCAACTTGCCCATGAACGACATTGAATCGACCTTATGACCGTAGGTCGGCCAACCAGCCCCCGCTGTAGAAGCCGTACCGCGAATCGTGTCGTAGGAAACATTCTCCACGGGACGCGTCGCATAATACGCAGTATTGTTGAAATAACTCGGCTTGTCGCCCATGACGAGTTCCCATTGTCTCTGCGTGCATTCGAACACGCCAATATAGAACATCCGCGAGATGGTCACCGAATGCAACACCATGTCATATTCGTCATTGCGTCCCACTTCGTCCTTCCGCGACCCCATCAGGATTGAACCTGCGGGAATACAACGCAGCCACAGCTCCGTCGTACGACACATATCAAGCCCCAAATCCGGCCCAGTGGATGAATACCTCACGGGGTAGCTTTCCGCATTTGGCCCGTCGGACAAATCCACAACCACATACAAAGCATCACCGTCTATCGGCATGAAATACACCGACCCGGCCTTCGCCACCTTTAACTGGTAGCCTTTACCTACCTCCAGCCTGAAGCCCGTGGAAGGTATCCATTGGTTGCCATTATAGGTTACCGAACCATTGGTGGTCTGAATGCAGTCACCCGCGCTCCAGCCAGCGCTATGCGTCAACTGGTTTGGGGTAACATCTGCAGTTGTCGGATTCGCAATCCAGTTCCAGCCCTCATTGACGGGCACCATCATTGAGCCGTTGTCCTTGCCCGTCAACGTCACAGTGACGGGGGTTGAAACACAGATCATATATAGCTTTCCATACTCTATGGTGAAGTTGCTCGGTATCCATGATGTGCCATTGAAACGTGAACTGCCAGTGCTGGACTGGATGACATCGTTCACTGTGAAGCCCGTCATGCCCAGCACATCGCCGACTTTGTGGCTCGTCGGCAACTTCTGGAACCCCACCCAGTTCCAGCCTGTTTGCAAATTCAGTTTAGAGGCAACACCACCGGCTTGAGTCACCGTGCACACCTGCGGGGTGCATCCATCCGCCGAGAACGTAATCTGGCCCTTGCGAGACGATGTTGACCTGTTCTCTGAGGCAATGAACGTGACGACATCGTTGCCATTGCCTAAAGTCGTGTTCAACCACAGCCACGACGCGTCCGTCGAGACGGACCACGACGCATTCGATGTCACCGAGATGTTGTTCCAGCCGTCTGCTGCATCTATGCTCATCGTTGTCGGAGAAATAGACAGTGAAGGAGAAGCCCCAGACTGTTTCACCGTGCAGACCTGCCAATCGCAACCACTTGCATAAAACTTGATCTCGGCCTCGCGGGAAGCCGCTGACGTGTTCGCATCCGCTCTGAACGTGATATTGCCGTTGCCCCTGCCCGACATCTTGTCCAGCTTCAGCCAAAGCGCGTTTTCATACTTGACACTCCACGACGTGTTCGACGTCACGGAGATGCTGTTCCCTGAACTCGTAACTGCCGCGATATTCTTTGTATTCGGAACAGACAACAAAGGGGACGGCTGGCTCACCTTGCAGGACTGCGGAGCGCAGCCATTTGCGGAAAATGTGATCACGCCCTCGCGGGATTCCGCCTTCGAGTTCGCCTCCGCACGGAATGTGATACTGCCGTTGCCGGTGCCCGATGTCTTGTCCAGACTCAGCCAACTCGCGTCCTTCGAAACCGTCCAAAACGTGTTTGATGTCACAGAGATGCTCTCTGAGCTTACAGATGCGTCTAAGTCCTTCTTTATCGGATTAATAGATAACGAAGGGTCTGCACCACGCTGTGTCACCGTGCACGCCTGCGATGTGCAGCCTTGTGCGGAAAACGTAATTGTACCCTCGCGGGAATTCGTCGATGGATTCGCCTCCGCTCTGAATTTGATAGTGCCGTTGCCGTTGCCTTTGCCCGATGTCGGTTCCACCAGCGTCAGCCACTCCGTTTCCGTCGAAACCCACCAATCCGTGTTCGACTCGACGGTAATCGAATCAGTACACGCGGTTGCCTTGATGTCCTTTGTATTCGGAACAGATAACGAAGGGGTTGCACCACGCTGTGTCACCGTGCACACCTGCGATTCGCACCCTGTTGCAGAAAATGTGATCGTGCCCGTGCGGGGGGCCGTCGTCGTGTTCGCCTCCGCTTTGAATTTGATAGTGCCGTCGCCGCTGCCATTGCCCGATGTCGGTTCCACAAGTGTTAGCCACTCCGTTTCCGTCGAAACCGTCCAATCCGTGTTCGACTTGACGGTAATGGAATTATTATTAATGTCATTAGGCGAGCTCGCAGTTGCAGCAATTGTCATGGCCCTCCCCGACGTGATTGTCAGCGAAGGCGTAGGTGTAGGAGTAGGAGTAGTCACGCCGAGCTGTTTCACTGTACACACCTGCGATTCGCACCCCTTCGCCGAGAATATGATTTGCGCCTCTCGGGGCGATGTCGACGGGTTCGGGTGTACGAAGAAAGGCACGGGCTGGTCACCTGTGTAATCCTCAGACTCGCCCTGTAGCCATGGTAAAATACTGTTTGGAAAATTGCACGAGATATGCCACGACGTGTTTGATGTCACCCTGATTTCATTCCAGCCACCGGCTGCCGGGACCTCCATATATTTATATTTTGGGTCAATAGACAGTGAATAGGCATGCATCTTGAAATTGATTGCATATTTCCTCGACAACTGTATTATATCGCCAAAAAGGGATATTCCCATCGCATGATAAGCCATTAACTTATAAGTTTTTCCTGCTTCTAAATTTTCAATACAAAATGTTTTTGTCTCCCCATAGTCCAAACTACATAACGGCGGGGATGAAGGCGGTCTCTCACCAAATCCAAAAGCTATCTGATTACCAAGATAAGAAGGACCATCCACAGCAACAGTAACCTCACAGTATCCATTATACTTTGGTTTTATGATATATTCACTATATATGTACGATTCCTTTCCACCTACTGAAGAATACCATACAGGATAAATTTCAAGCCCTTGAAACGTTTTCTCCCCTTCTTCAGGCACATTATATGTACCATTAATTTCATAATCAATTAAACCTGCCTTGGCTTCTTGCATGCACGCCAGCAACATTAATCCACAGGCATAGATGAGTATTCGTCTCATTTTTGCATTCCTCTTTTTCATTTCATTCACTTTTCAGGCAATTGCCAATTGATTTTCTCACTCCATTGTAACGATTCAGCACCTACCTCATCTGAGGTTATTGACTGATGCTCAATCTACATCCGGCACATGGATGCGACGAATGTCGCCGCGGTCGCGCGGGATGGTCACACTCCCGCGCAACCGTTTGCGCAACGCGCATACAGTCATCGGCATGATTCCCGCGCTGAAAACACGCCTTGGCAGGTGGCATCTTCGATGCCGCGGTCGCTCTGGAAAGGCCCCCTCCCAACCGTGAACCGGCGGGCCTCCGGCCCTTTCGGCCTGACGGCCTTACCGATTTCGCGAAAGACAACCTCTGCCTTTGCTTTCAGCTTTAGGCTTTTGGCTTTTAGCTCCGCCGCAGGCGGTTATGGCAGGCAGACAACGCGAAAACCGTAGTAGCGGTCACCATTCGACGGGTTGCGGCCGCATCGGCGCGCCGAACGGCAGTAGAGCGCACTACAGCTCCAGTCGCCGCCGCGCACCGCGCGGTCCGAGCCCGTATTTGGGCCGACTGGATCCTCCGCAGACGCCGTGCCGTAACTGCTGTTATACCAGTCCAGACACCATTCACGGATATTTCCATGCATGTCATAAAGGCCCCAGCCATTCGGAAGATAGTTGCCGACTATCGTGTGCCCTGATGTGCCACCTTTTCCATCTGACATATTTTCAAAGTAACGTCCGACTTCGTCCATGGCAGCGTCCGATCCTATTGATGTCAGGTTCTTGCCGGAATTAAGAGCGGTCGTCGTGCCCGCCCGGCAGGCGTACTCCCACTGTGCCTCTGTCGGTAAATCAAATGTCAATCCTGTTTTCTCCTGCAATTTGCCAAAAAACGACGACGCATCAACGTTGTGGCCGTATGACGGCCAGCCAGCTCCTGCCTGCGCCCCCGTTCCACGAATCATGTTATAACTGACCTGTTCCACGGGGCGGCAGTCGCCTTTATCATATGATGGATTGCTTCCCATGACCAGTTTCCACTGCTTCTGCGTACATTCGAACACGCCCATGTAGTAGTCCTGTGTCAACGTCACCTGATGCTGTGTCTCGTCGTCACCACGGCCTACTTCCTCCTCTAGTGTCCCCATCATGAACGTCCCGGCGGGAATCTTCCGCAACCACAGCTCCGTCGTGCGGCAGGTGTCGTCGTTCAAATCCGGTCCTGTCGCTGAATAGCGCACGGGATAGCTCGCCGCATCCGGTCCATTGGACAAGTCCACGACCACGTACAAAGCTTCGTCTTCATCGCCGTCATCCGCCGTCTGGAACGATAAAGTCCCGGCCTTCGCCACCTTCAACTGGTAGCCTTTTCCAGATTCCAACGTGAAGCCAGCGGAAGGTATCCATTTGCTACCGGAATACGTCACGGAACCGCTGGCCCCTTGTATGCAGTCTCCCGCCGTCCAACCCTCGCTGTGCTTCAGTTGCGATGGTGTGACGGACGTGGTTGTCGGATTCGCGATCCAGTTCCAGCCATTAGCGACGGTCAACGATGCCGTGGAAGCCGCCGCCCCCTTGACCGTCACCGTGACGGGCTTTGAGACACTGACCATGTACAGCTTCCCGTATTCGATGGTAAAGTTACTTGGTATCCAGGATGTTCCATTGAAGCGGGAACTGCCAGTACTCGACTGGATGACATCGTTGGCAGTGAAGCCCGCGGTACCCAGCACATCACCGACTTTGTGGCTCGTCGGTAAGATATACAGCCCAATCCAGTTCCACCCGGTTTTCAAGTCCAGTGTCTGCATATCGTCATCAGGGGTGTTCGGTTCGACACCGCCATGCAGCGAAGCCATGCAGGCCATCACCAGAACCCATGCCAGAAAATGCTTTCTCATATTCTTCAAATCCTTATGTAACGTTATGTTTTCTCAAAAGTATTATCTTTCAGCTTCTCAGGCAAGCATTCCTCTTGTATTCTTGTTCTCGAAAATCCGGTCACTTGCGAATTCATCAAACGCACCGGATGCCAGCAGCTTGTCATATTGTGCACTGCCGTCGTCACCGAATTTCAGCGTCACGTTCGAAGCCGCGACACCCAAAACCTGCACCGACTTGTCGCCGTCCGTGTACGTCAGCGTCGAGGCGTTCCATTTCGCAGTCGAGCCGCTGTCGAACCACAATGTGACTTGTCCATTCGACAACTGTTCGACGGTGTCCTTGCCCCAGTCGCCGCCAAATGCGAAGATATCATTTCCACCGCCGCCGTGCATCGAATCGTTGCCAATGCCACCGACGATGACATCGTTGCCGGAGGCTCCCACAAGTCGGTCATTTCCAGCGTCACCGAACAATGTATTGTTGCCCGCGTTCGCCCAGATCGTGTCGTCGCCTAAACCACCATGAATTGACAGTCCGCCTCCCGTGTAGTCGAACTTGTCGCTTGTCAGATCGACGATATCATTTCCTGCGCCCGCGCGAATTTCTTTGATATTGGCGAGTCGTGCTTGCGTCTTCGCCAGATCGTTCTTCGATTCCGTGTAGATGTCGTCGATGAACAAGGCGTCGCCGTTCGCGGCGTCCGTCAGCAGCAAGACGTTTTTATCCGTGGAGCCCTGGAAGATGTCGCCGAAGCGGTTCTCGCCGCCGAACACGACTTTCTCGCCCGTGCCTTCCCATCCATTGTGGACGCCCATGTGGCGTGCACGGTATGTGTTGTCCCATGCGCCCTGCGGCTTTGCAAAGAAGGCATCTTCGATATTGTCCGCCATCGCGGAGACAATGGAAGGCGTCGTTCCAGTGGACGATATGGTGATATTGTTCCCCACGGCCCATTCCACACTTTCCTTCGCCCTTACGCGCCACTGCCATGTGCCTGCACCCATGTTGTAATGTTCCAATCCCGTCGTCGCAATCTCCATACTGATGACAGTCGCAAAATTGTTCTGGCTGTATTCCACGACATAACCCGACACTCCTGAAACTGCCGCCCACGATAGTTTCGTACTGTTGCCCGACAGGTTTGTCGGCACGGGACTGTCATGCGCCTCCACCTTCAGGATGAGCTGTTCGTTACTGTTGACAACCAGTGAATAATCCTTCCCAGCCAACGTTGCAACACTTTCCCTTGACAACTGAGTCGTAAGATTCGTGCCTTTTACAGTCAATGTCATGCTTCCATTGAAATCCGCGGCTTTTCCCGCAAGCCTGTACATTCCCTCTCCTTGATCTGCCGAGACACTGACAAAATACTTAGCCACATCAATATTGTAGAAATTAGCGATAAGAACCGAACTGTATTCCGTCCGTTGTGAAACGTCCAAGGTGATGGAGGCGTCGCTGGCATTCACGGCTCCGGACAGTGTCATCATGCCACCCAGCACGATGGAACCTTTCAGGACGCCACCGCTGGAAACCACCATGCTTCCGCCATTACTCAAGTTCAAATCCTTGACCGTGCCGCCACTGGAGATAAACAGTGTTCCACTGTCGGCAATCGTCGTCAAGGAAAGTATGCCGCTATTGTACACAACCACTCTGCCACCGGAAGCAACCGTCGTTGAAGTGGCCGTGCCGCCACTTGAAACGAGAAATCTCCCCATGCTGCCATCGACTGTCGTCGCTTGGGCAACGCCGCCGTCGCTGACAGTCAATGAACCGCTGGCGTTGACCGTCGTCGAGGAGGCACTGCCGCCACTGGAAACTTCCATCAACCCTCCCGAATGGATGGTTGTGGAAACAGCCGTTCCGCCTCTTTCCACCATGACACTGCCCCAATTGACGGTGGTTTGCTTTGCAATCCCCCCGTTGGAGACGTTCATCGAGCCGCCACTGACAACTGTCATGCTGGCTGTGCCGCCGTTGGAGACATGAAGCTCATACCATACGGTTGTGGATTTCGCAAGCCCTCCGTCGTAAACCATCATGACGCTTTCATCGTTCACGGAATCCGCCACGCCGCCGCTGTAGATTTCCAAGAAGCCGTTGGTGTGGGTCGCGGACATGGCCGTGGTTCCCGAGTGCAAGGTGATTTCAAACGAATCTTCCAAACCGAAATCAAGGTTCGTAATAATACTGGGCACAAACGTGACACTCGCACCTGCATTGACGAACACGGCCCCTCCTTGCTCTTTGACACGCAAGGCCGTGCCGAAGCCTGTGACTAAAAGGGCTCCCTTCCCGTTGACGACCACATCGCTGGCCGTGCCGCCGTTTGACACAGTCAACTTGCCTCCGGAAGAGACGATTGTGGAAACTGCATTTCCCCCGCTAGATACCTCCAGGGATGCTTCAAAAACATTATAGCCGATCATTCTTCCTTTCAAAGTCGTGGAAACAGCCGTCCCCCCATATTTGACAACCATTGTTCCTGCCAAAGTCGTGGAGGTAGCCGTCCCTCCGGTGGTGACAAGCATTGACCCCTGTGAACTGACAAGCGTCCTGTTCGCCGTGCCACCAGCACTTATCCAGCCATTGCTGGTAAGTGTGATGTCGTTTGCAATCCCTCCTTCAAGAATAACGATTTTTCCACCTGTTCCTGCCGAAGTGAAATTCGCCACACCCCCAGTAAGTATATTAAGAGCTCCACCGCTTATTATGGTTGAATTTGCAACACCCCCATTGGAGACAATAGCAGCACCACTTTTATATAATGTCATTGAATTAGCAGTTCCGCCACTTGAGACATCGACACGGCCGCCAGCAGAAACTTTCATGGTATTCGCAATACCTAGCACGTGGACAGATGTTCCCGATGAAACCACCAGCCCATTCACAGTCTGGCCTTTGGAAACAACAGAAATCACATCCGCATATTTGTCGATCCCTTCCCCATCATGTTCCATGCCGTGCACGATGTGTTCCGTCTCATGGGCAATGACAGAAGTCACCAAATCCAAGGACGTGGTGTAATTCAGAAACACGAAGGCATTGTCATCATGGATCTTGTTGCCGGAATCGATGGTCTCCGCAAGGCCGAGGAAGCCACCATAGGCCTCAAAGGCTGATGTGACGCCGACATAGATCGTAGAATACTCGTTCGTCTGCGGCAAATCCGCCGTGAAGACGATGTCGTCGCCGAACTGGTCATTCAATGTATTGACAATTAATGAAATGGTTTCGTCATCGAAGCCGGAGCCCTCCATAACGACGTTATCAATGGTCAGAAATTCGCTGTTGTACGACGTCTCCGCGCCGTCGAAGTCGAGATAGACGATCTGCGGAGATGCCGTTGCCAACTGCGGGATGACAGTCTGGATTCCGCTGCCGGATGCGACAAGTACTTGTGATTCTTCTAACATGTTACCAACCTTTTATATAATTAACAATTAACAATTAAGCATGAAGTCCGTGAAATTGACAATTCGTATGTACCTGAATGCGCAAGATGAAATGCAAACAGTAAAAAGAACCAGGATAATGTTTTCTTGAATACATACATTTTATATCCTTTATTTAGTAACTAGTGACTTGGGACTAGTTAATTGTTAATTACTATATTACTATTTATATAATGGATCGTAAAACAAGCAAAACACTATGTATCTGATACTCAGTAATTAAGCATTAGGCATTGGCTTTAAATGTCGGTATCTTCTTGATGGTCGCGATGACCTGCTCTGCGGAGATGAGACGCGTGCATTCAAACTGGCGGTCGTCGCCCTTATGGCGAGGACACCAGAGGAAGTCGAAGTGGTCGAAATCCTCCCGCATATCGTTCCAGCAGGAATGGCAGGTGTGGTAGTTGATGACGCGGTACGGCGTGTGGAACTCGTTCGTGGGATGTGTGAAGCCGCTGATCATCACCAGCGGCACCTTGCAGCCCCATGCCACCCAAGAGAGGCCGCTGGAAAGGCCGATGAAAAAGTCCGCATCTTTAATTAAATTGACGCGCTCCTGCAGCGGAATATCTCCCGTGAAGTCCTCCGCTCCCCACGGGATGTAGTTCCAGTGGAGGCCCGTGCCATGGACCTTCTCCTTGTCGATGCAGAGGACGCGGTAGCCGTTGTCCTTCAGGAACTTGACGATCGTGATCCAGCCGAACGGGTTGTTCCAGTACTTTGCCTGCGAGGAGGACTGCGCTGCGATGCAGACGTACTTTTCCTTTATCTGGCGCGGCGCGGAGAGGTTGAAGCGCGGCGGCAGATCGTTCAAGTCGTCGCCGTCAAGGCCGAGGATGTAGCCCGCCGTGCGGTGGAGGCCGATGTAGCGGAAGTCGATGGGCTGGTTGTCCACATCGCCTTTAAAGAACAGCCCCATGTAGTAGGAGGCGTATGGCCTGTACTTCACGGTGTCCTCAGGGGCGATGAACGTGATGTCTGGATATTGGTCTTTCACCAGCGTCGCGATCCACGGCGTCATGACGCAGACCAGTCTGCAGTGATGCTTCAGCTGAAAGCGCTCCACGTAGGAGAACCAGCCGATGCTGTCGCCGATCGTCCCGACGGGCAGCTGGACCATGACCTCCTTATCGGTCAAGTCCATGTCATGCTGGAAGATAGGCTGGTCTTTGCCTTTCTCGTGGATGATGAGGCGGAACTTGATGTAGAACTTCTTGACGGAGGTCACAAAGGCGCCGGGCACCGTGTCGTTGCTGTAGAGGACGACGCCCGTGTCAATGTCCATGAAGGTCACATGGTACGTCTTCCCGTTGTGCGGGAAGAGGATGCGGATGCCGTGGTTAAAATCGAATTTTATGCCCTCCACGGCATCCAGCACGGGAATCTGCGGGATTTCGCCGTAGATGGACTTCTGAGCCCCTTCGGGACGCTTCTGTCCCGGTGCGAGGTCAGGATCACCCGTTGATTTCGGCGGTTCAGCTGGTACGGTGGTGGGTGCAGAAACAGGCACGCCTGTATTGACGCTAATGTCGCCTGCGGCAATGCCGAAGGACGGGTTGATCGTGAAATCCGGCATGGTGGATGTACCTTGTGTTGATGTTAAGCATTAAGCATTAAGCATTAAGCATTGTTTTCGTTCTTCTTCAGGACGCCGGCTTCGACGAGCTTGTCGATTAGCTGCTGCATGGAGTTGAAGGCGGCTAGGAAGCCCTGCGGAGGCATGATGAGGCGCAGGTTTGCTTCAGGGATTGGTGTCTTTCCTTCCTCCTGTGGCTGGAGCGTAACAAGATCGAAGCGGACCATGCCGCCCGCGAAATGGATCTGACCGATGCCGTCCGCGAAAATTTCCTTTTTCTTGTCTGACATAGTTTTATTCCCTTATGGGGTTTTATTTGATCGGCTATGTGACTTTGCGGTTATCAAAATGCGATGAGCAGCTTCAGCGCGCCGCCGAATCCATCGAGCTCCTGTTTGATGTCCTTCGTTTCAACCTTTTCAAAAGCCGTATCATAGCGAACTTCGCAGGAAAGACTGATTTTTTCGCTGAACCACCAGGCCGCACCGGCACTGGCATAAAGCCCAAGGATGCAGTCGTCATCGGAATCGTGGTGTCCATCGACTTTGGACTCCGTGTCCGCAATGGTCAGTGTGGGACCGACGGTTACGAAGAGGTCAAAGGATTCGTTCAGAGAATAAGCTGCTTTCAAGCCAAGGTCCAAAATGAACAGATCCATGTCCATCTTTGCCTTGAAGACATCGCCCAGAGTGGAGACATTGCCGATGACGCTTCCGAACTGGGGGTTGTTCACAGGCATGAAGGAATGCGTCTCCGTTGCATAGGCGTTGATATGACGGGAGTTGTCCAAATGATAATATTGGAAGCCGCCAATTAGGGACAGGGTGACGGCGTCTTTTTGCCAGATACCGTATTCAAGGGACAGCACGGGGCCAAAGCAGTCGATGGACTCGACATCCATCTTTCCGGACGTGCCGTTGGCCTCAACGGTGATGGTCTCCTTCATCGCGCCGCGGTCTTTATAGGTAACGCTGTGGCTGCCCGCTGCACCTTTGATTTTCGTATCACTGAAATGACGGGTGATGATGCCTGCGCCAAATTTCACACCATGCTCCGAGACGGACACTACCGGTTCGGACGCCGTTTCCTGCGCAAGGCAGCATAAAGCTGAAATAATCAAGGCTCCAGTTGCTTTCAGAATATGTTTCATGTATTTCCTCCTTTATTGCTGCGGGCGTGGTCGTTGAAAGGGCCGCGCCCATGGGATGTTATTTGATGTAAAGTTCGATGAAATTGGATTCCGGTATTGTGATCGGGCAGATGTACAGATAGCCGTTGGAAACGTTCACGCCAAGGTTGACGACGGCTTTGCCGTTGGCGACCTGCAAGTTCTGCGTCAAGCTCGTCCACTTGTTGGTCGTGAGCGAGTAGAAGAACATCTGGTAGGCGAAGACACCATCCCTATAATCCTTTTCCTCCGTGTCGTATGTGAGTTCGATGGTGGTGCCGTTGGCGTTGGCGTCCTTGATGACAGGGATGCCGTTGTCTTCGACGACCGCAAAATGGAAATCCTGCGACGTCCCGGCTTCACATTCATCGCCAATGGCCGTGACATTCCAGACGAAAGAGCCGAGCTTCAGGCCGTTGACTGTGCAGGTGGTGTCTTCTACTGCCTCATCGAAGACCACATTGCCGCCGTATGTCGCGATGACCAGGCGGTAGCCTTCCGCATTTAGGATGGCAGGCCAGTTGAAGGTGACGGCGAGGTCACGGGACTCGCGGAATATCTTGCCGTCGGCTGGCTCGTAAAGCTCCATATCTTCAGGCCATTCCTCATAGCCATTGCCATCATAATATTTGGCGGTCAGCGTCAGGTTGCGGTTCCAGCCAGCCGCGATTTTCTCCTGATTCTCGAACTTGATGCCATTTTCATTCCATCTCAGGAACTTGAAGCCTTCATTGGCCGTGATGACAGGAAGCGGAAGGTCCTCATCCAGACTGTCATAGAACTCGTATGTCAGTGTCGTGCCTTCCACAGTCCAGTTACCCGCATCTTCGACCACACCGTTTTCGCCGATTTCCAATGTAATGGTGTAAAGTGTCTTGTAGGTGGCGGTGACGGTAACGTCCTTTGCGGGCATCGTGAACGATGTCGTGGCGGCCATTGCATCCGCAAATTCCACATCGCCCGTCCATGCCTTGAAAAGCTTGCCGTCTGCAGGGGTATTCGCAGTGATGGGGACGGTATCGTTCTCGAACGCTGTGATCTCCGTCTTGCCGCTAGTCGTGCCGTTGACAACCGTGACCGTGTAAACGGGCTTGTACGTCGCCGTCACCGTCACGTTCTTCGCGGGCATCGTGAACGTTGTCTGCTGGGCCTTTGCATCAGCGAAATCAACTCCATCTTCAGACGTCCACTGGTCGAAAACCGCATTTTCAACTGGCTCATAAGTTACGGCGATGGTTTCACCCACATAGGCCGTCACTTCCGTCTTTCCGTCGGACGTGCCGTTGATGATGGTGACCGTGTATTGCGGCTCGGGCTTGTATGTCGCTGTCACCGTCACGTCGTTGGCGGGCATCGTAAAGCTCGTCGTGGAGGCGGTCGCATTCGCGAACTCGACATCGCCCGCCCACTTGTCGAACAGCTCGTGTTCGGCAGGGGCATTCGCAACAATTGTGATTGTATCTCCAGCATAGGCCGTCACTTCCGTCTTGCCGTCGGACGTGCCGTTGATGATGGTGACCGTGTAATTGACAGGAATATCACCTGTCAAGAGAGTATTTTCCACGGCGATGGGCAGGAGTTCATTGTTCATGAAGCACCCCGTGTCATCGCTGCTGCTGATAAGCTCATAGCTGGCCGCCAGATTCTCGTCAGGGGCCTGCAAAACATAATTATAGGTATAAGGAATGTTGGGTGCATCCCATGTCTTGCTGAGCTTGCCGTCCGCCACGGACGATGCATCATTGCCTACAACGGTCCAGCCCTCGGGGATGTATTCGCTTATGAAAAGCATCGCCGCGTTCTCAATGCCCGTCATGGTCAGGGTAACCATGACCTGGCTCCCAGACGTGTAGGTGGAGGGCTCAACAGAACGGACGATGGACAACTGAGCGGCTTGAGCGAATGTTGCAGTAAGGGTCACCGCGTTGGATGGCATCTTGAATGAGACTTCAGTAGTCGTGGCATCTTTGAGTTCTACGCCTTCGGCTTCCCATTTGGCGAATGCCATGCCAGCTGGTGCTGCATCAGCCTTTACAGTGATTGTATCGCCTTCGGAAGCAATAATCTCCACCTTGCCGTTCACAGTACCGTTCACAACAGCGACCGTGTATGTGACAACGGGTACAGGGGCGTATGTCGCCGTTACGGTGACATCCTTCGCAAGCATTGTGAACGAGGTCTCGGCGACGGACGCATCGGCGAACTCAACACCATCCTCGCTCGTCCACTTCTCGAAGACCATGCCCTCGGCGGCGGCATCCGCCGTGATGGCGATGGTGTCGCCCTCAGAAGCGGCAAGCTCCGTCTTGCCGTCCGACATGCCGTTCACAATGGTGACCGTGTATGTGACAACGGGTACAGGGGCGTATGTCGCCGTTACGGTGACGTCCTTCGCAAGCATCGTGAACGAGGTCTCGGCGGCGGACGCATCGGCGAACTCAACGCCATCCTCGCTCGTCCACTTCTCGAAGACCATGCCCTCGGCGGCGGCATCCGCCGTGATGGCGATGGTGTCGCCTTCAGAAGCGACAAGCTCCGTCTTGCCGTCCGACATACCGTTCACAACTGTCACCGTGTATGTGACAACAGGTATAGGGGCGTATGTCGCCGTTACGGTGACGTCCTTCGCAAGCATTGTGAATGAGGTCTCGGCGGCGGACGCATCGGCGAATTCAACGCCGTCCTCGCTCGTCCATTTGTCGAAGACCATGCCATTGGGCGCAGCATCTGCCGTAATGGTAATGGTATCGCCTTCGGAAGAGGTAAGTTTCGTTTGACCGTCGGATGTGCCGTTCTCAACTGTCACCGTGTATGTGACAGGGAGGGGGATATCACCATTGGTTATGATGGTATTTTCCACAGTGATGGGCAAGAGTCCATTGTTTATGAAACAACCTGTATCCTCGCTGCTGCTGATAAGTTCGTAGCTAGCGGCCAAATTCTCGACAGGAGCTTCCAGAATGTATGTGTAGGAAGACGGGATGTTGGGCGCATCCCACGTTTTGCTAAGCTTGCCATCCGCTACGGACGATGCTTCATCTCCGATAACGGTCCACTCTTCAGGAATGAACTCGCTTATGAAAAGCATCGTCGCGTCATCCACACCAATCATGGTCAAGGTCACCGCGATCTGGCTACCCGCCGTATAGATGGATGGTTCAACGGAACGAATAATCGCAACATTCTCATCCCTTGTCACAATCCCACGTGTATTGCCGGCCTTAGGAAGCACAAAAAAATCAACTCCATCCCAATCATATTCATAATTGCCAAGTGCAGCCGTTTTAACAGGTCCAGCATATTTCAAATATTCCAGACCTGATATTTTATAGTCTTTTGTTATGCTATCTGCTGGATGATACGTTCTCTTCTTTAATTCTGTATTGGATACTGAGATTGATTCCACTTGATTATTGATGAAACAACCTGTATCAGAAGAACTGCTAGTAATTATATAGGTATCTGCAAGATTACCAGCGGGGGCCTGCAGGATATAGACGTATGAAGACGGTATGTCAGGCGCATCCCATGTCTTATTCAACTTGCCATTTGCCACAGAAGACGCTTCATCCCCTATCACTGTCCATCCTTCGGGAATGATTTCACTTATAAAGAGCATTGTCGCATTGGCAACACCAATCATGGTCATGGTAACCGTAACTTGAGTGTTTTCCGCATAAGTAGCTGGGGTAACACTTCTTGTTATGGAAACACCACCTGCTCTTGTTGTTGTATCGATTCTGGTTTTCTTCTGCATTGAAAAAATATCAGTCCCATCCCATTCGTATTCATAACTCCCAAGTGCAGCCGTTTTAACAGGTCCAGCATATTTCAGGTATTCCAAGCCTGATATTTTATAATCTTTTGTCATGCTATCTGCTGGATGGTAATGCCTATCGGGTACGGGGGGATCTTTGACGGTCACCGTCGCGGTCTTCTGAGTGCCGATGCCGTAGGTTGTCTTCGACGTCAGCGTCACGACGACCGTCTCGCCGTTGTCTGAAGCCGTGTCGTACTTCGGCGTCACCGCGACATCCTTGTAGCTGCTCCCCGCTGGAATCGTCACAGACGTGCCGATGGACGCGTAGTCCGTGCCGGACGTCGCCGTGCCGCTCACCGAGTAATAGACGGTCAGCGCGGCCGTCGTGGAGCCAGTGCGCGTGAAGCGGAACACGCCCGTGTCCGTCGCCGTCGCAGTCGAGCTGGCGGGTTCGGTGGCCGTCGCGTCCGTCGCCGTCACTGTCACCGTCGGAAGCGGGTCTGGAAATACTAGCACAAATGGTTCAAAATTATAATTCGGCGGAGGGAAGCCGCCGTACTCCGCCTGTTTGTAAACGAGCGGGTCGTAACCAGAAGGCAGCGTCAAGTCATAGACTTTGTCAGTAATGGGATCATAATATTTAAAGGTATAGCCAGATTCCGTCGTCGCCGCGCACATGACCGTCAGATTGTAAAAAAACAGGCCATCGGAATCGTCATATTTCGCAACCGCGCGCAATTCAGTTCCATAAAAGACTGCAATCATGCTATCTGGAACCTTCAGAGCACTTCCATTCTGATGAACACGTGCCATGATGGTCATGGGATACGGATAGACGGGAACATTCTCCTGTTTCCAATCTGAAGGCGCAGCCGCCTGAACCATGCTGCCACATAGGCATAAAAGCAATGCCCATGTCAGCATCCACATTGATTTTCGACATTTGGTTGTCATTTTTTCACCTGTTGTTTGTTTCATTTTTTTAACGTTTTTAATTTTAATTTTAAGTTCTTATATGTTATATTATTTACTTATTAAAACAACTACATTATTTCCTGCTGCTAACATGGATTGCCATGTAAACAAAGGGAAATTTAGATGTGATAATTGTCGAACCATTGAAATCAGAACATAAAAAAGGTGTTGTCTGTTTCATGAATACTCGAAGGACTACCACATCCTGCATCTAAATCATGAACAGACAACACCTTTTCCATCAAGGTGCGTTCATTGGCTGCTTAGATGCGTTTTGAAAAGTGGTAGTTTTCGAGTATTCGCCAAGCACTGGGGTATTGCAATAAAAATCGCAACTATTTTATATGAAATACTTTCTTTTCGTTTTGGGAAGAGGACATTAATCTCCTATTTGATTAGTTGACATATAATAATATAACTAAAAATATAAACGAGAAAAGTTGATTGTCAAATAAAATTTTAACGTTTTCATTTTGACGCAAAGGCATAAAATATGAGCTACTAAACAGATTTCCCAATCAAACCATCAATGATACTCATTTAGCATCAAGATCAGAGTGATAGAACAGTTCTTCGAAGATTGGCGCGAATTTTTTGATTGTTTCCTGGGGAACGGCGTCACCACGCAGAATCAACGCATCGTATGGATGCTTTATGCTGCAACTGTTGTTTAGATTCCAGTATCCATTATAGGATTGGTTCCTGTAAGACAAACTGTGCCATTCATACGGTTTTTCAGGAATCTTGTAGTCCGTCAGGCTTGCATCGACAATCAGTTCGTTCGGATACGGCGCGACAGGGTATTCGCATTCCTTCAATTCCTCAAGCGTCCGATGTGTCGTGAACACAAAATGGATTAACTTGTTGTTGTTTTTGCTGCGGATTGCGCGCCATTCGCCTTGCAACTGCATTTCCGCCGTCTTGACGCGGAGGCGTTTCAAGGCGTCGGTCGCTTCCGGCGATTCTTCGATGAGCATTGGATCCTCTTTTCCCATGAAACCGTTCATGAAGAAATAAGAGTCTCTTGGATACCTGCCAGACGGCCCCCAAATCTTCATACGGTAGTTGTAAATGCTTTCGGTCGGCGGATATGACAACCCGACAATGGATTCCAGATCCGAATTACTGTATCCGGTCAAAGGATTGTAGGCGACATACATCTCGCAGGTCGGCAACGAAATCCATTTTTCTGATATGGCCATCAGCCTTGGCAGGCTGTCGTCAAACTGCGACGGAACTTTGCGGCCCTTGTCCGTCAGAATCATCCTGAAGACGGCGGGCACGTCTATTTTTTCGATTTTCTGGTTCCATTCGGTGGGGGATTTCCGCCGATGCAGGGCGATGGTCTTGAAATAAGGCTTTTGAGCCTTGGCGTCTTTCAAAGGCAGGTAGTCGAAGATGAGCAACGGGCCTTCGAGCGTGGGATGCTTGTCCGTGACGCGATATGCCGCCGCCTCCACGGAATGTTCCATCAAATCGACAACAGGCTGGAACTGAGGTGGAACGGCGATGCCGTCGAGATTGAGATGCGGGAGTTTCGGATTCTCCTTCGCAAGTTCGGGATAGGTTTTGGCGCCGTGGGCGCGGAGCAACGAAACCATCTTCGCCTTTTCCTCAGGAGGAAGTTCTCGTTTGAGGAGAACCTTGTCCAGAGCCGTTATACCCGTTTCGCCGTCATCGGTTCTGCCAAAATAGTTATTGACAGGGAAGTTGTGTTTCAGAAGCAGTTCGATGACTTCAAACGTTTGGCTGACGTCTTCCGGTTTCGGAGGGGCGTCGGTCACCGCCTTCATCCATCCGCCGACCCATTCGTTGACATTACGCTTTGAATTTGGGTCTTTTGCCCTTGTTTCCGGAAGTCCATGCCGCAGAGCGAGAAGCGTGATTTCACGGTCTCGCCATTCATCTCTGTACGGCATTCCGTAGCCTGATGACGCATCAATCTGCGCTCCATGTTCGAGCAGCATCCTGTAGGCTTCGACATTATGTTGCGCGGAAGCCATCCACAAAGGCGTGTACGGACCGAAGCGTCTGTCGATGTAGTTTGGATCGGCGCCTCTTTCCAAAGCCTTTGCAAGTTTGTCCAACTGGTTGTTTTTGACAAGCAACGCCAACGGAGGATTCAGGCGGTAATGCGTGTAAATGGCGATGTCCAAAGGCAGGCATACGATGTCCGCCGCAAGTTCAATCGGCACATCGACCCAGATGAGAGAGCCGAGATACTTTCCTGCTAATAAAGCCGTTCCCGTGCCGCAGAAAAAACGCTGCGGAGGACGCTTGGCGGGGCTTGTGTCGCCTCCCAGTTCCGTATATATACGGCAACAGCCAGTCATCAAGAGAAGCAACGACACGAAGCAAAGGATTTTTCCAAAGGATCGACGCATGGTTTCTCCAACTTGAAGTGTGATGACTGGGACAAAAGGAAATTGTCCCAGTTGTCCCAGTTGTCCCAGTTGTCTCATTGAAAGCAGCAGGACGGCATCCCACCCGCAGGCGGGACGCACTGCGGAACCTCTCACCCGCAGGCGGGACGCACTGCGGAACCTCTCACCCGCAGGCGGGACGCACCGCGGGACTTACTGCGGCGGGAGACCCCAATCCGGAACGTTCAACGTTTCGCCGTCTCTCAAAGCGGACTTGTGCGCCATGACGCCCATCGTCATGAAACGAGCGGCAATCCACGGATTGATAATGGATTGACGATGTTCAGCGACGGATGACACAAACTCATGGACCAGATAGGGATGCGAACCGCCGTGGCCCGTCGGTTTGAAATCTGTGTCTTTCAATTGTTCGACGGTGAGATTCTTGTTGAGAGCCTGTTTGAAGGCGAATTCGACGTCTTCCGGCAGCTTGTCGAACATTTCCGCATGGGACAGTTTAACAGGCGGGATGACCTTCGCATCCGTGGGGTTCGTACGGCCGTTGTAGTACCACGTGTCTTCGGAGAAGGAGCCGCGTGTGCCGAGGACGCGGAAGATTTCGCTTTCGACGGATGAGAGGCGTCCCGCGGCTTCGCGTGTTTCGGCGATGCGGACGGTGGCTCCGTTGGCCATTTTGAAGAAACCGAATTCGTTGGAGAAGGCGCTATGCGCGAAATGCGGGTCGTTGTCGCGGTTTTTGAAACCGTAGCAGGTGACCTTGGTCGCCCATGTGTCCATGACGATGCAAGGTCCTGCGCAGGAATGAGTTGGATAATGCATCGGGCCAGTCAGGCAACCACGCTCGAAATATTTCTGCATGAGAATTTCACCTTCCTGTCCGGCTTTTGAGGCGGCGCGGGAGGCGTGGACTTGACGGAGGTTGCAGGCTGAATCGACGTCGTGGCAGTATTCGCCTTCCGCATAGACGAAATCGCCGAACGCGTCTTCCTTCACCTTGCGCATGCAGAACTGCGTCTGCGGGCGGAAGACGGTCGTCTCGCCGAGCATGTAGTGCTTGCCGGTGCGGACGGATGTGTCGATGATTTTTCCAATCCAGTCGAGCGTCTCATCATCGTCGGGAATGCTGATGATCGGGACGGCGGAATAGACGTCTTTTCCGGCCTCCATGGCTTGGATGGCCTGTCCCGCGTGGAGCCACGGCTGGGTGATGATGACGATGGCGTCCAGATCCGCCTTGCACATGTCCTCTATGGAATAGTAGCGGTCTTTCGGATTGAATTTGTTGGCCATGAACGTGCTGTCCGCCCATTTCTGGACGCGGTCCGGTTCGCGGTCGCAGAACGCGATGCGGTCAACGAGCGGATGTGATTTGAAGAGATCGACGAAGCAGGACGCGAAAGAGCCCAGGCCGACCATGCCGATGCTGATGCCCATGATGTTTTCCTTGAGTGGTTAGTGGTTAGTGGTTAGTGGTTAGCAGACTTCAACGACTTCGAAGCCCATGAGTTTTGCAAAATACACAAGCACTTGCGGATCAGCGTTGTAGCATAGTGCGGAATGGTGCGTACCGCCGTTGTTGCTGTAGGTTTCGAGGAATTCCGGCAGGTTCTTCTTCGGCTTGAACCATCCTTTGATGCACTCGACAGGGGCCGGATTTTCGGGGGCATGGCAGATGCCGTTGCAAATCAGCAGACGGTATTTGCCGTCTTGAATCGGCGCGAGATTGACGAGAATCGCGGGGCCTGGCTTGAAGATGCCGTAGGCGACGGCGGGGCTGCCCGTGTCGCTAAAATTATAAGGTTTGGAGACGAGATTCCCCTTCGCGGCGTAGAGATCGACATTGGCCTCGCCCATGTGGGAGAGGAAGATCTGGTCGTTCTGCCAGTCCGGGCAGAACATCTCCGTGAATGTCGTTTCGGGATAGATGGAAAGCATTGCGGACACGAGATTTGCGGTCAAAACATCGCCTTCTCCCGCATAGCCTGTGCCGCGTGCGAGGGCTTTGGAGGCTTCGAGGAAGGGGACGGTATCCCAGCCGTCCTTCCGGTTGACGTCCAAGAAGGAGGCGGTGAAGGCGTCAAGCTTCTGGGCTTCCATCCAGTCGCGGACGCGGATGCAGGTTTCGGCGGTCGTCTTGTGGGCTTCCGGCGTCAGCTTGTCGGTGATGAAACGCTGCTTGTCCGCTTCCATTTCGGCGGCGACCTTCTTGTCGAAATCCGCGTCGGTCGGCTGGTCTTTCTGGTCATACGTGACGACGGTCATGTTGAAGTCCTGCTTCAATTTGTCATACGGGACGGCGAAATCGCCCATGCCTTCAAACGGCTTGCCGATGATGCCGACGCGGGAGTTGCGGAATTTCGACGCGGCTGTGGCGGCTTCAAGGGCGGTCTTCAGCTTGGCGGTGATGACGGCTGAATGCTTCCAGTGGCCGGCGACCAAGACGAACGGCTTCTTCCTGCGGATGAGGAGGTTGGAGAAATCCTGCACGCCGTGGATGCCGTGGTTCGGACCGATTTTCTCGCCGCAATCGACGTTGAAGTTGAAATCATAGTCCGGCGTGGTATCCAAAATGACGACGGGAATGTCCGTCCCCGCGACGGCGTCGATGGATTCCAATGACGGCGAATAGGCGAGATGGAGCGTCACAATGGCATCTACCTTGTTGTCTTCCAGCAACTTGATGGATTTTTCAAACTCCGGCTTGACGCAGGAGATGGGGGCTTGGACGACTTCAACGCCGAGTTTGCGGATTTCCTCCGCGATAAGATCCGCGTTGGCCTGCATCTGTGGGCGGCGCTTGGGGTTTGTTTTGTCGTAAAGAGCGATGTAGAATGGCAGAAGACCAATTTTTGCAGGCATGTTTTTCTCCTTGTCGAATGGAAAAATTAGCAGTTTATGAGGATGATATTACATTAATAAAAATCCGTCGTTTAAACAATATGCCCTAAAAAGAGAATATTTCCAATACGTTGTCGGGAAAAAAGCATGAAGCAGATACAGAAATGCCCCCATTGTCATAAAGATTCGGTCTTCAGCCACAACATCTGCCCGAATTGCGGCTTCGAATCGAAATACGAAGAGCGCGGCGAACCGGACTACAAGCTGGACGAAAACGGCAAGGTGCCGTCGTACGCGTTTGTCATGGAAGAGCACATGACGCAATGCCAACGGCATGGACGCATTCTTCTCGGCGTCATCATGGGGCTTCTGGGCGCACCGCTGATCACGTGGGCGGCGACGAACGTCTTCCTGTTGACCGACGAGAACCGCACGATGGAAGTCCCTCTCTTCCGCGTATTTCTGGCCTGCATAATCGTGGGGTGGATTTTCTGGCTGATATGGAACAACGGCTATCGCTGGCTGACGCAAGGCTTGATGGTCGTGTCGTTCATCAGCGGTCTGGGCATGCTCGGCTGGGCGGTGAAGATGATCGTCCAGATTGTCAAGAAGAACGGCGATGTCAATCCCGTGCTGCTGCTGGGCTGCATCATCTTCGGGCTTGTGTATGTCTGGTGCGCATGGCAGTTGTTTCGGTCACGGGATATTCCTGAATTTCTGCGGATGCAGTACCAGAAGATGAAAGACGAAGAAATTTAGTGGTTAGTGGTTAGCTGCTTCGCAGAGCTAAAAGCTAAAAGCAAGTGGCTAGTGTTTTTTCGTCTAATGTCTTCTGTTCACGTCTCACGTCTCTCGTCTCATGTCAAACCACGTGATGGCAACGCCATTACGCCCTGCGCCTTCACTGAAGCATCTTTAGGAAGGCCTCTTCGTCGATGACCTGCACGCCGAGTTGCGCGGCTTTTTCCGTCTTGCGGGCTCCAGTGTTGGCTCCCGCCACGAGATAGGTCGTATTGCGGCTGACAGAAGATGCGACGGCACCGCCTTTTGCGCGAATTTTCGCAGAGGCGGTTTCACGGTCCATGGAGGCAAGCGTGCCCGTTAAAACGAAAGTCTTTCCTGCCAATGTCGCTTCTTGCGCTGTTTCTTCTGTGGAAGTTTCCAAGGCGGAACCGCCTTGTGGGTTGATGTTTAGCTCTGCCAATCGTTTCAGGAGGCTGCGGCCTGTGTCGCTCGCGAAGAACGTCAAAACGCTTTGAGCGGTTTTCGGCCCGATGGAGGTTGTGACATATTCGTCTGGCTTGTTTCCACGCAACAGACCGAGTGAGACGAGTTCTTTCGGGGAGGCGATGGAGGGCAGGGCGGATGTTGTTTCTTTTTTGTCTTCAATAGGTTGTGATTTGTTTTCAGATGGTGGTTCCATCATGAAATCGAACAAGCCTTGTCCTGTTTTAGGCGGTTCGGGTTTCGGTGGTGCAGGTGGAACAGGTTGAGTCGCAATGTCTTCCAATTGAATTTCTGGTACGGGATTGCCAGTCGCCATAAGGAGTCCGCGCAGGACGCCAGAAACGGCGACTTCGCGCAAGTTCTTGTGGACACGACCGATATGATAGGCCGTTGCGGCTCCAACTTCTGGAATGCCAAGAGCTTGCAACCAGTTGGCCAGCGGCATCGTGCGTGAACGTTCGATGGCCGCCAGCAGTTTGGCGGCGTTTTTGGGGCCGAAGACGCGCGGCGCTTCGTCAGTACCAAGATTGAGCGATGCAAGTTGCTCTTGGGTAAGATTATACAAATCCAATGGTTCAGAGACAAGACCGCGTTCGACGAGGGCCTCCGCGACTACGCCGCCTAGCGACTCCAAATCCAATGCGTTGCGTGCGGCAAAATATTCTACGCGGCGGACATTCTGTGCAGGGCATTGCACGTTCAGGCAACGCCACGCCACAAACTGCGGATCCCGTTCGACAGGACCGCCGCAGGACGGACATTTTCCTCCTATATGTTTTTCAAAATCAAATGGTTCTGAATTGGGTTGGCGTTTGGACATGACGACTTCGACTACGGCGGGAATGACTTCTCCCGCCTTTTCAATCAGCACGGTGTCGCCGATGCGGATGTCTTTGCGACGGATGTCATCTTCGTTGTGGAGCGTAGCGCGGCTGATGGTGGATCCCGCCAATGCGACCGGCTCCAATTCCGCGACGGGTGTTAGGACACCAGTTCTACCGACCTGCACCGTGATGGCTTTCAACAGTGTGGCGGCGCGTTCGGGAGCGTATTTGAAAGCTTTTGCCCAACTGGGTGCATGTGCTGTCATGCCAAGGACTTCACGTTGTGCAAAGCTATCGACCTTGATGACGGCGCCATCCGTGTCGTACGGGAACGAGTCGCGGACTTTGTGCAGTTCGTCTATGGCGGCAAGAATGCCTTCCAAACTGTTGACGGAACGGATCCATTTCTGGACTTTGAGTCCGAATCGTTTGAAAGTCTCGAAAAGCTCCGTCTGGCTGCTGATGTTCAGACCGACGATTTCGCCGTTGGCGTAGAAAAGGACATCCAACGGTCGTTCCGCAACCTGCCGTGCATCCAGTTGCTTAAGGCTGCCAGCCGTTGCATTTCGGGCATTTGCGAATTCTTCTTCGTTGTTGGCGATGCGGCGGGCGTTGAGATGGAGGAAACCTTCGCGGCTCATATAGACTTCACCGCGGGCTTCGAAGACGGGCGGCGGATTGGGCACGGCGAGGCGGAGCGGAACGGACGGAATTGTGCGGATGTTGGCCGTCACATCGTCTCCCTGCTTGCCGTTTCCTCGTGTAAGTGCTTGGACGAGAATGCCATTCTCGTATCGGATGGAAATGCTGACGCCGTCGATTTTCGGTTCGATGAGATAAGTCGGTTTTTCGCCGTCCAACCCTTTGACGACATATTCATGGAAACGCCGCAAGTCGCCGGCATCGTATGTGTTGTCCAGACTCATCATGGGCAGCTTGTGTCGGACAGTCTGGAAAGCCGTCAACGGATTGCCAGAAACGCGTTGTGTGGGTGAGTCTGGCGTGATGAGTTCGGGATGGGCGGTTTCTAGTTCTCGGAGCTTTTGATACAGTTTATCATATTCGTAATCAGATATTTCTGGCTTCGCCTCAATGTAATAGAGGTGGTCATGGCGCCTGATTTCGTTGCGGAGAAAGTCGAGTTGTTCTTGGATGGTCTGTTGTTCCATGGTGGATGGTTGGATTGAGGGGGTAAAACAAAGGAAACACTTAAATTTGCATCACAACATATTTTTATCAAAGAATCGGTGGATATTTTTTCATGTTGTGGAAAAAAGGTGGTTTTCTATTATATTTTAGAACAAGGAAAAAAATCAGATAAAAACAGGAATATGCTTCAATCGCTTCACATCAGAAATCTGGCATTGGTCACGGAACTGGACTTGGAACTGACCGGCGGCTTCAATGTCATTACGGGAGAAACTGGTGCTGGCAAATCGTTGATTATCGGTGCGATACAGCTTCTTGCCGGTGGCCGCGCAACGCCAGCTTTGATTCGTAACGGCGAAAAACGCTGCGAAGTGTCCGCGCAATTCGACTTGATGACGGTGCAGCCTGCACTCAAGGCGCGGCTGGAGGCGATGCTGGAGGAGGCGGGAATCGAAGCTTGCGATGAAGAGGGGCTTCTGCTGCGGCGGGTCATTTCGGAGACGGGAAGCCGTTCGTTCGTCAATGGTGCGGCGGTGACCGTCAATTTTTTGCGCGAACTCGGAGAGCTGCTCATTGACCTGCATGGGCCGCATGACAACCAGTCGATTCTGAAGAATGCAAAACAATTGGAATTATTGGACGTTTATGCCCAATCAGAAGGGCTGTTGAAACGTTGTCATGATGAAGCGGCGCATCTGAATGACTGCCGGAAAAAACTGGAGGATTTGGAGCATGAGGGCTTGCAGCCGGAGCAGTTGGATTTGCTTCGACATCAGTTGAAGGAAATTCGCAATGCGGATCTGCAGCCTGGAGAGGACGAGGAGGTTCTCCGCAAGTACAAGCTGTCAGAAAACTCGAAGCGGCTGTTGCAGTTGGCGAACCAGGCGGCGGAGGCGTTGTCGCAGGGGGAGCATTCTGTCGTTGAGCAGATCGGCTCCGTGTTTCGTCTCATCCGTGAGATAGAGCAGCACGATCCTGACAAGGGGGGTGTGTTTGACGAGAAGTTGACGGAAATCCATGATGGTATTCAGGAGTTGTCCGATGCCTTGGAGGAGTACGCCCTCAGCATGGATTTGGATGAGGAGGAGATTCAGGAGATTGAAAACAGGTTGGAGCTAATCCAGAAGCTGAAACGGAAATACGGCCCTGCGCTGCAGGACGTTTTGGATACGGCGGAAAGGATCAAGGAGACAATCGAGAAGATTCTGGGGAGGGGGGATATGGTCAAGCAGCTGCGGGCGGATATAGAAGCCGCTGAGAAGGCACTGTCAAAAACTTGTGAAGAACTGGACGCGCGGCGTCATGCGGCGGTTCCGCCATTGGCGGAGGCGATCACGGAGAAACTCAAGAAATTAGGTTTCAACAAGGCGACGTTCACAATCGAACTGAATGCGGCGGAGCCTGGCCCGACTGGCGCGAATACGGTCGAGTTCATGTTCGCGCCGAATCTTGGCGAAGAGCGGAAGCCGTTGAAGGCGACGGCGTCTTCGGGCGAAACGGCGCGTGTCATGCTGGCGTTGAAAACGGTGCTGTCGGATGCGGATGCCGTTCCTGTACTGGTGTTTGACGAAATCGACGCAAATGTCGGCGGCCGTACGGCGGGGGCCGTTGCGGTGGAGCTGAAGACGGTTGCGACGAAGCATCAAGTGTTTAGCATTACGCATCTTGCGCAGATTGCGGCTGCAGGGGACACGCATTTCATGGTGGAAAAGCATACGGATGAGACGCGGACGACGGCGACGATGCGCATTCTGTCTTCAGAAGAGCGCGTTGACGAGCTTGTCCGAATGATGGGAGCGGATGCGGATTCCGTGTCCGCCAGGGAGCATGCTTTGGAGCTGCTGAAGCCATATCAGACTGTGCAGAAAGGTGTTGCGAAAAGAAAAAGTAATACGAAGGAAAACGTTTAACATAAAGAGGAGTCCATGAAAAAGACAGTTGTTATATTTATATGTGCCTTGTGCGCAGTATTTTGCCTGACATCCTGCTCGCAGACGGATGCCGTTACGGAGTACAATGATGCCGTGGAGCTAGTCAAGCGGGGGGAATATGATGCGGCATTGGAGAAGGCGACGAAATGCGTTCGTATGAACCGCAACGACGGGGATGCCGTCAAGTTGCAGGTGCTTTGTGCGTTCAACGGGATGGTGGAGGATACAAAAACCAAAGAGATCGCAATGCAGAATTTGAAGCGTATGCTCAATACGAAACTGAAGGATGATTATGAGGCGTACTATTTTATGGGATGGGCTCTTTTCCAGATTGACAACAATATTGTCGCATTTGAGAATCTGAAGAAGGCGAACGAGATGATGCCTGCTGAAAAGAAGACGTTGGACAATCGGACATACGCGAATCTTCTGTATATGCTTGGACTTTGCTGTGTCCAGAACAATCTTGCGGAAGGTCGTGAGTATCTTGCTCAATTGGAACATGTAAAGCCGTTCAGCGATTTGCCTGAATACTATGCGAACTATGCCATGCTGTCCTACCAGTTGCGTCGTTATGGCGATGCCAACAGTTGGTTTTACAAGGCATACAAAATTGATAATTTGGTACCGCAGCCATGCCTTAATATAGCAGTGATTTATGACGTGATTTATGGAAATCTTGATCAGGCTCGTGAATATTATATACGAGCCTTGCGCAGATACCAGATTCAGCACGACAGCCTGTATGAGAGAAGAATAAACGACCGTTTGAGGGCCCTCGTAAAGCTTAAGAAGAAGAAATAATCTTTTGCTTGTTTCTATTTTACTATAATGCAACAATTTCCGAATGCCGCACATACCAGAAGAAATCATAGAAGAAATACGGAGCAGGGCGGATTTGGTCGAATTGACGTCGCAATTGACGGCTGTCAAGAAGAACGGAAATGCCTATTGGGCGTGCTGTCCGTTTCACCATGAGAAGACGCCGTCGTTTAAGATCGACCCGCAGTCCCAGATGTTTTACTGCTTTGGCTGCAAAAAGAGCGGCAATGTGTTTCATTTTGTCCAAGAGATTGTGAACACGGACTTTGTGGGGGCCGTCCAATGGCTGGCCAACCGCTATGGAATCGATATTCCCGATGTGTCGTCAGGCAGTGAAAAGGAGCAGGACAGCCGCCGCCAGTGGCGCGAGAATTGCTTGAAATTGTTGAATGACGCGGCGAATTGGTATCATGCAAATTTATCCCTTCCCGAGGCGGATGCGGCACGGCGGTATCTTGATTCACGCGGGCTGGACGATGATGCCGTCAATCATTTTCGTCTGGGCTACTCCCCTGATTCATGGGATGGAGCCGTCAGATGGGCAACACGGCTTGGATATACGCAGGAAATGCTTCTGGCGACGGGGATTACGATTCTGAAAGAAGATTCACGGACTCCCTACGACCGTTTTCGTGGCCGCCTGATGTTTCCCATACAGGACGAGCTTGGTCGCGTGGTCGGCTTTTCCGCCCGTGTTTTGGATCCTGACGCGAAGACAGCGAAATATGTCAACAGCCCTGAGACGGATTTTTTCAAAAAAGGGCGGTTGTTGTACGCCTTTAACTTTGCACGGCAGGCATTTAAGAATTCTGGCAGGGCGTTGATCTGCGAAGGGCAGTTAGATGTCATCGCCTGCCACAGGGCGGGGCTGACGTATGCACTAGCGGCTCAGGGAACGGCATTTACGGAGTTTCATGCCCGTATGTTGAAGCGTTCGACAAATAACGTGACATTGGCGTTTGATGCGGATGGAGCAGGGCGGAAGGCGACCGTTCGAACAATGGCGATCCTCCATGCGGAGGGGCTGGCCGTGGATGTGGTGTCGCTGCCGGACGGCGAAGACCCCGATTCGATTTTCCGCAAGGGCGGTGCATCCGCGTTGGCCGCCATCATGGGGCAGACGACTCCCGCCATTCCATTTTTGTTTCAATCGCTTTGCACGGAACATGATCGTACAAAGCCAGATGAGATGTCCGTCATCGTGAGGGAACTGCTGGAAGTCATCCGCCCCATAACGGATCCAGTGGTGAAAGCTGGGCATTGCCAATGGCTTGCGAAGCAGTTGCATATTCCGGAAAATGTTGTATTGGAGGAATTGAACATCGTTGACAAAAGCCATCGGAGCGATTTTGAGAAGCCAACTGCCCAAATGCCCCCCAAGCCGTTGGCAATGAACCAGATGCTTCCTTTCCGTATGCAACAGGTTGGTGATGCGACATTGCAGGTTCTGCTGGAGTTGATTCTGCATTTTGACTTTCTGGCGCAGGAACTTGCGAACAACGAAGAAGTGACGGCGTGGCTTCCTGATACGTCGTTGGGGCTTGCTGTCAACATGGTTCTTGCGCTTACGGCGGATGGCGAATGGGAGTTGGCGGAGCAGAGCATTGTCAATTCGGATTTGTCGGCGGATCCGACAGTCGGCAAGACATTGGCCAGTTCGGAATACAGCCGTTTGCTTCCAGAGGAGGGGGATTCGGAAAATGTGCTAGAAAACAAGCGGGCCAAGGTGACAGAGGCTTTTCAGGATTGTATTAATAAGTTGAGAATCAGTGATTTGGATGTTAAAATCGCTGGTTTGAAGCAGGCCATGCAATCTGCGGCAGGAGAGGAAATCGTCCAAATGCAGCGCGAACTCTGTGAATTAATTGGCCAGAAGAATGCGCTAAAAAGGCGTTAAGAAAGCCCAGATGAAGCCTGGGGAGTTTGCGTCCTCCTGCCAGTAGCCTAGAAGATGCTGAATATGAACTGGATACGTATGCATTCATTCACATTCGGCCTTTTTTAACTACGTTTTTTAGGGTTACTGCTAAGATTTGCACAATTCGAAGAGATTTAGGCACATCTGCCAGAAGATGCGCGATTGGTCGCCAAGTTGCGTTGCTAACAGCTTCAGGCCTGGCCAGAGTTGCTGCGTGGCGAGCATCAGTCCGATGTAAATGTAGAAGACGTTGCAGACGATGATGATGGAGAGCGAGAAGATGACGCCGTTGATTCTCAAATCCTGCTGTCCATTGTAAATGGCGATGATTGTGAGCATGACATGGTAGGCGTAGGAAAGGCCGATGACTGCGGCAAGCGTAATTTCAAACCATGTTGGGAAATTCGGCTTGAAGAAAAGTGCGACGCCGAATATTCCTAAAATCACAAGCATATAGAATGGAAGGAAATAGGGGCCTAGAATGATCCAGATGTTGGGATTGTTGACATCGACGCTGCCCGAGTAGCGGTTGAGCCTGAGGTTGGAGGTTTTACGCCAAAAAAGAGTGGCGACGGCCCAGTGGGTGAGTTCATGTCCGAACACATAGACTGGTACGCAACGGTATCTGTAAAATAGTGGAATACCGATAAGGAAACCGCCCAGACAGGCCCATGCAAGTTTCGCGTCCGCAAAGGCCATGGGAAGTCTTATGATACAGATGACAAGGGCCAGTGTGAAAAACCAAAGGATTGGACAGCCCAGTATTTTTAGAATGTAAAACCAGAAAGTCTTCATGGACGATGGATGCGATGTCCCAAAACATGGCGGTGATGTCAATGAAATGGAATGGTGCGAGAGAATCTCCCGCACCATTCCATTGATGGCCGCCGTTATTGGGCGTCATCCTTGACCTGTCCATCTTCGTTGTCAGTGGTATTCTGAGCTTCCTTGAGGGACTTCAACAAACGGTAGAGATCGCGTGAACTGCCCCATGTGAACCAGACGGTTGTGACGATGCCGACGAGCAGGCTGAGCGGCAGTGAGTAGTAGATCCAGATATTGGTCCACGTAGCCTCCGTCCAGCGCCATTCCGGCTTGAGGTTCCAGATGGCTTCCACCAGGAAGAAGAAGAAATTGTAGAACGACCAGATGACGACACTCCATGCCAAAATACGGTCGCCTTTGGAGTATTCGGGCGTGATGCCGAGGAGGCTCTTCCAGTTGAATTTCTTCTCTTTGGCGGATTCGATGACGCTCTTGTCGGCTTCCTTGTCAACAAAGTGCTCGAGGTTGTATTCGCCGCGGTGGAGGAGCTTGTCGAGATTGTAGGGCTTCTTGCATGTCAGCCAAGAGACGACGACGTAGCCGACGATGGCGGAGACCATGCCGAGCAGGTAGATTTCCTGTCCTGTGATCGGGAACTTGCGGGCGAATTTCTCAGGCGCGACTTCCCAGTTGACGATGGTGAGCTTGTCGCCGAGATAGGCGAGGGAGAGGCGGAAATTTTCAAGGAAATTCGGGAAGTTCGCGGCGAGCCAGTTGTGGACATCGACCCATTTCTGGTTGATGCCGAAGCCCAGGATGGCGAAGAAGAGACCGACGATCATGGCCGTGAAGGCACCGGCCGTCGTTCCTTTACGGGTGTAGAGGCCGCCGAGCATGCAAGCGCCTGCGCCGCCGAGATAGATGGTTCCCGTGAGGGCGAAGAACTGGAGGATGTAGTCGCTCTGGCTGAAATAGTAGCTGAACCACCATGCGAAGATGGCGACGAAGGAGATGGCGATTCGGAGCAGGCGGAGCTGTGCCTTCTGGGAGATGGGCTTGTGGTAGATGGGGAGGACGACGTCCTGAATCAAAATCGTGCCCCAACTGTGGAGGTAGGTGGTATCCGTGGAAACCATCAGGAAGATCATGAGTGCCATGAAGGTGCCGGTGACGCCGATGGGCAGGATGTGACGCAGGGCAACGGGCACAAGCATTTGGTTCCCAATGGTTTCACGCGTGGTGAGCGTCTTCTTCAGCTGCTGTGTCGCGGGATTATTTTCCGCCGTCTTGTCTTCGGCGAGTGCCTTGACATCGTTTTCCGTCACGCCTTCGGGGAGCGGGAATTCTTCCTGCACCATTTCACGGATTTCCTGATGAACGGCGTTTGCATGGGAAGCGTAGTGGGACGAATTCATATAGGTATAGGCGCCGATGACCATCAGCATGAGGGCGATGCCCATGAATCCAGCACGCCATTGGCCGAGAACGCCGGCCATCTTCTGTTCGTGCGGATTGGCGGCGGAGCAGTAGTAGGCTTGGTTGCCGAGCCATGCGTTGCGGTTGTAAATAGCGCCGATCATGCCGATGATGATGTACAACAGGTTGAACTGCGTCAGTTTATCGACATTGAAGGGGTTGAAGAAGCTCTCGCCTTCGGGGCGGCTCAAAACGGCGTCACGGACATCTGCAACGCTGAAGATGCAGAGCAGGGCGACAACAATCGCCGTATAGCCGAAATAGGCGAAAATACCTTGGCAGCAGTCGGTTACCATGGTTGTGATTTGTCCACCGGCGAGCACGATGAAGAGGGCGATGCCGAGGAAGATGGCCATCAGCAGACCGAAGGTCTTGAAATGGATTCCACAGATGGTGACAATTTGCGGCAGATGGCAGTAGTAGATGACAAAGCGACCGGCGACGGCGGGGAAGAGTGCGTAGTTGATGAGACCGGAGATAAAGGCCGTGCTGCCGGCGAAGATTCGGAAGGAGCGGCTGTAGCGCTTTTCATAGAATTCCGCCATCGTCAACACACGCGTTTCACGGTAGCGGTAGATGACGAAACCCGTCAATGTCATGAGCAGCGTAAGGGCGAATGTGAGGTTGCCCCAGAATTCGATGGCGTAGCCGGAACGGTATTTGGATTCGAACTGGGCGACGACGGTAATCAGTCCCATGCCCGCCGTGCCGTCCGCGACGGTCAGCAGATAGCGGCCCGCTTTTCGTCCCGCGGCGAGGAACCCCGCCACGTTGTTCGTGTAATGCTGTGCAACCACGCCGATGACGACGATGGCAATCAATGGAATGGCAACGATCGACCAGTCTAAAAACGACATTCTGAAACGCTCCTGTTTTGGGTTGATTATGATTAATAATGTACTGGGAACAAAAGAAATGGCTTTTTTGATGAAAAAAGACTCATGTCAATTTAATGCTTTTTTGTAAAAATGCACTTTTAGCAAACATGTATTTCCATGAAAAAGAATGTTTTTTGCATCGGTTGCGCAGGAGCACAACCACAATTCATTTTGCAAGAAAGACTGTGGAGGTTGGATAGGCGAAGGAGAGGCCCTCTTCGTTGAAACGCTTCAGGACAGACATGTTGACATGGTT
This sequence comes from Victivallales bacterium, assembly GCA_017964325.1. Next base: position 1,015 of record JAGCSE010000192.1, on the reverse strand, counting down.
CTTGTAGTCCTGCAGTGTGTAGAAATTTGTCGTTTTGAACCAGATGTAGCCCCGGATTTTCAGGGAGTAGTCCGCGCATTCGACGAAGGCGAATCGCGGCGGCCTGCCTGGAACCATGATGCCGGACATGTCCGCGCAGATTTCGCCGATGATATGGAGAGCCCTCTCCATCTGCTTGGGCGTAGTCTGATAGACGAGTCCGAAGGAGAATGTTTCACGGAAGAAATCCCGGTTGCTGTAATTGTCCAGCTGCGTGTCCGCGATGACGCGGTTCGGGATGTCGATAAGCCGCCCTTCCAGCGCGCGGAGGCGGATGCTGCGGAGGCCGATCTGCTCGACGGTTCCCTCCGCGTCGCCTATCTTGACCCAGTCGCCGACCTTGAACAACTGGCTTCCAAGGATCGAAAATGCGCCGAAGAGGTTGGCGATTGTGTTCTGCGCGGCGAAGGCGAAGCCGATGCCGACGACTCCCGCACCAGTGAGCAACGGTGTGATTTCGACATGGAAGACGTTTTGCAGGATGAAGAGGATGGCGATGAACCAGACGACGGTCTTGACGATGCGGCGGATGAGGTCCAGCAACAGCTTGCTGGTTGCGTAGGATTCTTCGTTTCGCCGACGGAAATGCTGCGACCAGGCTTTGTCAATCGCGTTGATGATGCTGAGGATTCCCGCCAGGAAGACGACGATGAAAAGAGCGAAGAATATCCTGTTGATGATGTGGTCGATCTGGCTTGGGAACTGGATGAGGCTGTTGCTGTATGAAAGTCCCGTGAGCAGGAACAGTAGAGAGATATGCATGGAGAGCCTGCGGATGAGTTTTCCAAGGCTGGAAGAGAGCTTTCCGATGCCGAGGCTGACAACGTGCCGCAGGCTCAGCAGGATGGCAACGAAGAAAAGAACGGTGACCACGACGCTGATGCCGCCTGCGAGAAGTTGCGTCTGGTGGTTTTCAAACCAGTTGCCTATTTCCGAAGCACTGGTGCTCAGCGTCGAAATGACATTTTGGATGCTG
>JAGCSE010000191.1 GCA_017964325.1 Victivallales bacterium | reverse complement strand
CTAGAAGCTCTAGAAAATCTAGAAGCTCTAGAAAAATCATTATTTTATTATAGGAAAACAGCTATGAACAGACGTGATATGCTCAAATGCATGGGGCTGAGCGCCGCAGCGCTCGGCTTCAACCTGAAAGGACAGGAAGCCACCGCGAAGCCCGCTCCGAAAAAAGCGCTTCTCGCCGCGCAGATGTACACCGTCCGCGAATTCACGAAAACGCCGGCAGGTCTGGCGGAATCCTGCGCGAAGGTAAAAAAGATGGGTTACGACGGTGTCCAGTTGTCGGGCCACGGCCCCATCGCCGCCACGGAAATCAAGAAGATTTTGGAAGGCGAAGGCCTCCAATGCGCCGTCACCCACACGGGCATAGGCGAAATGGAACGCAATCCCAACAAAGTCATCGATGAACATAAGATGTGGAATTGCAAGTATGTAGCCATCGGAGGCTTCTTTCCTGGGAAGGATGTCAAATGGGACCGCGCCCTCTGGGAGAATTTCGTGAAACGCTACAACGGCATCGCGGCGAAATTCGCAGGTTCGGGCATCACCATCGGCTATCACAATCATTCTCATGAATTTGTGCAGTGCGAAGATTTCCTGCCGATTGATTTTCTCATGAAAAATCTGTCGCCGTCCATCTGGTTCGAGTTCGATCTGTTCTGGATCGCCCGCGCGGGGGCGGATCCCGTCAAATACATCGAGGCGGTTCCAAACCGCTGCCCCGTGTTGCATTTCAAGGACATACGCCTTGCGCAGAATCGCAGCACGCTGCAGATGTGCGAAGTCGGCGACGGCAATCTCAACTGGCAGCGCATCCTGCCCGCCTGCCGCGCCTCCAACGTCGAATGGTACGCCGTCGAACGCGATTCCGGCGACCTGCCCGCCTTCGACAGTCTCCAAAAAAGCCTTGAAAACCTCCGCGGCAAATTAGGCTGCTAAAAATTTGGGAGGGTCACGCATCCGCGTGACCGGTCGCGCAGGAGCGCGCCCCTCCCAAATACACGAGAAGATGGCCATGCTCTGACATGGCCAAATACAACACAATCACCACACAAAAAAGGAGAGAGGAAGACATGGACATCATCGCCGTCACCGGAACAAAAGGAACCACCACCGTCACACATTTCATTTACAACGCCGTCAAGGCCGCCACTGGCAAGCCGACGGCGTTCGTCTCGACCATGGGCATCTTCGACGGAAAGGACGAAATCGACAACGGCGGCTTCACGACGCCGCCTGCGCCCATCGTCCACAACACCGTCAAACGCGCTGAAGCCAACGGTTGCACCGCCTTCGCGTTGGAGCTTTCCAGCATCGGCGAAAAGGAAGGCCGCGCAGCGGGGCTGCCCTTTAAGTATGGTATTTTCACAAACTTCGCGCCGGACCACATCGGTTCCGCCGAAGAGCACGCCACGCTGGAGGAATACTATTTCTACAAACGGCAGATCGTCAAACGCTACGAAAACGCCATCCTCAATAAAGATGTCGAATGCTTCGACGACATGGTCAAGGCGTCGCAGGAAGGCAACGGCAAACGCGTCGTCAGCTTCTCCACGAATCCAGACAGCGGTGCAGACGTCTATGCAAAAGACATCCAGCGGACGGCGGACGGCATGTCTTTCACGGTCGTCACGCCTGCCTGGACAACGTATGCAACAGTCGGCATGCCAGGAATCTACAACGTCAGCAACGCATTGGCGGCCTTTTCCGTGATTTATCTGATGGGCTTGAATCCTGTCACAGCGGCTGAAGCCATCACCGCGACAAAGATTCCGGGGCGCAGCGAAACCTATTCGAAAAAAGGCCGTACGGTCATCGTCGATTACGCCCACAACTCCATCAGCTTCAACGCTTTGCTGACCGAAATGCGCATCCGCCATCCAAACGGCAAGATCCGCATCCTCTACGGCGTCGGCGGCAATCGCGGCGAACGCCGCCGCGGCATGGCCCATGAAAGCGCCCTGCTCGCCGATCTGACATACGTGACGTCCGACAATCCGCGCGACGAAGATCCCAACGAACTTTGCCGCACGCTGGCGGAGCTCATCCAAGCCGACAACGGCAAATGCGAAATCATCGTCGATCGCGAAAGCGCCGTCCACAAAGCCTTGCAGGACATGGCCGAAGGTGATGTATTGATTCTCGCGGGCAAAGGCCCCGAAACCTCCATCACCATCGGTAATGTAACCTACCCCTATCCAGGCGACGCCAAGCTCGCCGCAGATTTCATAAACAGTCTTTAAACACAAAGTCTAGCAAATAGAGGTAGTTCCAAAAGAAATCGTAGCCAGGGCATATCGGCTCTGGCTACTTGCATTTTTCATATCTGTCATGTTCTTTGATGGACAATTCACATATACGCTGAATATTTTCATAAATACCAATATATTGATTGTTTGTAACATATTGTTTTTTTTATATTTGCATTTTAGAAACAGAGATTTATCTTAATATTAGAAAATCCATTTCACCAATAAAAAACGGTCACAATATCAAGACATCTCTGGAAATCAAGTAACGACCATCTTCAACGCTCCGAGGAGAAAATCATGAAATTATTCAAACAAGCCGCCATTCTCGTTGTCTTGTCATGCACCATTTGGGCGCAGCAGGAAGCCATGCGTGAAGCGCAGGTCGAGCCGAAGGAAAAACCTGCCGTGCGCGAAGCGCAGGTCGTACCACAGCGAAAACCCACAGTCAAGATTGCGGCGGATGTGCAGGAAGCAAACACCATCTTCGAAGAACAGAAGAAAAGTTTTGGTTGTTCTCTGACAGCAGAAGAAATGAGAACAATCGCCGAAAAACACTTGAAAGCAAATCCTATTGTTTTAAATTCCCCTAAAGATCCAACAAGACATGGTAGAATTATCTTGGAAGCCTTGCAGAAATTGGACGGCAAAGTGGAAAATGCCGACAAGGTCTTCGAGGAAATGGAATTGGAGAAAAAAGGCGTCAGCAAAAGAGCATGGGAGCGTTTTTCAAAAGCCCCTATGCCTGAACAGCAACTGAAGGATATGGAAGCCCGCATTCCCAAAACTCAGGAAGAACTTGATAAAACCATACTAGAGATGCAAGTAGCCACGAAAATAAACATGGAATATGGACTTCTGGCCTTCAGAATCCTCTTAGAATACAACAAGAAACACAAGGCAAAACCAATTGATGACAAAGTCATGTTTGACGGGGAATTTAAGGATTATAAAGTGAAGGAAAAGTTTTTCATGGATTGGTGGTCGGAAACATTAAAAGAGAAGTATCCTAATCCCCAAAAGCGCGAAACAATATGTGCGATTCTGACAAGAAACACCATAATGGGGCTAGGTGCACTACAGGCAAGCGGTGGTTCAGACTGGCTTCCCTTTTTCCAAGACAAAATGATGAAATGGAACATCAAGCAGGAAGTGGGAGATTGAGTAAACCATCTCCAGAATCTCCAGAATCTCTAGAATATTCAGTTGCTTTTTCAGATTGCATGGCTACTTTGTATAAAAAGCCATGCAATCTTTTTATTTATAAGGTGACACCATGAAACACATCTGTCTTCTCCTGCTGATTGCCTGCTCATGCAGTCTGTTTTCCCAAACGCCTAAGGAACGACGGGACAACCTCTTGAAAAATCAAGACTTACAGTCATTGCTTATTGCCGTCAACGATGAAAACGCCATCGTCCGCCACACCGCAGTACGGTTGCTCGCCCAGCGTGATGATGCCATCCCTCACCTGTCAACCTTGCTCAAATCAACAGATCCGCTCATCCGTCGCATGGTTTTGCAAGCCCTCTGCCTGAAAAATGCAGCGACTGTTGAACTGCTCGGCGATATGATGGACGACACGGATGTCACCGTCCGTCTCATCGCCGTTTCACAGTTGGCGGCAGATAAGCCAGCGAAAGGCAAACAGTTGGACATTCTGGAGAAGACCGCCCGCAAGGAAAAGAACGCCGCCGTTCGCGACATCGCCTCCAAGGCCATCTGGCCGTTCTACCGCAACACCGTCCTCCTCCGCAACCGCAACGACTGGGACCATGACGTGAAAGTCGTGCAGGACATCCTCCTTCCTGCTGCAGATTGGCGTTTCTCCTTGGATGAGAACAATCAAGGCCATCTGAACAATTGGTTCAAGAAGGATTTCGACGACTCCGCATGGAAGACGATTCCCATCGCCGCCACGTGGGAGGACGCGGGCTTCCAATACGACGGTCTCGCATGGTACCGCAAAACGTTCAAGACACCTCCCAAGCCAGAAAAATTCAACGCCGTCGAGCTTCATTTCGAATCGGTTGACGAATGCGCATGGGTATGGCTGAACGGCATTTACATTGGCCAACACGACCTTGGCCCAAGCGGTTGGCAGACTCCGTTCTCATTGGACGTCACGAAAGAAATCAAATGGGATGCGGAAAACATCATCGTCGTCCGCATTCTGGACACGAAAGGCGCAGGCGGCATCTACAAGCCCGTCCATCTGCAGGTCATGGAGTAAAAGGAGGAAACCACGATGAAACAAGCACTTGTCACTATTTTCGCCGTTCTCTTCCTATCCTCCGCCCTGCCCGCCGCAGACATCATCGGCCAGTGGATTTTCTCCAAGGAAAAGCCGCTGGAGGACGCATCCGGCCACAATCACGCCATCAAACTGCGCGGGAAAGCGCAGATCGTTGAGGATGAACGCTTCGGAATCGCCTTGAAATCAACGGGCAGCGTCCCGTCTGCCGACAACAGGCAAGGCGCCGAAGCGGGCAACCACGCGGATTTCACGCCCAAAAGCGGATTCGCCTTCGATTTCTGGCTGAAACCGGACGAGGCCATCCGCAATGGACGAGACCACTTCTTCCTGATTGACAAGAAGATATACCATTATTTCAAGGAATTTGAAAAGGCCAATCTCGGCTACTGCTGCTATCTGCTCACAAGAGGAAAGGACCTCTACACCATCAACGTCAATCTCGGCTTCAAGACGGACAGCGTCGTGCTCGAAACCCGCCCCGTCCACCTGCCCGTCAACGAATGGCATCATCTCGCCTTCTCATACGACGGCGAAGGTACCGTCCGTATCTTCATGGATGACCAAATGATTGCGAAGAAGCACTTTGCGGATTACAAGGCCGTCGCTCCCAGCCCCTATCTGCTGACTCTCGGTGACCGCGCCACCAGCAACTACAGCAGCTTCATCGGCCGTATGGCACAAATCCGCTACCACCAAGGTGTTCCAGCAGAATATGGCCCCCATCCCACTATTTCCTTCAGCCATGGCCGGACCGTTTTCTACCATAAAGAAAAGGATGCGGCGGTCACGCTGACCATTGACAATGACAACACGGTGGATATGAACGACGGCGTCGTCGCCATCACCGTCAACGGTGCCAAACGCGAGATTCCCTTCAAAAAGCTCGCGCCGCGCGAAATCCGCCAGATCGCCGTTCCCATCGACACATCCCTCAAAGCTGCGTCATACCAGATAGATGCGGAATTGAACACGCTCAAGGCCAACAGCACATTCGACATTGTCCCGCGCGAAAATCCCTTCATGCCCGTCGTCATGTGGGGCACCTGCCCAGAAGACGAACTGACCTATATCGGTTTCACCCATGACCTGCGCCATTTCAGCAATTTCCCCGATGTCTGGAAGGCGAAAAAGCCCATCGACCTCTCTACCGTGACGGATGTTACGCCAAACTACAACCTGCTCAATTCGTATATGAAGAAAGGCCTCCATGCCTGCCTGACGACCGCTCCGGGCCGTTGGGTCGAACAGACGCAGACCAATCCTGAATACAAGCGTGTAAACCGCAGCGGCAAGCCGCTCGAGACCACGAACGGCGCCATGGGTCATCCAGACATCCAACAGTTCGGCTACAATGTCGGTGCAAGTGTTGCGAAGACGTATTCGCAGTTCCCGAATTTCGACGCAGCGCTCATCCATTCGGAAGTCCGTGACAGCACGGCGCTTTCCTTCCAGCCGTTCGAAGTAATAGCGGCTGAGGAGTTTCTGGGCGGAAAGATTCCACAGGAAATCAAGTCGAAAAACGGCGTGCCCTACCAAACGCTTCCGAATTTCCCGCCGAGCCGCGTCATTCCCGACGACGATCCCATCCTCCGTTTCTACACATGGTTCTGGAAAGACTGCGACGGCTGGAATCCGCTCCATTCCCGCATCCACGATGGCCTTAAATTGACTGGCCGCAAGGATTTCTGGACGTTCTTCGATCCCGCCATGCGCGTCCCGTCCATCTGGGGAAGCGGCGGCCATGTCGATATCGTCTCCCAATGGACGTACAGCTATCCAGATCCGATCAAAATCGGACAGTCCTGCGACGAACTGTTCGCCATGGCGGAAGGGTATCCCAACCAGAGGGTTATGAAAATGACGCAGATTATATGGTATCGTTCGGGCACGGCACCCATCGAGCAGATGCCGAAGGAAGAGGACAAACGCGTCCAATGGGAACGCGACATTCCGGACGCGAAGTTCATCTCCATCGCGCCCGACCATCTGGAAATCGCGTTGTGGAGCATGATTGCACGGCCCGTGCGCGGCATCATGTACCATGGTCGCGGCTCGCTGTTCACCACGACGGGCGGCAGCTACCGCATGACGAATCCCGAAACCGCCCCGCGGCTTTCCAAACTCGTCCATGAAGTGATCCAGCCTCTCGGACCGTCGCTACTGGAGATTCCGGACGCGCCGTCCCGCGTCGCCATTCTGGAAAGCTTTGCCTCCCAGATGTATGCGCAATGCGGCAGCAACGGCTGGAGTAACAGTTGGGAGGCCGACATGCATCTCATCCTCCAATGGGCCGGCTACCAGCCGCAGATTGTCTATGATGAAACCATCCGCAAAAACGGATTGGACGCATACGAAATTCTCGTCATGCCAAACTGTTACGTCCTTACACAATCCGTCTATGACGAAATCATCAAATTTCAGAAACGCGGCGGCATCGTCGTTTCGGATGAACGCCTCTGCCCTGCCGTCATGCCCGATCTCATCATTCCCGCTTACAATCGGACACGCAAGGCGGAAGTCGATAAAGTCGTCCTACAGCATGAGGCAGCCAAACTCCGCAATGCACTCGATCCGTTCTTCACACGCGATTTCAAGACGTCCAACATGGACATCGTCGGCCGCATGCGCCGTTTTGGAGACACCGACTACCTGTTCCTGATCAACGACAAACGGACCTTCGGCGACTATGTCGGACAATACGGCCTCGTCATGGAAAAGGGCCTCCCCAACGTGGGAACCGCCTGGCTGCCCGGCGACGGATACATCTATGATCTCGTTGCGCACAAGCAAGTTCCGACGACACCGAAAGACGGTGGCCTGTCGTTTGACGTTTCCTTCGGTCCAGGCGAAGGCAAGCTGTTCATGCGGACGAAGACACCTCTGGATGCAATGTCCATCAACATCGCTGGCGATGGCATAGCACTCCGTGGTTCGGTCATTCCATTGACGGTGCTGGTGATAACCGCCCAGAATGGCCCAATTTATCCCAAAGCTGTCGTCCCGCTGAAGCTCACAATTCTTGATGCAGACGGCAAGTCTGCCGAATTCAGCGGCTACCACGCCGCTGTCAACGGCGAACTGAAACTGAATCTCTCCATCCCGTCCAATGAGAAGCCCGGCCAATGGACCATCATCGCCGAAAATCTGGCCAACGGGGGAAAAATTCAGTTTACCTTTACCGTAAAATAAAGAATCTCTAGAACCGCTCGTATCACAAGAAAAGGAAACATCATGTTCACAAGACTCTCCATCGCCCACCTCGCGGCGGCCGCCGTCGCCGAAGCCCAGCCCGAACTCCCCTTAACGCCTGAACGCAAAGGATATATCGTTGTCACAGATACCGTCAAGGCCGATGGCAAGACAGTCGTCTCCGACGCACTCCAGACCCTCATTGACACCTATCCGAATCGCACCATCTTCTTCCCGGATGGCGTCTATCTCCTCTCCAAGCCGCTCTGCACCCCTGCGGAGCCTACGAAAAGCGTCGATCTCCAGCTCTCCAACTACGCCGTCCTAAAAGCAAAGGTTGACGGCTGGCCGGAAGGCGAGCCTGTCGTCCGCCTCGGCGGCATCCATCCCGCCAACAACATCCGCACCATCGGGCACCTCTATTCCATCACCGGCGGCGTCATCGACGGTAGCAACGTCGCCGACGGCGTCTCCATTGACAGCGGCCGCGAAACCGTCGTCAAGCAGGTCAACATCAAGAACACGCGTGTTGGCCTCCACATCAGAAGAGGCGCGAACAACGGTTCTTCCGACGCGGACATCACGAACGTCAACATCGTCGGCAACGGCAAGACGGACTCTGTCGGCGTCATTGTCGATGGCAGCGACAACACGCTGACGAACATGCGCATCGCCCATGTATTCACGGGCGTCATCGTCCGCGGCGGCAGCAACATGCTGCGCAACATCCATCCGCTCTACACGAGCAACTATGAAAACTACAACGAAAGCTGCGGCTTCCGTAACTACAGTGCCCACACGAAATTCGACTTCTGCTACAGCGACAATTTCGGCATCAGTTTTTATGAATCAAATGGTGCCTCCGCCATCTACGACAACTGCCAGGCCTGGTGGTATTCGCCAAAAGCCTTGAAGCAGGTCGTCTTCAAAACAGATGGCTCCTTCGACGCCGTCGTCACCAACATTCGCGTCGGCTTCCGCGGCAACGAGACCTACCACATGATTCTTGATGAAAAGAAGCCCGGCGGCCATGGCGTCTTCCTCTACATGCACGTCAAACCGGACTCGATCAACGAAACAGAACGCACATTCGAAAAATACGTCAAGACAGATTATTACAGATAAATCATGAGCAATTTTGCCAAGCAACTCACCCTTTCCCTCATCATTGGAGCGACTATGGCACACGCACAACGCGAACTTCTATGGGACATGGAGCATATCACGGAAATGACAGGCGGCGCGAAGCTGACGCTTCACCATCCTGTCTTCCGCGAGGTATCTCTCGTTCATGACGCACCTTGGGAAGGCAATGTCTGCTGCTACCATACCGTCATCCAAGACGGCTCCAAATACATGATGTACTACCGCGGCATGACATGGAATATGCCCGGCATGGCCGCCCATCCCGATGTCACCTGCTACGCGGAAAGCGATGACGGCATTCATTGGCGCAAGCCCAATCTCGGCATCTTCGAATTCAACGGCTCGAAGGAGAACAACATCATCTGGATGGGAGACGCGAGCACGCATAATTTCGCGCCGTTCCTCGACACGAATCCCGCCTGCCCACCCGAACAACGCTTCAAGGCCATCGGCGGAACGGACACGAAAGGCCTCTTTCTCTACGTCTCGCCAGACGGCGTCCACTGGAAGCTTGCCCAGCCCGAACCAGTCTTCACAAAAGGCCTTGTCGATTCCCAGAACACGGCTTTCTACGACAACGTCCGCAATTGCTATGTCCTCCATTTCAGAGACATGCAGCCGATTAAAGACCATTTCAGCGTCCGCGCCATCCTGCGTGCGACATCACAGGATGCCATCCATTGGTCTGAAGCGGAATGGCTCGACTATGGCCCCGACGCGCCGCCGATGGAGCTTTACACGAACGCCATCACGCCCTATGTCCGCCAGCCTGAAATGTACATCGGTTTCCCGAAACGCTTCCTGCGCAACCGCACAACCGTCTATGACCACAGCGGTGGCGGTGGTATTCCAGGCCTGTCCGACGGTGTGT
>JAGCSE010000190.1 GCA_017964325.1 Victivallales bacterium | reverse complement strand
GCCGCCCCGCGCGCTGGCGCGGCGCGGCGGACGGAAGCGGATCCAAGAGGCCGCGCTCCGGGCGCGGGCCCCCCGCGCCTTCTGCATCCCCTTCCTCCAGTCGTCCGCTTCCATTTCCGGCTGCAATCCTTTGACCGGTGGCCTTGGCGGGGCCATCACACCCGTTCCCGTCCCGAACACGGCCGTTAAGGGCCCCCGCGGCGATGGTACTGCGCCCAGGAGCGCGGGAGAGTAGCGCGCCGCCGGTCACCTTTTGGCCCCCCGGGCTTCGCGAGAAGCCCGGGGGGCTTTTTTTTGCCTGGACATTTAGGGATAATCTAGAGCCACATTAGAATCTCCAGAATCTCTAGAAGAACAAGTGAGAAAATCTAGAAATATATGATATATTATTTCTATATTTTGGTTTTTCGCTGAAATATTTTAAGACATCATTCAGGAGTTTGCATTATGGAGCCTAAAAAAGTATTGACTGTTGCTGGTTCAGATTGCAGTGGCGGTGCTGGAATTCAGGCGGATCTGAAGACGTTCCAAGAGCGCGATGTTTATGGAATGTGTTCCGTGACGTGTCTTGTCGCTATGGAACCAGCTACTTGGCATCACATTGTGACGGCCGTTGATACGGATATGATTGAAAAGCAGTTTAACGCTGTTGTGAAAGGCATCGGTGTCGATGCCGTAAAGACTGGAATGCTGCCGACCGTTGATATCATCAAGTTGGCGGGAAGATTGTTGTCGGAAGCCAAAATGCGCAACATCGTGATTGATCCTGTCATGGTTTGCAAAGGTGCTGGGCAGCCGTTGTTCCCTGAAAACACGAAGGCGATGGTCGAATATCTACTGCCATTGGCGGATGTCGTGACACCAAATACTTTTGAGGCGCAGCAGTTGGCGGAAATGGACGATTTCCAGTCGGAGGACGATTTGCTGACAGCGGCCAAGAAAATTCATGAAAAGGGTGCAAAGAATGTCGTCATCAAGGCGGCTCGAATTTTCGACGGCAAGACTGTTGAGCTGTTGTATGATGGCGTAGAGGCGACTTGGCTTCGTGGCGAAAAAATTGACACGACGTGGACACATGGAGCGGGCTGTTCATTTTCAGCCTGCATAACTGCTGAATTGGCAAAAGGAAAGAGCATCAAGGAAGCCGTGGCGATGGCTCGTGAGTTTGTCCGTTGCGGACTCGAACATTCGTTCCCGCTGAACGGTTTTGTCGGTCCCGTCTATCACAAGGCTCTCGCGAAATTCAATCCTGTCATAGCCACCAAATGAAACAGAAAATGGACATGACAGAAGAATACATTGAAGCGGAAGATGGAGGCGAAGAGGAGAAGAATCCGCCTGTCTTCGAGATGGATGAATATTTTGAGACGGCGGATGAAGAACATGTCCGCCGTGAAAAGGCGAAGGCACGGGAGATGCGCCATTCGCAGTGGTGGAAGAACGAATGCGGTCGTGGTGTCTGCTATTATTGCAGACGTCGTGTCCCGCCGAAGGAATTGACGATGGATCACATCGTGCCGATTATCCGCGGAGGTTTTACGAAAAAAGGGAATGTGGTCCCGTGCTGCAAGGATTGCAACAACAAAAAGAAATATATGCTGCCAGTTGAATGGCAGGAGTATATGAATAGTTTGAAATGATAGATGTCATTACCATTTTACATGAAAGGAGATAGAAAATGTCGGAAATGAAAATAGCGATTATCGGTTTGGATACGAGCCATAGTGTTGCCATGCCGAAGCTTATGAATGATCCTGCCTGTGAACCTGATATGAAGGTTTCAGGAATGAAGGCGGTGACCTGCCTGCGTTTCGAGACGCCTTTCCAGGGAAAGGAAGGTTTGGACAATCGTCAAGCCCAGCTGGAAGGCTGGGGCGTTAAGGTCACGCTTGATTTTGACGAGGCGATTGCTGATTGTGATGCCATCATGATGGAAATCAACGATCCGACGTATCATCTTGATTATTTCAAACGTCTTGCGAATTTTGGAAAACCGATTTTCCTTGACAAGCCAATGGCGGCATCCGTAGCGGAAAGCCGTGAAATCATGGATTTGATGCACAAATACGGGACAAGAGTTTGGTCTGGGTCAAGTTTGCCATTTTCGCCAGCCATCAAGGCTGCGCAGGAGAAACTTGGCGGGCAGCCTGTCGTCATCGGAAGTTGCTTTGGCGCGATGGGCACGGCTCCCGCAGGCGATTCGTTGATATGGTACGGTGTCCACAGCTTTGAAATGCTACAACGTCTCATGGGCAATGGCGCGAAGGCCGTCCGTTCCATCGACAATGGCGTAAGCGTTGTGACATCCGTTGATTATGAAGATGGTCGCCGTGGTGTTATTGAGTCGATTCGCGGTTTGTGGGCGTATGGTGGCCGTATCCAGACGAAGAACCAAGTCCAGTTCTTCAATGTCGATTCAAGCCGTTTGTACCATGATTTGCTACTGGAGGTCAAGGCGTTCTTTGAAGGCGGCGCGGCTCCTGTTTCCATGGAGCAGACATTTGAAGGAATGGCGATGATGGAAGCGGCACGGAAATCAATTGAGACGGGACGTGTTGTTGAAGTCGAGACGTTATAAAGGCAAGACATGGGAATACGGGAACAGTTGCTGTCGTTGGTCGTCAAAACGAGCGTTGATTTACCAGAAGATGTTGAAACGGCTTTGACATCTGCCTTGAAAATGGCGGATGTAGGGTCAGGAGAGGCGGTTGCATTGCAGACCATGCTGTCCAATGTCGCATTGGCGCGTGAAAAGCGGATGCCGATTTGTCAAGACACGGGGACGTTGATGTTCGTAGTTGAGGCATCTTCGACATTGAAACGCAACGTTTTCCAGGAGGCGGCGGAATGGGCGGTTGCAGAAGCGACACGCCTTGCAGTATTACGCCAGAATTGTGTCAACTCCTTGACTGGCAAGAACACAGGCAACAACTTAGGGGAGGGAAGTCCTGTCATCCATTGGCATGAAACGGATAGAAAAACGTCTCGTGTGACATTGATGCTGAAAGGCGGTGGAAGTGAAAACATGGGTGTGCAGTACAGTCTTCCTGATGCAACGCTGGGCGCGGGGCGGAATCTGGAGGGAGTCCGCCGTTGCGTGTTGGATGCCGTCCATCGTGCGCAAGGACAGGGATGCGCTCCAGGAATATTGGGCATTGCCATAGGTGGCGACCGTGCAACGGGTTATGTCGAAAGCAAAATGCAATTGCTACGAAAAATTGGCGAACGTAGCCCAGAACCTGAATTGGCGGATTTAGAATCGCAGTTGCTTCGTGAGGCGAACAGTCTGGGCATTGGAGCGATGGGATTCGGCGGTAAGACGACATTGCTGGACGTCTTCATCGGATGGCGTTGCCGTCTGCCCGCATCCTATTTTGTGAGCATATCCTATATGTGCTGGTGTTGCCGTCGTCAGACAATGGAATTGATTGAAGATTGAACAGTAAAGGGCGTGGTCATGAAAGCGAAAATCGTGCTTGTAGGGATTGGCGGTTATGGGGGGCAGTATGTGATGGCGCTGACGAACTGGAAGGGCGATCGCAATTGGGAAGTTGTTGGTATCGTTGATCCCATGGCGGAGAAAGCGCAACGCCGTGCGGAGGCGATGGCGTTATGCGATCGTGTCTATAATACATTAGATGACTTTTATGCGGAACGGCAGGCCGATTTGGCTGTGATTGCGTCGCCGATACAATATCATTGTAAGCATACTTGTGTCGCATTGGCCCATGGTACAAACGTTTTGTGCGAAAAGCCAATTTGCGCCGTTATCCAGCAGGCATACGAGATGGTCGAAGCTCGTGACAAGAGCGACGGCAAGTTTGTGGCGATTGGCTACCAGTGGTCGTTCAGCCCGCAGATGCAGGCTTTGAAGGCCGACATTCTCACAGGAAATTATGGTGCTCCGAAACGCCTGAAAACCATTGCCTTATGGCCGAGAACCGATACATATTACGGCCGAAACAACTGGGCTGGTGGTCTGAAAAGCGCCAATGGCGACTGGATATTGGACAGTCCTGTTAACAACGCGACAGCCCATTACCTTCATAATATGTTGTATGTAATTGGGCCGGCTGTCGATCGTTCGGCGACGCCTGTGTCCGTACAGGCCGAATTGTATCGCGCAAATCCAATTACGAATTATGATACTGCCTCGTTGCGTGTCATGACGGACAACGGTGCAGAGATTCTGTTTTACACAACGCATGCCGTGAGCCGTTTGCGCGGGCCTGAATTCGTTTATGAATTTGAAAATGGTACTGTTTACTACGATACGCGTAAACGTCGCGTATGGTCTGTAATGAGGGATGGGGCCGTGAAGGAATACGGCAATCCGCATCAAGGCGTTGAATACAAGCTTGGCGATTCCATCAAAGTGTCGTTGGGCGAAGGCGGCATCGTTTGTGGTCCCGAGGCGGCGATGATGCACACGCTTTGCATGAACGGTGCGCAGGAATCCGTGCCTTCTGTAAAGGATTTTCCATGGCGCGATGTTTACAAGGTTGGGGTGCCTGGTAGCCAAGTCCGTGTCATGACAGGACTTGCAGAGCAGATAGAAGGCGGTTATGACGCGAATCTGCTGCCGGGCGAGTTCCAGCCGATGGCGTGGACGCAGCTTGGACGGACTGTCTCCTTGACAAATTACAAGTCGTTCGGACTCTGATTGTTCAATCAGTTGACGACATTGATTGGATCGCCTTCAGCGAACGCCTTGATGTTATTGACGATTACGTCCACAAGGCGGCTTTTGGCTTCCGCTGTCGCCCAGGCAAGATGCGGGGTGATGAAGCAGTTTTTGGCGGTGAGGAGAGGATTGTCCGCTTTGGGCGGTTCGGTAGAAAGTGTGTCGGCTGCTGCACCTGCGATTTGACCGTTGTTCAAGGCATCCGCCAATGCGGCTTCATCGACGACTTGACCACGGCTCGTATTGATGAGTATGGCAGTCTTTTTCATCAACGCAAGCCGTTCGGCATTAATGAGTTGTTCCGTTTGGGCGGTTAATGGGCAGTGGAGGGTGACGAAATCGCTTTCCTTGAGAAGAATATCAAGTGAGACTTGCTTGATGTAGGGCGGCAGATCGTTTTTTTGC
Source organism: Victivallales bacterium (assembly GCA_017964325.1). Next base: position 3,653 of record JAGCSE010000190.1, on the reverse strand, counting down.
GAACGCGATGTCGCGAGGATGTTCATGCCGAAGGCATGGGCGATTTCCGCCACTTTCTTGCCGATTCGACCGAGTCCGACGATGCCGATGGTTTTGTGAGCAAGTTCATGCAACGGCGTGACTTGGAAATAGAAGAACGGACAATTCGTCCAGGCATTTTGATGGACTACTTCCGAATGGCGGGCGATATTCATGGAATGCTCCAATATGAATGCGAAGACGGTCTGGGCGACGGAATCCGTGCTGTAGGCTGGCACGTTGGTGACGACGATTCCTCGTTTCGCGGTTTCCGCCGTGTCGATGACATTATATCCTGTCGCGGCGACTCCGATGTATTTCAGGCAGGGAAGCAGGGGGAGGTTCTGTGCGTTGATTTTCACTTTGTTGGTGATGAGAAGGTCGGCATCTTTTGCGCGTTCAAGCAATTCTTCGGGCGTCGTGCTTTTATAGAAGGCGATTTCATCGACATACTGGCTGAGTCTCTTGAGGTCTTCTTCAGGCGTGTCCTGCCAAAATCCGTCTGTGATGACAAGTTTGTGGAATTTCTGCATAGTGTGTGTCTCGCAATGGATGGGTTGATTTTACCTTATAATATTATGGAATGTGCAAAAAACGAGTTTTTGTGTGTCAAAAAGTCAGTGGTAACGTGTCAAAACGTCACACATTGCAAGAAAAACACAAAAAATAGGGCTAAAATTGGACTTGAAACAAAGTTGGCACGCCAATTGCTAATATTCAATTGTTCTTCAACAGAACATAAAAACAAGAATCAAAAAACAAAAGGAGTTAAAGATTATGTGGAAAACGACTGGTACATTGCTTTGGGATCCGTGGCGTGAACTGATGAACACAGGTAGTGGTTTTGATGAGCTTCTGAATGGTCTGGTTGGCAGAAAGTGCGAATTTCCTCCGACGAATGTCTGGATGGATGAAAACAAGATTGAGTTTGCTTTCGAACTTCCTGGCATGAAGGCCGAAAATCTTGAAGTAATGGCAAAGCATGATACTCTGACCATCAAAGGCAAACGCGAAGAAGAGACCGTTCCTGACGGTGCGATGTTCTTGAGGCAGGAACGTGGAGCAGGGTATTTTTCCCGCAGCTTTGCTCTTCCTTTCAAGGTTGATTCAGAGAAAGTCGAAGCCCGTTACTTGAACGGCATTTTGAAAGTGACGCTTCCGAAAGCCACCGATGTCATGCCTAAGAAGATCAGTGTCATCAATGGTTAAACAAGTAAATCAATAAATAAAAGGAGAATAAATCATGTCAGAACAAATTGAAAAAAAGAATGTTGAGAAAAAGGAACTTCCTGTTGTGACGCCGAAAGTCGATATCATGGAAACTGAATCTATCGTCTATCTTGTGGCAGAGATGCCTGGGGTGAGCGAAAAGAATGTTGATATTGATCTGCAAGGCAACAACTTGACAATTCGCGGCAGCACTGTGGCGGAAGGCGGAGCCGAACCGACACGTTCGGAATTCTATCCTGAAAAAGCATACGAACGTCAGTTCACGCTTGGCAACAGCATTGATCTGGCCAATATCACCGCCAATATGAAAGATGGTGTTTTGAGATTGACGCTGCCAAAAGTCAAGGAACTGGCTCCGAGAAAGATTGAAGTGAAATGCTGCTAAAGCGTAGTTGAGGTGAGGTGGTGAGAACACGGCGCATGGAATCCATGCGCCGTTTTTTTATTGGCAAGTTGTAATTAAATCATTGATTATGAACCACAAAAGGCATGGAACATATTGGAGCGGTCAAGCCGCAACCAAATAATCATCATGCAATCTTTTCCTCCCATGTCTTATCGCCATATATCTTTTGTTCGCGTCTCACGTCTCGCGTCTCATGTCAAACGTGTGATTTTGCATTAAGCTTCCTGCTTTAATTTCTTAGCTCTGTGAAACAAAAGGATGGCTTCTGGCGGCTCGACGTGTTGTCCTAATAAGTGGTGCCCTTGCGGGTGTGATTCACGTAGTCCATCCTACTACAGGCTGCGCACCCTTGCGGGAGCTTGCCTGTAGCCGCATAGTTTTGCATTTTGTGCGATGTCGCTCTGCGGCTTCCGTAACTACTAATCTTGAGGAGCAGAACGTTACGCAAATGGATTGATAACGGCTTCTGCGCAACCAGAGTCGCAGGAACGGACGCCTGCGTCCAGCGCGGCGAGCTGTTTCAGGTTGAATTCCAATGTGATCATTTCATGGACGGGCTTGCCGTCGCGGATGAAATCGATCATCTGGCGGGCGAGATTCAGATCCGGCATGGGTGGCGGCGTGACGACTTCCTCCGGCGGAGGCGTCTGGACATACGGCTTGAATGTCTTGTAGACCTTCACAACGCTTGTGAAACGGTCGCAGACAATCGTGCCTTCTGAACCGTAAATGATTGGCCCCGTGGGAATTTCGCCCGACGAGAAGGTTGACCATGAGCCTTCCGCCTGGGCGACGGCGTCGCCGAAGTCGATGATGAAATCGGAATAGTCCTCCACGTCCGTGAACGGCATCAAAAAGTTCTTGCGGAGGCCATAGACGGTCTTCGCCATCTTCTTGAGGAACCATGTCGCCAACGTGAAGCTGTATCCGGAATAATCGGCCAGCGAGCCGCCGCCGCGGTCGTGGCGATACCACCAGATGTCGCCCAATTTCTGCGGATCGAAGTCCGGTTCGCTGCAATAAGGCCCTTTCGTTGCGGGACTTCTATAGACAACACGAAGCGGGCGACCGATCTTGCCGTCATCGACCATCTGCTTCGCGACGTTGAACGCGGGGAACCACGCGATGGGCCAGTTGACGAACAGCGACGCCGTGCTTTTCCGCGCAGCGTCCAGCATGCGGATGCCGTCCTGTATCTTCAGCGCCATCGGCTTCTCGATGACGGTGTTCACGCCATGCTGAAGGCATTGGACGGCGACGGCCGCATGGTCGGCGATGTCTGATCCGATGCAGATGAGATCAGGCTTTTCCGCCAGCAGTTCATCCAGCGAACCGAAGATGCGCGGCATGGGGCCTTTCGTGCGGAAATTCTTGGCAAGACGGCTTTCCAGCGATTCCGCCGCCGCGCCTTTTGCGTCCGGAATATCCGTCAGACCGATGAAATCGACTTCGTCCGGATACTTCTTGAACGCGCCGTAGAAACCGATGGCGTGGACGTGGGCCAGCCCCGCGATGGCGACTTTCAGCTTACCGCTCATGATGGCTTCCTCCGCTTATTCGTTCCCCCTGAAGAGGCGTTTCACGTTGTCCAGACTGCGTTTCGCCGCAAACAGGCTTTCTTCGCGGCCTTCGAATTCGATGCTGATGAAACCGTCGAAACCGCTCTGCTTGATGACGGCGACAATTGTCCGCAGATCCAAATCGCCGTAACCCGTGATGGAGCCTTTCACGTAGTTGCCGTGGCTCGTAGGACTCCAGTTCTCCGGATCGGGCACGTATTTACGTAAATAGTTGTCTTTGAAATGGTACATGCAGCAGATGTCGGCGTTGTCGCGAACGATGCCAATGGGATCTTCGTCGATGCCGCAGACATTGCCGACGTCGATGAAGCTGCGGAAATTCACGCGATTGACGCCCAAGACGAGACGGCGGACACGCTCCTTGCCTTGAATGTGTTTGCCGTGGTTTTCGATAGCCGTCGTGATGCTGTACTGCGCGG
>JAGCSE010000019.1 GCA_017964325.1 Victivallales bacterium | reverse complement strand
GCTTTGATTTTCAGCCTGCCGCCATTGACTCGGAAAAACATCTTCGGGCGGCCGTTGATAAGATGAAGCGGATCGCCGGAGGACGCTTCGACGGCACAATGGCCTGTGGTGACACGGAGGAACGTGGAGTTTTGATTCGCGTTAATCGTCAGTTTCAAAATGGCCTGCGGCAGATTCGTCAATTCGATGGAACGTTTCTCTTTGACATCGATGACGCCTTCCTGCAACGTATTGCCGCGCAAGTCGTTGATGGAATAACGCAGAGTGTCCGTATATCGCCCGATAAGGCCGCATTCCAACGTTAATGACAATTTCCCCGTGGCGTCCGGAGCGAGATAGGCGGTTTTCAGCTTGCGAATCTGGAAGACATTGTTGGCGGGAACAGCCAATGTTGACTGGATGTCCGGCAGGGCGAAGCCGCCTGGCAGAATATCATCCGCCCAGGCGATGATGGAAAGGCTTAAGATAGCAAACAACAGATATTTATATTTCATGGAAGGCTCCTTTATATGATAAGCTAAAACTCTAGATTACTAGAATTCTAGGCTTCTAGAATACTAGAATTTTCAGAACATCATGAAATAATCTGGCTTGTCTGTGCGGAAGGGGATGGCGGGGAAGCCGTCGCTGTTGACGAGATTGACGGTGCAGAAGCCTGTGAAGGCGTAGCGGACGCGTTGCGGCAATGAGACCATGGGCGACGACACGATGACGGTGTCATGGTCGATTCGGGCGTTCGCCTTGAAGAGCACGCCGTTTTCGCCGCCGATTGCGAAGGCTTTCGGCGGCTTGCCGTCCGTCGTCTTGAGTCCTTTGCCGACGTTGTCAAAATAAAGAATGACGTTCTGCCCTTCGATGGACATCCTGCTGAACACGGGGCCGTCGCAGCTGCGGTTGATCCAATGAAGCATGTTTTCAGCCTTGAGAGCGAGGCGGAGGCCGACGGTCTGTTTATCACGTGGATGGATGTCCGATGGATCGCCGCAGTCGAAAGCGGTGACCATGCCGACATTTTCCATGTCCTTCGCTATTTCCGCCTGGATTTCGCGTGTCAGGCCGTATGGTGAAAACTCTGGAAATGGCAGAGCGTCAATGTCTTCCGGCTTGACAGGATTATCGGGCGTATGTTGATGGAAAGCCGCCAGCTGGACGAGGAGGAACGGCATTTCATCATCGTTCCAACGTTCACGAAGGTCTTCGATAAACAGCTTGTGGAGAGGATAATAGGTGAACTGCCCGGCGTTTGTGCATCCTTGGTACCAAATGACGCCGCGGACGGCGTAGCGGAACCATGGATTCAGCAGGGCGTTGAACAGCGTTGAAGGATAGTTGGGCGATGTCGGCGACGACATGTCGTCGCCTGTCTGCGGCGGATTCGGGCGGATCGGGAAGTCGTTCGGGACGGCGAACAGACGAGTGAAGCGAAATCCTGTAATACCCTTGATTGTTGTCTTTCCGAAAGTTATGGAAAAGTCCATGTAATTAGCACCGCCCGTCATGTAATGATTGTCCGCCACGACGGCGACGACGTTGTCGCCCGCATGCGTCACACCTTCAGGAATTGTGTAGCTGCGCATGTTGGACCAATAGACTTCCGTATCGCATCCTGTTGAACCGACGTGTTTTCCATTGACGTATGTTTTATCAACGTCATTGACGATACCCAGATTCATCACAAGTTTTTTTCCTGCCATTCGCGGCGGAAGCTTGAAATGGAAACGGGTGACATAGCGGCCAATGGTGTCCAATGCGACAAAAGCCGCGGTTATTTCCGTCCATGCGGAGTCGTCGTATTTTTCGGCCAGCCATTTGGCGGGCACTTTCCCAAGCTTGTCGAATTGGACGAGCCATTCACGCAACGGCTTGCAGTCGTTGCTATTATAAATGTCCTTCCATGATTGTTTCCGATTCGGATCCTGCTTTTTCAGTTCCCATCCATTATAATAGAGGGCTTCGTCTGAAATCCATGCTTCGACGCGTGTGCCGCCCCATGCGGTGTTGATGAGGCCGATCGGAATGTTCAGGTCTTCATTGAGCTTGCGGCCGAAGAAATATCCGCAGGCGGAGAAATCCGCGACGGTCTTGGCATCGCAGACAAGCCAGCCCTTGTTGTCTGGATTTTCGTCTTCAAGGGGTTCTTCCGGAGCGAGTCGCCGCGTCAGGAAGGAGTTGAAAAGACGGATGTTGGGATGTTTGGCCTTTTTCAGCTCCTGCTTGGCATCAAGTGTCTGCCAGAATGGATTTTCTGAATAGACAGGCATTTCCATGTTGGATTGTCCCGTGCACATCCAGACTTCGCCGATGAGAATGTCGTCAAACGTAACAGACGGTTTTGCGCCGTCATAGCCGGCGGAAAGCGAATACGGGCCACCTGCGTTCATGAACGGGAAGGTGACGGACCATTCGCCGTCTTCGTCAACCGTTCCTTTCAGGCTCTTTTCGGCGAATTTGACGATGTATTTCTTGCCGGGCTCGCCCTTTCCGGAGAAGACGATGGGGCGTTCACGCTGCAAAACCATGTGGGAGGAAAATACGTGGTAGAAACTGAAGGATTTCATGATGTCTCCATTGAAAAAGAGATAAATGACAAGAAACTTACCTTACATTACATTTCCAAACAGAAAGGTCAAGCAACATGACGACATGGGAGGATTGTGCAAAATCTCATACAGTCATTCTGCAACCATAACGCAACTCTTGATTGCTATGCTATATTTTGCTCAAATCTCTGTTATAGCATAACCAATCCACAATGCAACTGCATCCCATGCCTTTTATAACATACACCATCGGACTAGATTACGGCTCCCTTTCCTGTCGAGGCGTTTTAGTCTCCACTATCGACGGAACCATCGTAGCTGAAGATGAATTCATCTATCCGCACGCCGTCATCGACCATGAACTGCCAGACGGCACGTCGCTGCCGCCACAGTGGGCATTGCAGGATCCCGATGATTTTCGAAAGGCTTTTCTAACGATTATCCCGAATCTTCTGAAATCATCACAAGTCACGCCACCGCAAGTAATAGCCATCGGCATCGACTCCACGGCCAGCACGATTATTCCTGTCGTTGATGGACTTGTTCCATTATGCGAACTGTCGTCTTTTCGCAACCGCCCCCATGCCTGGCCAAAAATGTGGAAGCATCATGCAGCGGCTGAAGAGGCAGCGGAAATCACGGAGGCCGCCATCGCGCAGAACCTTCCCATTGTCAAAAAATCAGGTGGCGCAATTGGCTGCGAATCATTGATGCCCAAAGTGTTGCAGATTTTCCATGAAGATATGGAAACTTTTCGGAATACAGAGTCGTTCTTTGAGTTATGCGACTGGATTGTCAGCCTGTTGGCAGGACATGAAATCCGCAGCACACCGCTCCTTACATGTAAATCCCTATGGACGCTACAAGACGGATATCCAACAGGTCAGCCGTTTGATGACATCGTTCCCAAACTGGCGTATCACAATGGTATAAAACCTGTCATTGCCGCGCCAGGCATTCCCGTCGGAACACTGCATCCATCCATGGCGGAGGCACTTGGATTGTCGGAAGATACAATCATAACAGCCGGCCAGATGGATGGTTATGCCGCCCTGCCAGGCAACGGCGTCGCCGACGAAGGGACACTCATGATGATGCTTGGTACATCCACAGCCGACATGATTCTTGGACGCGAATGGAAGGACATTCCAGGTGTCTGCGCCGCCATGGAGGATGCCAATCTGCCAGGCTTCACCAATTATGCAGCAGGCCAAGCGTGTGTCGGCGATATGTTCAAATGGTTCATTGATAACTGCATTCCAGAAAGATACACGTTAGAGGCAAGACGGCGTGGAATCTCCATGCACGACTATCTTTCCGAACTGGCCTCCACTTTCGGGCCAGGCGGTTCGGGGCTTGTCGCTCTCGACTGGTGGAATGGCAACAAATCGTGCCTCAACGACATGCGATTGTCGGGCCTCATCGTCGGCATGACGCTTGCCACGCGGCCCGAACACATCTACCATGCTCTCATTGAAGCCTCCGCCTTTGGCGCACGGAAAATCATCGACAATTTCTGTCAGCATGGCGTGCCAGTCCACAACATCGTTGCCTGTGGCGGCATCGCACTCAAAAATCCCTTGCTTATGCAGATTTACGCCGATGTTCTTGGCATGAACCTCCAAGCGACCACATGCACACAGACCGCAGCCCTCGGCTCCGCCATTTTCGCTGCAGCCGCTGACAACCGCAGTGGACACCGCAGTGTCTTTTCCGCCATCCATGCCATGGGATGCAAAAACACAATTCTCTATCGGCCAGCCATGCAAAATCATCGAAAATACCAATCAATATATGAACAATATATGACTTTGCATGACTTTTTCGGCATCCATGGAAAAGACATTATGCATTTTCTCAATGACCAACACAAATAGCTATTTATATATTATAGTTATTTTTTGATAGTTGTAAAAATTAGAGAGAAAAAATCCACAGCCACCATTTTAATAATGGTAGTTGTGGATAGGTGGAGAATCAATCTAGACAAGCTTTGAACCGTCACGAGGGGTCTGCTGCTGTTTACGAGGCACTTGCGGAGCCTTGTGAGGGGCTTGCTTCCCTTTTTGGGGAACCTCACGCGTCTTGTGGGGGGACTGCTTCCCATTCTCGAAGGGGCGATACGATTTGCTGTCATCTATCTGCTGTGAATTTTGGCCATTGACACCGATTGTGTAGCTGTTGAAAATGGAGCCGTGGTTGACGACTTTAATCGTGAAACAACCTGTCCTGCGGGGCATCCATGAAGCAACGCACTGGTCGGAGTCATCGGTATCTGATGCGACGAGTTCGCCGTTTTCATCATAGATATACAAATCCAAATCGGTGTCGCCGTTGCCGGAAACGATTACCAAGGCCTGTTCTCCACGCACAAACTCCCGTTCGTATCTATCGACTGAATGCGCCTCTACGCAAGTCTTCTTGACAGCCGTTTCAGCAGATGCGGAAGGTGCGGCAATGGTAATAGCGGCGATGAAAAGAACGGTGACGGCAAGAATCGTGTTCATAGTGTTTTTCATGATGGAAACTCCTATTTGCTTATAACTTCTTTTGTTTTGTGACTTGTTCTTCCGACATCGTTCTATGCCTCCAAAGCAACCTATTGTTAAGTTTTTTACACTAGTTTTGCATTTACTCTAGCTTTGTTGGTTACAACTCCCGCAGAGGCGGATGGTGCATGGAACGCTACGATAGTGAAAATGATGGCCACAGCGAGAATTGCATTGATCATTCTCTTCATTGGCATATATCCTCTTATGTTTCGTATTGCCCTCTAATGAGTTGACTAAAATCAAAACTATTCAGCAAAAGTGGTGCTACTCATCACTTTTGCTGAATGATTACTATTATCATACTCACTTCTTTTCTACGGAGCGGTGACTTTTCATCGCCCAGTAGAAACCCGATCAATTGACTCTGATCGTATAGCGGTTGGAAATGGAGCCGCAATTGACAACTTTGATGATGAATTTACCGGTCCAGCGGGGAGTCCACGTGACAAGACATTCATCCGTATTATCTTCATCCTTCGCAATGAGATTGCCGTTTTCGTCATAGACATACAGATCAAGATCCGTGTCTCCATCACCGGACACTATGACTGCGGCGCGTTCGTGTGCCGTGAAATGGCGTTCGTAACTATCTGTTTCCTTGGGACCTACGGAAGTCTTATTCGTGTAGCCATCACCGCAGGTGAATCCGATGGTGTATTCGTTGTAAACATCACCGCGGTTGACAACCTTGATGGTGAAGCGGCCCGTCCAGCGGGGAGTCCACGTGACAACGCACTGGTCGCTGCCGTCCTCATCCTTCTCGATGAGATTGTCATTTTCATCATAGATGTACAGGTCAAGATCGGTATCCTTGTCTCCAGAAACGATGACAAGAGCAGTCTTGCCAGCCGTGAAATAATGATGGAAGACATCAGTCGAATGCGGTTCCACGCGAGTTGTGGCGGTGGCGTCACCAGTGGCGCTGCCGGCCAGAGCAGATGGCGTGGAAATAATGATGGTAACAGCAAAGACGACAACGGCGGCGAAGATCGTGTTCATGGCTTTCTTCATGGTAGTTACTCCTTTCAGGTTGTTTGGTTTTGTGTGATTCAATTCAGTCTTGTTCTTTTCTTCCGACACAGCTTCTATGCAGCCGAGGCCATCCGTTGTTAAGCTTTTTTCCAACCTCCCCCGCGTGGAGCGGCGTTTTTTTCCGCCGCCGCCCCCCAAAAAGGGTCAGTTGCTGAATCCGATCGTGTAGCGGTTGTAGATGGAGCCGCGGTTCACGACCTTGATGGTGAAGCGGCCCGTCCAGCGGGGCGTCCACGAGACGACGCACTG
>JAGCSE010000189.1 GCA_017964325.1 Victivallales bacterium | reverse complement strand
TTTTCGCCGGCCTTTCTGTTTGTTTCATCGGTTGGTTCTTCAGGCGGTTGAATCAGAAGCGAAACGCTGGAGGAGGAACACTCTCATGTCGTAGGCCGCGCTCTGCTCGTTGTATTCGCGCGGCTTCTTCGTGCTCGCACACTTCGCGGTCTTGGCCTTGGCGGCGATCAGGAGGGCGAGGAGGCAGGCGAATTTTGCGTGGCCGGCATGATTGGTTCCATTGTGGCACCTCTTATGGGAACGTCCCCATAACAGAGCTTATGAGAACAACGATGTTATGGGAACAAGGAGATTTTTCAAGCACAAAAGCTCAAAGACAAGTTCCCATTATTTTCATCGGAAGTCTTGCCGGGTAGGAGTGTGGCAAAATCAGGATGCAGCTTTTGTTCTTCGATATGATTTCAGGAAGCCTCCAAGCCGCGAAAACATGGTTATTTCGCCGTCCTCGTCCTGCGGCAAAGGATGTATCATTACACCTCCGATGCCGGAATGAGGCCGTTCATGGTTGTAATATTCAAGGTATTGCAACACAACATAGCGAAGCTGTTCCTCTGTCTGCAGGATGAAATGATTCAGGCATTCGGCCTTAATGGTCTTGATGAAAGACTCAATGTAGCTGTTGAGCTCGGGTGACTTCGGAGGGAGGCACTTGGCCTTGCAGCCCGATTGGGTTATGTATTGGGTAAAACGTCCCTTGTACAGAGGATCGCCGTCATGGATGAGATATTTCATACCGTTGAGCTTGCCGTCAAAGATGTCCGTCTGGTTTCTGGCGACCTGGGCCATCCAGTCGCCGTCTGGATTATGCGTGATTCCCCCAAGCCACACCTCCCGGGTCGTTACATCCTCGAAGAAAAGGATATGCTCACGGACAAGTCCATTTGGCGTAAGAAGCTCATATGTGGTAAAATCGCATGACGCAAGGACATTCCGGTGTGCATCGAAGAAACGCTGCCAGCCACCTTTTCGTGTCCAGTCTGTCGGAAAGAGCCCCTGCTCGTTCATGATGCGTTTTACTGTCCTAGCGCTGAGGGGATGACCGAGGTAGGCCAAATAACTGGCGACACGCTCGTATCCCCAGCTCGGATTCTCTCTCGCAATCCGAATTACAGTGTCGACGATTTCTATTGGAATCGGCGGTCGTCCACCTCGTTTTCCCTCTCCCTTGTAGCTGTTGTATTTGTCCGCTATCAGCTTCCTGTACCATGTCATCAGCGTGTCCGGCATCCATGTGTCCTCGACAGCATCAAGCATGCTCGGATTCATGATACGAGCCCTGGCGGCCAGACGTCGCCGGTCGTTGTCATCAAGGTCGGGGCGTTTCTTGCCTGTCGCCTCGCAGTACTTTTTCTCGTAGATGTGCAGTTTTTCAAGCAGGTAGTCTATCGCCGCCTGCATATTCTCGACAGGATCGCTGGAGTCATTCTCGCGCATCCTGCCCATGAACGCATTAAGTTCTTCAAGTATCTGACCGGCCTTCATGTTGTCCTCCTTTGAAAAAGTGAAATGAAGAAAGTAAAATAAATATAGTACAAAATGGTGGCAATGCCCATCATTGTGCAAAAACTTTTCTATAACAATTGTTGGTTCGGGGCGTTCCCGACCAACAGGCAAACCTTAATCACAAGGAGAAAACAATGCTTGAGCACTACTTCTGTTGCCCTAGAACACTGTACCAGATGAGGCTGGGACCGCTTGGCGAGTTTATTGACGAGCTGGCGGGGGAAATCAAAGACGAAGGTTATTCAAAATGGACGGCAAGGCACCTGTTGAAGGGCGCGGCTCATTTCAGCAGGTACATGCTATGGAAAGGAATTGAAAACATTGAGGAAATCAATATGGATCAGATCAATGACTTCCTGACAAACCATCTTCCCGTCTGCAATTGTGAGCGGCCCAATCATTATGATTTCCGAGGAGAGCGCGCTGCCATGAAAAAAATTGTACAGTTCTTGAAGAAGAAGGGGATTATGAAAGAGGAAAAAAAGGCTTATTCCTCCGAATCGCCAGACGGTCTTCTCATCCGTTACGAGGAATATCTGAGGCGCATACGCGCACTGGGAGATAGAGCTATCAAGAATCATCTTATACTTGCCAGAAGGATACTGTCTCTTAGGCGGCAACAGAACAACGGTGTGCTGGAATTAGAAAAGCTGACCGCGGGGGAGGCCTTGGACATCACAACTATGTTGCTTGACGTGCGCGACAGTCACAACTGGAAGAGCGCCATAACTTCTACCATGCGTACTTTCCTTCGTTTTCTGACCTGGGATAGGGTCCTGCCCCGGGATCTTGGGCATATCATTCCGTCGCACATGCATTGGAGGCTGGCGGAAATTCCACATGCTTTGACTGAAAAGCAGCTCCAGAGGCTACTTGATACTCCCGACCGTACTACCCTTGTCGGGAAAAGGGATTATGCAGTTCTCGTCATCCTTGCGACAACGGGGATAAGAGCCTCAGAGTTGATAGCTCTAACGACCAGTAGTGTGCACTGGCGGCGGCGCACTCTCACTGTTTTTTCGTGTAAAACCCAAAAGGAACGTGAGATGCCGTTGTCTGATTTGGCTCTGTTTGCCCTTGAGGACTACTGCCGAAACGCCAGGCCCAAGACGTCCTGCAAGACGCTGTTCATCAAAACAAAGGCTCCGTACACAGGGTTCGCAAACTCCTCGGGAGTGACGACCATCGTGACACAGAACGTAATCAGGAGCGGCATACAAAGGACCTGTCGGCGTGGATCGCACATGTTGCGTCATACCCTCGCAACATTCCTTGTTAACCGCGGAGTCTCTTACAAAGAGGCCGCGGATATCCTTGGACATACCCGCATCGAAACGACCAGGATATATGCGAAGACAGACATGAAAAACCTGAGAAAAGTCGTAACGCCTTTTCCGAAATGCAACTGGGAGAAGTGACATGCCAAAGAAAGTCATCATGAAGACGGATCTTGCCCCTCAAATCATCAAATATGTCCAGTTTATGAGGGAAAAGATTGGAAGAGGTTTTGTAACCGAAGAAAAGATACTCAAGGCATATGATAATTTTTGCTTTGAAAACAAAATCGAACCACTCCTTTCCCAGGATGGCTTCGAAAAGTACTGCATGTCTGGAAACGTGGGCTTAGTTCAGCGGGGAAAACGTTATCGGCTTCTGCATAATTTCTACGAATACTGTCGTGCATATGACGCTTCTTTGCCCGAGATTGCCGTGCAGATAGTAGATGCCAAATATCATAAGCATACGGCATATGTATATTCGGATCAGGAAATAATGGCACTCATGGAAGCGGACAAGGAAAACAGTCAATGGAGCCATGCCTGCACGGTCCGCTGGAAATGTATGATTGGTCTACTGTTTTGCACGGGCATTCGGGTCAGCGAGCTTCTTTCGCTGAAGATTCAAAACATTGATTTCCAGAACAGGACTCTGATCATTAAGGAAACGAAGTTTCGGAAGAACCGCTTAGTTCCAATCCATGAAAGCACTTGTGCCGCACTGCGCAGATGGCTTAAGCTACGCCCAAATCCGCAATCGGAATATGTATTCCAGTCTCTGAAAGGAAATCCTTTCTCGTATTCGGGATTCAACGGGAGATTTAACAAGGTTTTACGCCAACTCGGAATTGGGGACGAGGGGCGACCAAAACCGCGAATCCATGATATGCGCCATACCTTTGCAATAAGAAAGGTCGTTGAATGGCAAAGAAAAGGGTTGCCAGTCCAAGCATATCTGCCTCATCTTTCAACGTATATGGGGCATGTACATTACGACAACACGACATATTACCTGGATTCATCCGAGCAGCTACTGGCAAACGTGCTTGAGAAATTCACCCCGATTGAGGATTGACAATGAAAAACGAAACCGGAAAACTGACATTGTGTCTGAGAGATTTCTTTCATAAAAGACTTGAATGTGAGAAGGAAGCGAGCCCAAATACCATTGATTCATATGCGCTTACAATCTCGAAATTCTGTACGTTCCTCCATGAAAGAGGCAGATGGACATCCGAAATTGATGACATCTCGGATAAAAATGTTCTGGACTTCATAGAGGAATATTCAAAGAAACTCTCGTGGAGCAACAGAACCTGCAACCATCATCTTGCTGTTTTGAAGTCATTGGCAAGGTATGTATGCAGACGTTTCCCTCAGGACGCGGACATACCGTCGATGGTATTGTGTATCGGAGAACGCAAGGTCATGAAGAGACTGATCGCCCACTTCGAAGCGGATGAAATGAGAGAGCTCCTTAAAGTGCCGGACAGAAATACTGATAATGGATTGCGGCATTATGCAATTCTGCTGTTTATGTACAATACAGGCGCACGTGTCAGCGAAGTATCGGAACTAAATATAAACCAGTTGCATCTGCATGGGATGCCGTATGTAACATTGATGGGAAAAGGAAAGAAGGAAAGGACAATACCGCTTTGGGAGGATACCGTGAAAGTTTTGAGGGGCCTGCTCAGAGATAGAATCAAGCTCGAAAATGAACCGGTCTTCTTAAACAAATGTGGTAATAGGATTACAAGAAAAGGCATTACGCGTATTCTGGAGTCAATATACGCTCGTGCTGTCCAAAATCACCCGCCCCTTCGTGAAAAGCACATAACACCGCATGTTATACGACACACAACGGCAATGCATCTGCTTAAATCGGGAGTTGACATCAATACCATCCGCCTTTGGCTTGGACATGTCTCCATTGAAACGACCCATGGATACGCAGAGGCGGATCTTGATATGAAACGGAAAGCATTGGCAAAAAATGAAATCAGCATCCCTGCCTTTGCATCAAAAAGATATCATGTTACGAAGGACAGACTAAGCTTCCTTGAAAATCTGTAGGCCAGTTGCATTGGAAAAAAGAAATCGGAAGTTTTGCCACACTCCTATCCGGCAAGGCTTCCGATGAAAATAATGGGAACTTGTCTTTAAGCTTTTGTGCTTGAAAAATCTCCTTGTTCCCATAACATCGTTGTTCTCATAACACCTCAGCTCGACCGTCCCCGTGGTCCAGACGTTGTTGAGGTTGATGGCGCGGTAGCGGGTGCTGTCGTAGTGTGCCGGACGCGGATTCGCGTATCCGTACCAGGCGATGTTCAGCTGTTGGCGGGTCTGCGGCTTCATCTGCTCGAGGCGGTCGATGAACTCGCGGTCGGTCGGCTTCGTGTAGTGTGCGAGGCGGCTCGGCAGGGTTCCGACCGCCTTGAGGATGAGCTTCTCTTGCTTGTACCAGATTCTCGCGAAGTTCGCGATTTGCGCCGCCGTGAAGTCTTCGACTCCGACGTGGACGTGCTGGCTCGTGCAGGCCGGGGTCTTGGCTCCGGC
>JAGCSE010000018.1 GCA_017964325.1 Victivallales bacterium | reverse complement strand
GTGGAACAACGCGAAGCGGATCGCGGCGATGATGAAGGCCGCCCATCCGGACGCACCGTTGGACGTGACGCTGGTTTCCGTGGCGGCGTTGATGCACGATATCGGCCGTCCGCAGGAATTGGCGGACCAAGGCAAGACGAACCATGCCGTATATGGCGCGGAGCTGTGCATGAAACTATTGCCCGAACTTGGCGTGGTTGACGTAAGTTATTGCATGAGAGTGGCGGACTGCATCCGTTCGCACCGTTTTCGCAAACTGGAGGGCAATGCGGAGCCTGTGAGTCTGGAGTCGACAATCGTCTATGATGCGGACAAATTGGACAGCATCGGCGCGATTGGAATTGGTCGGTCGTTCCATTTCGCAGGGCGGACGGGAGCGCGGGTCCACAACACTGCGGAGGAGGCGTTGTCGTCAGGCAGCTACAGCCGCGAAGACAGCGCCTACCGCGAATATTTGGTGAAATTGCGCAAAATCCGTGAGCGGATGCTCACGGATGCGGGGCGGCAGCTTGCCGAGAAACGGCATGCGTTCATGGTGGCGTTCTTCGATGAATTGAACGAAGAATGCTTTGGCGCATGAAGCGTATGGGAAGGACGCACTCCAATGCGTCCGGTCGCTCTGGAGAGCGACCCTCCCAGATTTGTTTATTGTTGATTGTCCGGCAGCTGGTTGACAAGTTTCGTCAGGTCGTCGAATTTGAAATCGACGTCAAGGACGGCGACGATGTTGCCTTTCTTGTCACGGATGGGTTCGGCGAACGTTATGATGAGGCGGTTTGTGAAACGCGAAAAGAAGAGGTCGGACCAATAGGCTTCGCCTGTGTTGATGACGTTGCGGAACCATTCCTTCTCCTTGAAATCGACGTCGAAAAGCGGACGGAAAAGCCCTTTGTCGCCGCGTTGTGTATGGACTTGCAGGAGCTGTTTCCCGTCACGGTTCGTGACAGCGACGAATTGGATGGAGGGTTCGTTGCGGACTGTGTCGCTGATGAATTTTTCCATGACTTTTGGATCGAGCGTGAGGATTTCCTTTGAATGGCAAATCTTTGCGGCGAGCTTCTTGCCGATTTCGACGGCGGCCTTTTTAACTTTCTGGAAATCAGACTCGAACATGGACGGGACGTGATGCTTCGCCTGCGCGATCATTTCATCGGAGGAAATGCTGGAGGTACGGCCCTGCGCATACTGCTCCATGACCCAGTCATAGATGTTGCGGACGCCTGGGTGGCGTTTGTTGAGCGGCTCGTGATCCATGTTGTGCTCTTTCAGGTAATCGTTGAGCCACTGCGTAATGCCCGCGACACCAGACTTGTCGGTGACCATGACTTTGATGGGGCGGTTGAGAATCTTCTGCGTGTCGAAGATGTTGTAGATTTCGGGATTCTTGAGGATGCCGTCCGCATGGATTCCCGCACGGGTGGTGTTGCATTCGGCGCCGACAAATGGGTAGTTTTCAGGTATTTCCGCCTTGATGATTTCGCGGTAGTAGTTGGCGATTTCCGTTATGACAGTCGTGTCGATGCCGTTGGCGCGCCCTTTGAGGCCGATGTATTCGATGATGGCGCCTTCAAGCGGTGGATTGCCTGTCCGTTCGCCGAAGCCTATGAGGGATGCGTTCAGGGAGGAAACGCCGTGTAACCAAGCGGTTACGGCATTGATGTGGACTTTGTGGAAATCGTTGTGGCCATGCCATTCAAGTTGTTGCGACGGAACGCCCAGTTCTTTGTTGAAGGCCTGTGCGAGTTTCGGAACGCTGCGCGGTAGGACAGCTCCAGGGAAGGTGAGGCCGTAGCCCATCGTGTCGCAAAGGCGGATTTTGATGGGGATGCCCGATTGCTGCGACAATTTCATAAGTTCCTCCGCGAACGGTAGTACGAAGCCGTAGATGTCCGCACGCGTGATGTCTTCAAAATGGCATCGCGGGACGATGCCGTTGGAGAGTGCCTCCTTCACGGTGCCGAGGTAGTCATCCATGACTTTCCGACGTGTCTTCTTGAGTTTCAGGAAGATATGATAGTCAGACACAGATGTTAGGATACCGGTTTCCTTCAGGCCGAGCGTTTTGACGATTCTGAAATCTTCTGCGTTTGCACGAATCCAGCCGGTAATTTCGGGATACTGATGGCCGAGGGCCATGCAGCCTTCGATGGCTTCGCGGTCCTTTTTGCTATACACGAAAAATTCGCACTGGCGGATGATGCCGTTGGGGCCGCCGAGCTTGTGCATCAAATCGTACAGATGAATGATGTGTTCGGGCGTGTAGGGCGGGCGGGCCTGCTGGCCGTCTCGGAATGTCGTGTCCGTGATCCAGATTTCATTGGCGGGGCTGGGCGTGACGTATTTGTCTTCAAACAGGATGCGCGGGACGTCCGAATGGGGGAACTGTTCGCGCATGAGGTTGGGATGTCTGACGTCCTCCAACTCGTAGCGGTGCTTTTTCTGTATCAGGGGGGTGAATTTCAACATGGTCGTGTCCTTGGTTTGATGATTTCACTTTAATATAGCTTCAGAAGGCAAAAAGTCGAATTGGCGGACATGAAATTGACGAAAACAGGCTCATTTCGTCAATTTTATGTTCATGAAGATGGTTTTTTTGCCGTTGATGATGGACAAGGTTTTTTCTAGAGGCGCTAGAGGGGCTAGAGGCGCTAGAGATTCTAGAGGCGCTAGAAATTCTAGAGGCGCTAGAAGCTCTAGAGGCGCTAGAAGCTCTAGAGGCGCTAGAAGCTCTAGAGGCGCTAGAAATTCTAGAGGCGCTAGAGGCGCTAGAATTTCTAGAAATTCTAGAGGCGCTAGAGAAAATTGGAACAAACGGCAATGGTGAATGTCTATGAGAAAACAATGGTTAGTGGCCAGTGGCCAGTTGGTTGCTGGTGGCTAATG
>JAGCSE010000188.1 GCA_017964325.1 Victivallales bacterium | reverse complement strand
TTCACGTCCATTTCCACGGCGATTTTCGTATCTTTCAGGTCTTCAAAGACTTCCATCTCATAACCGATATCATCCGTCTGATCTGGGAACATGCCGAAATAATGCGTTCCTCCGCCAATCAGTTCCATGGGCCGCAACGTCCGTTCCGCCAATTGCTTCACCGTCGCAAGATACTGCGTATCATCAACTTTCACAGGCTCGGCAATCGTCGCCACACGCGAACTTGCAAAATCACCGTCCAGATAATGCGTCATCCAGATAGTACTGACCGCATACGGATCCTCCTCTACCGACAACTGGCCATTTGTCATCTTCAGCGGACGATACCGCCATGACGCTTTCTGGTTGAATCCACGCCCTTGCCAGCGGTTCATCGTGCTGAAGCAACCAGGCCGTTCTTTTATCGGAAACTGCTTGTATGCAGGATAATACGTTTCCATATAGGCGAAATTGACCACGGGCGCGTCCGCACTTTTATATGGATTGACAGCCGTACCCATGTCTTTGATCCAAAATTCCAAATCCGCACCAGCCGAGCCTGGCGTATGCGTGTCCGCAAGACCAACGGATATCGTCCGCACATTCGAAAAGTTCACGACATCTCCCTTTCCGCCGCGCGGTTTCGTCGGCGAGCAGTCATGCCAGAATCGGAAATCCGCCGCTTCCAAGCCCTGTTTCCGCCATTCTGTCGATACAGGAGCCGTTGCTATCCAACGAGATCCATCTGTCTCTACCAATTCGATGCACATGCTGCGCACATTCGGATTACCTTTCACGGAAAGGCACATCAGATCATGGCCTTTCGGAAACATTCCTATACACGGCGCGGCGTACGTCGTCCATCCCATCAGCGTATCCAATTGGTAATGAAGGCCGTTGGGACCCTCAATCGTCATCTTTGTCTTGATGTCTTTTTCCCGCATGGAAAGACTCCATAGCAACCGCGGCGGCAGTTTCAACGGCTCACATGGCGTCTGTGCGCGTCTCTCAAGACGTTCCTCACGCGTAAGCCACTCATTTCCAAGTTTATAGACTGGCTTCCAGAATGGACGCGGCCCCAACAGCAGCATGCTCTTTTTCGCCGCCAGATAGTCGTGGATGGCTCCTGCGGAAGCGGCCGGAACGTTCATTGGCTCCGCAATTACAAGCAAATCCGCTTTCAGCAACGTCTCCTTATTGCAAAACGCATCCGCGTTCAACGTCACAATCGTATTATCCGTCGCTTTTAAAGCGTCCGCCAACACCGCCGCATTTTTCTCGTCGCGCCCATACACGGCGATCTGCTTCGCCTCCAAGTAGCCGCCCGCCGCCAAAAACGCCAACGCCAACATCGTCTGCCTCATGTTCGTCTCCAAGGTCTTTTATGGTTGAATTACATGTATGATGATAGAAATACCTATTAGTATAGGCTGGCTTGTCCAAAAAACAACTGATAGAAGGAACTCTCAGTCAATTCGTCACTCTGTCAGCAATGAAGTCATGTAAAGCGGAAGATAAGTAATTCCATTCGCCTGCTTGACATTACCTGGATGAAGGACAAAACCATCCGCCGCAAATGAAGCATATTTTTTCTTGAAACGTTCCAACGATAAAGTTGTATAATCGTTTGCGCTTTTGACCTCTATTGGAATGACATTGTGGCGACTGGTCATATTTGGCTTTGTCAGCAGAAAGTCAATTTCCATTCTTTCTTCCACTGGCAATTTCATCGAAGTCCTATGGAAATGGAGTTCCTGTCCAGCTGACCGAAGCAACTGCGCCACAACATTTTCCATCAGCATACCTTTGTTAAGTTCCACTTTTCCGGTCAATACCTTCCAAAGAACGTCCAGATTGGTGTTGGCGTTCTCGGAAAAGGCCAGTGACGCCAGCAGTCCCGTATCCGCCATATAGCATTTCATACCGACACGCTCTTCGGTCCATTTGAAACCGACATTCGGTTCGGTGACATTCGTCGCCATATTCACAGTCATAGCTTCGTGCAGCCACTCAAACGGCGCGTCAAGTTCACGCATCCTATTGTTTTTCCCAATTATTGACGGAGAAAAACGCTTGTCATGAAGACTCAGTTCGCTTGGTATGGCACGCCAAATCGCCCTTACTTTGTCTTTCAGACGCCCGGCAAATTTTCCAATGTCCTCGTAATAGAGATCCAGAATAAGCTTTTTGGCAAATTCCACATCTGCCAGTTGACCGCTGGCGACAAATGCAGCCACCGCCTGGGGCATTCCGCCGACAACCATATATTGTCGGAAAAGCTCCATCATCCTTCGATGATCAGACTGGTCAATGGGCGATAAATCCCAAAAATGATTGCGAAGCAAAGGCATCGCCCCTTCTTTGCCGACAGCCCAAAGAAACTCTTCAAAATCCATGGGATACATCTGGATTTTGAGTTCCTCGCTTGGTATGACAATCTTCTCTACGTTCTTTTTAATTGAGATAAGCGAACCCGTTTCAATATAATGGAAACGACCATCTTGAACCAGATACTTAATCGCCTCCCTTGCACGGGGAAAACATTGCACTTCATCAAAGACAACTAGAGAATTCCCCTTTTCGAGCACTACGCCCGTTCGTGCCTCCAACATGAGAAAGAACACGTTAAGGTCATCCAATTTCTCCTCAAACAATTCCTTGACGGCTTTTCTGGCCTTCGCAAAATCAATTATCAAATGCTTCTTGTATTCAGTCTTGGCAAACTCTTCGACAATATAGCTTTTGCCGACACGACGCGCTCCTTCTATCATCAAGGCACATTTTCGTGCCTCATTGTTTTTCCATTGAAGCATTCTATCATAAATTTTCCGTTTCATATTCAATTCAACGCTCCATCCTCAATCATCTTCACTACACCTACGCAAGGGGGTTCAAAATCATCTTCACTACACCTATGCAAGAGAGTTCAGAATTGTATTCACTACACCTACGCAAGGGAGATCCCGACAAACAGGCTCATGACATGACACTCCAACTCATTGATTTTAATTGGCTAGCAATGATTTTTATAAAATATAGCATCAAGACCAATTTCCGCCAATCAAATTATCATTTTTATGACAGCCATGGCGTATGGCATTCGCTCAATTATCATAGCATAATTATTCTTTTATTTGCTTTATTTGTAATATTTTGATTTTGAGGTTTCCCATACTCAAAACAAATTCTAACACAAGATGATTTTTTCCCGTTCCAGCTTGCACCTTTCCTTCTTTGTTTTATTTTACATATTGGAGTATTTTTGGCAAGAAACCTCATCATCACCCACACAAAAAACATGTACCGTTGCCTGTCACTTTTGCTATTGAGTTCATGCAGTATTCTCGCAAATACGATCATCTACACGGAAGATTTCTCGCTATTCACGCCGAAGCCGACGAAAGGCATCCGCGAAGTCGTTGAAATCAAAGATCATCCAAATATCCATAAAGCTCTGTTGTTGAAGACGACGGAAGGCGGCAACAAGGCCACGCCCAGTTGGACAAGCCCGAATTTCGGCGACAAAATCATCACCGCCAATCCGGAGACGGTCGTCGTCGATTACTGGCTCAATCCCGTCACGCCGTCCGCCCGCTACATGCTGTTCGTGCGGGACACGCGCGGCACGCAGATGGCCTGCTCCCTTTTCTCCGGCGGCAACATCATGCCCATCGACAACGGTTCGTGGCTTACCCATTCGCCGTTGGAAGCAAACAAATGGCACCATGTCCGCTATGTATTGCGTTCCATCGACCGCACATACGACATCTATATCGACGACATGGAGACGCCGCGCGTTCAAAACTGGCGGTTCCGCTATCCGAACACGACGACACCCGCCTCCCTGTGGATTGAAGGCAGCGAAACGGAGCCGTCCGAAACGCTTCTCGCCAACGTGCAGGTCTCCGTACCGCAAAACGAAGCATTCTCAGCCGAACAATGGAAAATCGTCCTTCGCAAAAACGCCAACAGCCTCCACGCCAACATCATGCGGCAGCTTGCGCCATTAAATGGCGGGCTGGACAACGCCCTTGTCGCACGACGGGACGCCATCTACACGAAAAGCAGAAAAGCCATGGAGCAAATCACAGCGGCAGCCAATTCTGATGAAACGCTGATCGCCCTCCATCAACTGCAGCAGATTCAAGATGATACCGCTATCCTCTCCGAAGACGCGCGGAAATATCTCGCCGCTTTTGGAAAAGGAACCGTCGGCAGTAAGCTTGGACTTATGTTTTTTCCAGAGGATTCGACCGTCAAGGCGATGCCCGGCATTTATTTCGGCAATGACAAAAAGCAGGCGGAACTGCTTCTCGCACAAGAAGAAACAGGCGGTATCCAAGCGATCGCCATCGCCATGCCTAAAAAGGCAATCCACAAGGCGGAACTCTCCGTCCAGTCCCAAAACGCTCTCGCCAAATCATTGAAAACCAACATCTTCCTTGAAGATGACATCGCCACGCGCTTCGCAGGAAAACCATCTGTGTCTTATCCGGACGTGCTCCGCCCAAGCGACGGCGCGGAAACATTCCAGACGCCGCAGACGCTTGTCCGCTTCTGGATCGACGTCCACACAGTGCATACGCAGGCGGGCAAGGCC
Source organism: Victivallales bacterium (assembly GCA_017964325.1). The sequence goes on along the minus strand of JAGCSE010000188.1, from coordinate 23,626 downwards.
GAATTCGACGTCGTTCTGAAGGCCGACGACAGGGAGCTGTCCTTCCCGCTGTCCGTCACCGTTCTTCCGTTCGCCTTGCCGAAAGAGTTCACGCTCTCGACCGCCTTCTGTTTCACACCTGCTTGGGCCAACGCATTTTATGGCAAGCCGATGCCTCAGGAGAAACGCCGCGCCTATCTGGATTTCATTCTTGACCATCGTCTCGATCCCATGAACCTCTGGAACGGCTCAAGGCTGTTCCTCTCCGAAGAGGAGACACGCTATTGCCTTGAACGCGGCATGAAAAACATCTATCTGCCCATCATCGCGGCGGACAAGAACCAGGCCAACATGGAGGAGAATCTGGAATTCATCGACCGCAACGGCTGGCGGAACCGCGTCGTCGCCTTCGGCTTCGACGAAGTCCTCTTCAATGTCCACCAACTGAAGGCCATGCAGGCCGCCTTCGAAAACACAAAACAGCATTTTCCGAACATCCCGCGGCTGAACACGGCCAGAATAGACGAACGGCTCTTCGGCTACGTCGATATCTGGTGTCCGTTGTTCCAGCACTACGATGAAAAGCGTGCGGATGAACGCCGCAAACTCGGCGAACAAATCTGGTGGTATCCGACGGACTACCCGCTAAAACCATGCGTCAATTTCAATCTGGATTCGCCCGGCATCGCCCCGCGCGTCATCCCGTGGCTGACGAAACGCCTCAACATTTCAGGCCTCCTCTATTGGGGGCTGAATCGCGAATGGCTTACAAATGCCCATGAGCATGAACGACTTACGGAACAGGAACGCATCAGTTTCGGCATGGAATGGATGACGGACGACGTCCGCCAGAAGATGAAGGATGGTCTCCGCTGGCCCGACGTCCCATGGGTCCCCTATTTCCGCAGCGTAAATTCCAAAACCTCCAAGCCCAGCCCCACCAACGGCGGCGGCAATCTCATGTATCCAGGCCCCGACTGGACGCCATGGCCGTCCATCCGCCTGAAAAACCTCCGCGACGGCCTGCAGGACATCGAATACTTCCAAATCCTCTCAAGCCGCCTAGAATCATACAAAAAACGCGCAAACGCAGACCAGGCACTTATCGCCCGTGCGGAAGCCGCTCTGCAAGTGCCTGATTCCGTTGTGACAAGGCTGGATCATTTCGACCATTCCCCCACCTCTGTCATCGCCCATAAACGCCTTCTCGCCGAACTCATCATCGCCCTTCAGTAACCATGCAAAAATCCACAAAAGACAATCTTCCGTTCTACGTGTTGATGGCGATCACATTCGTGCTTCTGACCATCGCGAAAATCTACTGCCAACAGCCGTTGCTACGAACCCTCCCGCTCTATATCTCATTGGTTGTCGGACTGTTGCAGTCCCGCGTCAACCGCTATGCGCCACTCATCGGCGGCTTCAATTCCCTGCTTTACGCATACGTCTATTACTATTTCGGACTCATGGCGATGGCCGCCTACGCGCTCTTCTTCTCCTGCCCGCTGCAGCTCGTCACCTTCCTCCAATGGCACAAACGCGCATACAAGCATTCAACGGTCTTCCGCTGCATGACCACGAAACAGCGCATTTGGACGACTGCTGCCTGTGTCTCCGCATGGCTTGTCACATACGCCATTCTCAAGGCCATCGGCTCCAGCTACCAGCTTCTCGACAACACCATCAGCCTCTTCGGCATCCTCATCTCCATTCTGACGATGTTCGCCTACATCGAATACACCTATCTGATCATCGTCAGCAGCCTCATCAGCATCGGCCTGCACGCCTATATGATGATTGAAAAGCCCGAACAACTCACCTATCTGATTTTCTCCGTCTATTCATTCATCTGCATCACCAGAGGCTTCTTCCAGGCTCGCGCACTTTACAAAGAGCAACAGGCCGCAAAATTATGTGAACCGACAAATCACACAACTAAAGTTTGATTTCCAAATTTTCCACATTTTTCTAGCAATTTCCATACCAAAACAACTTGACTTTATCTATTCAATACTTTTATTATTAAGAAAAACATTTTCATCAAATCCACTCATTAAAACTCACAAAGGTTTCATCATGTACAAAATCGGTCAAGAAGAAATCGATGCAGTCGCCGAAGTCATTAGGACGGGTAAGCTCTTCCGCTATGGTATCGGAAACGCCTGCGAAACATTTGAAAAACGCTATGCCGAGTATCTCGGTGTCAAACACGTCATGCTGAACACCAGCGGCACCGTCTCCCTCAACGCCGCCCTCGCCGGCCTCCAAATCGGGCCAGGCGACGAAGTCCTCGTCCCTGCCTGCACATACATCGCCACCGCCATCGCCGTGCTCGCCGTCGGTGCCATACCCGTCGTCGTCGATATCGATGAATCCTTGACACTGGATCCAAAGGCAGTTGAAGCCGCCATCGGCCCGCATACGAAGGCTATCATCCCCGTCCACATGTGGGGGCTTGTCTGCGACATGGACACCTTGATGGCCGTCGCAAAAAAACACAATCTGCTGGTGATCGAAGACGCTTGTCAGTGCGTCGGAGGTGCTTACAAAGGGCGCATGTGCGGCAGCATCGGCCATGTCGGTGCCTTCAGCTTCAACTATTACAAAAACATGAGCGCCGGCGAAGGCGGTGCGACCGTCACCAACGACGACGACGCGGCAATGCGCATCGGATGCATGATCGACTGCTGCCAATTCTATTGGGCTGGCCGTGAGAAATCCATTCCGCTTTTCACATCCGCAGGCTCCCGCGCATCGGAAATCGAAGGCGCCATTCTCAACGTCCAGTTGGATCGCCTCCCCGGCATGATCCAGGCCATGCGCGCCCAAAAGAAGCGTATCCTCAACGCCATGGCGGATGTAAAGGGCTTTACGCCACTGAAATACAACAGCCTTGACTGGGAATGTGGAGCCTACGCGGGCTTCCTGCTTTCGGATGCTGACGCCGCCAATCGCTTCCAGGCAGCCTTCCCCTGCATGATCGCCGGCAAGACTGGTCGTCATGTCTATACGGAATGGGATCCTATCATCGAAAAACAGGGAGCTCCCAATCCCGTCCTCAACCCCTATAATCTAAAGGAAAACCAAGACTGCCGTATGGATTTGAAGCGCGATCAATGCCAGAAGTCGCTTGACATCCTCAACCGTGCCGTCATGATTGCAACTCATCCAGACCGCTCCGACGCCGACACAGACGTGCTCATCGAAAAACTCCGCGCCGCCGCAAAAATCCTCTAACATATTTCGGCAGAACAATTTTCCAAATATTGTGGCAACCAGTTACAAGGCGTTTTTTTTCCGTCATGTGACGATTGCCACACAGAAATTCCATTGTATCTTCCCATGATTGCAAGTCTTATTTTGAAACACAGGCGGGAACGTTCCCTCCTTAGAAAACATCCATGGATTTTCTCCGGCGGCGTTGAACGAATCGACGGAGAACCGCAGCCAGGCGACACAATCGAAGTCCATGACTCCACGGGAAAATGGGTCGCCCGTGCTGCCTATTCCCCTGAATCCCAAATCATTGCGCGTGTATGGACATTTGATCCGGATGAAAAGGTTGACCGCGATTTCATCCGCAAACGTCTGGAAGCCGCCATCGCCTACCGTGACGCACTCGGCATTTCCCATTACACAAATGCTTGGCGTCTCGTCTTTAGCGAAGCAGACGGGTTGCCTGGTCTGATCATCGACCGCTATGGCGACATTGCCGTCTGCCAGTTTCTGACCGTCGCTATGGACCGCTGGAAATACGTCATCACGGAAATCCTTCTCAATCAACCAAATATCCACAGCGTTTATGAACGTTCGGACACGAATGCCCGCAAACGCGAGGGACTCCCCGAAACAAACGGCCTTATCGACGGCAAGCCGATTCCAGATTTGTTCCTCCTTCACGAATACGGCATGGATCTGTGGGTCGATATCGCCAATGGCCACAAGACAGGTTGTTATCTGGACCAGCGTGAAAACAGACGGGAGTTTCCCATCGACCTCAACGGAAAATCCGTCCTCAACTGCTTCTGCTACACAGGCGCATTCGGCATCCGCGCCGCCATGTACGGCGCGGACTCCGTCGTGCAGGTCGATTCCTCCGAAAACGCATTGGAACTCGCACGCAAAAACGCCGATGCGAACCACTTGGACGCTAACGTCTTCTCATACGAAAAGGCGGATGTCTTCCAATTCCTCCGTACGTGCCGCGATTCACGCAAGTCATTTGACCTCATCATCTTGGACCCGCCCAAACTGGCGGAAACACAAAGCCAGATTGAAAAGGCCTGCCGCGGATACAAAGACATCAATCTCTTGGCATTCAAACTGTTGAATCCAGGAGGAGCACTGCTCACATTCTCCTGTTCCGGTGCCATGACACCAGAACTTTTCCGAAAAGTCGTTGGAGACGCCGCACGCGATGCAGGAAAAACGCCGCGCATTTCACGCATCCTCCAACAGGCTCCCGATCATCCGCTCTCGCTTGACCTTCCCGAAGCAGACTACCTGACAGGTCTTGAACTCCTGATGTAAGAGCTTAAAGCTTAGAGCCTAAAGCTGAAAAACACCACTATCGCGTGTATCCCCTTCTGAAATCCCTCTGCTAAAAATGCAGCAGAATCTGAATCTATCCACATCCCAAAGCCAAGAGCTGAAACAGACACAGACTCTCAACGTCTCACAGTTGCAGAGTCTGAATCTGTTGCAGACCACCAATTTGGAGCTGCAACAGAAAATCGCTGAAGAGCTCCAGATCAATCCCGTGCTCGAACTCGTCTCCAACGGCCCCGAAATCGACTACGGCGATTTCTCAGACCTCAACTCCTCCGAAAACAGCCAAGACAAAGCGGCCGAACTTGCGGAAAAAGATGAAAGTTTCTCGGAACTCGCCAATTATGACACGTATTCCGATGCCGCGTTCGATTCCGCCCTCGCACCTTCAGACAAATCCAAAATCCAATCCTCCCCCGAAGAGGCTAGAGAATATTTTCTCGAATCCCTCACCAAACCGCCAAGTTCATTCGATGCCTTCACCAACGCCGTCATGGACTCCGCTGGCAGCGACAAGTCACTCCGTGAACTCGCACAGGCTATTCTAGACCACACTGACATCCGTACAGGATATCTGACGGCGACAGATGGTGAACTCGCTCTCCTGACAGGACTTCCCCCCGAAAGAGTCCACAATTTCGTCACGCGGCTTCAGCAAACAATGGAACCGCCTGGAATGCTTGCTCATGACCTCCGTGAATGCCTCCTCATCCAGTTGGAACGAAATTTCGAAAAATACGAACTCTCATGGAGAGTCATCGACCAATGCCTTGACGATCTTCTCAACAACCGCATCCCAAATATCGCCTCCAAGCTCGGTTGCACCATCCAAGAGGTCAATGAAGCCATCGACAGCATCCGTGAATTGACGCCGTCTCCAGGTCGCTTCTACGACGATGAAACCGCCCCCGTCATCGTACCCGAAGCAACCATCACCAAAATCAACGGCAAATGGACGGTCATCATGAACAATGACACCATTCCTCGTCTCGATGTAAGTTCTTATTATCAAGAACTATACAAGTCATTGAACGGTAAAGATGACAAAGAGGCAAAAAACTACCTGAAAGACAAAATCGGCCGTGCCAACGACCTCATCAACGCCATCGGACAACGCGAATCCACCATCAAGCAGGTCACAGTCTGTATTCTCAAACATCAAATCGACTTCTTCGAAAATGGTCCCGAACAGCTCCGACCGATGACACAAGCGGATGTCGCCTCCCAGCTCGGCTACAATGAATCCACCATAAGTCGCGCAATTTCAAATAAATACTTGCGTACACCATTTGGGATCTATCCCTATTCGTTTTTCTTCTCGACTGGTTACAAGAGTGCAGACGGCGAAGACGTTTCATCCGCCGCCATCAAACAGAAGCTCACCGCCATCATCGAATCCGAACCACCACAGAAACCGTATTCCGACCAGAAGCTCGCAGATATGCTTGCCGAACAAGGCTTTGCCGTCGCCCGTCGCACCGTCGCCAAATACCGCGAAGCGATGAACATCCTCCCCGCCTCCAACCGTAAGGTATTCAAGTGACGACTGTAAGCCATCATAATGTCGCGTAAGGACATCTCCGAAAGACTGCCTTCAGCCTTTTCCTGATAAGTTCACCATTGCAGCAAAAAGCATGGATTCTACCCAAGGATATTTTACAAACTTGACAATCTGGAAACATACGGTATCGTATGATATCTTTTTTACACCATATATATTCTGGTAATCAAATGTAAAACATTCAGCAAAAGAAACGGAATGGCATTTTGAAAAGATGTAAATTTGATGTTGTTTCATGAAAATGGAAGCATGATACAAACAAAGATGACAAGATTTAGTCGAGATTGATAGTGTAATGAGAGAAAACCCTTACAACGGAAGTCAGGCAGAAGACGGTGATGGCGATTCCTACAAGACGGCCGACCATTCCACCGACAATTATTCTGATGATGATTCCAACAAGACGGTCGACCATTCCACCGACAATTATTCTGATGATGATTCCAGCAAGACGGCCGACCATTCCACCAACAATTGTTCTGATGATGATTCCAACAGGACGGCCGACCATTCCACCGATTCCAACTATGATAGGAAAGCAAATCATTTGCTTGAAAAAACAGATGACGCAGGACAGCATAAAAAAGAGAAACGATGGAAGAAAGATGATTTGATTCTTGACCGTTATGTTGTTAAGAAAGAGCTTGGAGAAGGCGGTATGGGAGTCGTCTATTGTTGCTGGGACAAGACAGGCAATACGGAAGTCGCAGTAAAAGGCCTGTCGCCGGAAATCTCCCACAGTGCGAATGAGATGGCAAATGTCAGGAACAACTATAGACTTGTCACGAAATTGATCGATAAGAACATAGTGGCTTGCAAGACTTTGGAGGAGGACAAGAGTACAGGTAACTATTATCTGGTGATGGAATATGTAGAAGGAGAGGATATGCGCAAATGGATGAACCGTATGCGTGCAGAAGGGAATATGACATTGGAAATGGCCCTGCCCGTACTTAGGCAAATTGCATCGGCTCTGGATACAGCGCACGAGCAGAATATCATACATCGTGATGTCAAGCCTGAAAACGTGATGATCAAATATGACGGGACGGTGAAAGTATTGGATTTCGGATTGGCGGCACAAATACAGTCAAGCCTGTCACAGGTATCCAGTAAATATGCTGTCAATGCTGGCACGAATGCGTACAAATCTCCAGAACAATGGAGCGGATGTTCACAGGATGCAGCCGCAGACCAGTATGCCTTGGCAGTGACAGCATACGAGATGCTTTCAGGTCATTTGCCATTTAAAAACAGTAACTTGGACATGTTGAAACGCGCTGTACTGAACGACCCTCCCGAAAAAATCGCAAGACTGCCCCATTATGTAAATAAGGCGCTTATGAGAGGATTGGCAAAGAACCCTTCCAATCGTTTCGCGACCTGCGCGGATTTTGTCCTAGCTCTTGATGGTGACAAGGCTACCTCCGTCTGGCTGTTTATGGCTCTCGCAATGGTGATTTGCGTCGTAGTCGGCTTCGCTTTGAAAATTTTGCCCCAAAAGCAGATGGCGATGACATCACCAATAAACGAGTCAAACATCACGCCGCAAGACTCCCCGACATCATCGTCTCCCGTCAATGATGTCGGAAATGTCCTCCCGAAGAAGCGGAATCCTGTCGCTAGCTTAGAAGGATTCGATGGCATAGTGAAATTGCCTGGAAACGTGGAATTGAAGATGGTGGAGATCAAGGCTGGAAATTTCACCATGGGGAGTCCAGAAGATGAGCCTGGGCATGACAAAGACGAAACAGTGCATCAGGTGAAATTGACGGATGATTTCTGGATGGGTATTTACGAAGTGACTCAGGAGCAGTACAAGTCAATCATGGGAAGAAACCCATCATACAATCTAAAAGGCGGCAAATATCCTGTAGAAAATGTAACTTGGAAAGATGCAAAGGATTTCTGCGATAAGCTGACGGAGCAGGAACATTCCGCAGGCAGATTGAAAGGGTGGATTTTCGCGTTACCGACTGAGGCACAATGGGAATATGCCTGCCGAGCTGGCACGACATCGGCATATAATTTCAAGGATGGTTCACACATTAACATGGACAAGGCCAATTATGACCACAATGATTCATGGAAAGAAAGAAGTAACAGAAAGGATACGACAGTGGAAGTCGGAAGTTACAGCGATTATCCGAACAAATGGGGGCTTTACGATATGCATGGGAATGTATGGGAGTGGTGTAGAGATAGTTGCAACATGGATGAACAATATAAGATCATTATAGACAAATATGAAAGCGGCATAGAGAATCCATGCGGTGAGAGTGGGAAATTCCATGTTTACAGGGGCGGCGGCTGGAGCTTAAACGCCCAATTCTGCCGTTCGGCTGAGCGAAGTTGCTTCGGAGAGTCTGTTCGTTTCTTTAGTCTTGGTTTTCGCCTCGCACTGATTCCTGAACAATAAAGCCAGAAAATACTGCATGAAATTGCGGTCGAAACAAGATTTCAACCATTTGTTTGCTAATGGCAAGGATTCATTTTCAGAACAATTAGTTGCCTGTCCCATTGGCGATAGGCAAGCGTCCGGCGTTCATATCCGTCTTCCGATGTTGTTTTAGTGTTTTTGATTATAGGTGTTTTCTCCAGTCGGGTATTTCTTCATCTGAAGAATAAGGAGCCATGTTGATTCTTGCACGGGTCAGATTGCGTACATATTCTGCCTGATTTTGAATGACATGTGTGAGTGCCTGTTCGCCGTTGTATTGTTCGGTGCCGCCGCGTCCATCGCTTATTTCACGTGCCGTATGAACTTGCTGTAGTCCTTTGCGTATCATCCAAAATACAAGGCTCCAGCCAAGAAATCCGATGATAATGTATTTGTCCTTGGAAGTTAAGATGTTCAGCGTCCATTCGCTGTTCCAGGCTATATGGAAACATGTCGTGCAAATGAAGATGCTAGAGAAACGAATGTCAAACAAATGGCCTATTTTGAATGGGTTGCCGCCTTTCACGCGCCAGAGTGCAGCAGCGTTCAAGGCAGCCCAGATGACATGCCCAGCCGGTGCAAGCAAGGCACGCAAGCCCAGCATCCGAATCATAGCCGCATCATCTGCCCGCGTCGCCGTCCTCAAAAGCAACTCCAACTGATTCTCCAGCGCCATTTCCCCTAATTCCTTCTGGCTCTGGATGAAAATGTTTTTCAGCCCGTCGCCATTGTTGATGCACTGGATGATTAGTTGCCTGACAAGCGTCCACATGGTGTGGCTCGCCGTATCGAACAGGCCGAAGCCCGCCCCCACTGCCGCCCCGAATAGTAGTCCGTTAAGTATGTACGGGAAGCGACGACGGTTGCCGAGAAGGCAAATGATCACCAGAAGCATCGCAGTCTCTTCAATAAGACTCACACCTATGTCACCCATTCGGGCAATCTTGACTTCAAACAAGTTGATGACGATGACGTTGACCATAATCAACAGCAACGAGAGCACGCCGCCCAGAAAGAACATCTTGATTGTCATGTACATGGATACATTTCGCCTGGCATTCAATTCAAAGAAAAGGACCATGATGCTGAACGGCATGGCCATGCTCCCAATGATAATCAGGCCTGGTAGAAATTTCGCATTTGGGAATTTGCACTCAAAATACAGGAGCGTCAGGAAGACAACGGCGGACAATCCTAGTATGCGGGCGAACATCCATGGGCGCGGCCCCTCCTTCGGCAGGTTTTCAATTGCGGGAATGTTGCCAGGAGCGCCCATTCCCCAGTATTGCTCCATTTCATCCTCCGTATGGTTCGTGAATGCCTGCTCGAACATTTCACCTATAGAAAAATGAACTTTGTCTTCTTGCCTGTTCATGGCGTTTTCCTCAGGCGTTATTTCCTGGTTTCATCATTCATGTACATGGTTGTATGGCCGGAAACCGACAATTTCCTAATAAATAATATAATCGCTGAAAAGTAAAAAAACGCCTGTAGCTGACATTTTCCGTCATTTTCATCATTTTGGTCTGCAAAAAATCCAATAGGCATGCCCCGAGCACAAAGGTGTATTGGATGCGTGCCTGATGAATTTGCCTCCATTCCATTCCCATGCTTCCATGATATTGTCGGGCAGTTGCAAATCTTGCGCGACCCCTACAAGATTCCAGCCATGATTGGGCAATGCGGGAAATGTCCAGTCATCCGCCTTTCTGGATGTCCAAGTTACCGTCTGTGCAGCTTTGGAGAAAATCCAACAAGGCGTCCCTCTGTCCAAAATTGCAGCGGGAATATATGAATGTGCTTTATTGTCAAGGATATATGGCGTGAGCTTCAACAAATCGGCAAGCTCTTCCTCCGTGGGTTGCAATGGAAGTGCCAGAAGATTCCAGCCCGGTTTAAGCATCAAGATGGATTCTGTCCACCCTGCCTCTTGGACGACCACGCAAGTTTCCATGGCTTCGATGCTGTCGTCATTGAACAGGCAGACGGTGATGGTGCAATTTCTGGGAGACAGGGATTCATTGAAATAATGCTGGAATGTCAGGACATCCGGCCCCGCTCCAAAAGCCTGAACTGGCGTGAGCCAGTCGCTATCACACGTGACTCTCCAGTCTCCATTGGCGGCCGAAAGGGTCAAAGACAGTTCACCTTCAACGTATGAGGCTTCAATTGAAGAAGATTCAAGTACCAACACAGGTGGCGCTGCCGTCTGCGTGATGGTGCAAGACACCGTCACTTTCTGATTATCGATGGATGCCATAATCGTTAAAACGCCTTCACGTTGCCTGCACCATGGATTATCCAGGCATTCGACTGTGATTATGCCATTGCCCTCGCCTTCTTGTTTGGAAACGCCCAGCCATTCCGTATTGGACGTGATTGTCCATGGACAATTGGCCGATATCTCCAGCGGAAAGGCTGTTTCATTGTTGTCCACAGCTATGGCGTTGCTGGAAATGGACACTCGCGGCGGCATCGGATCCTGCACGATTTTGCACGTAAACGCCGTCTCGTTGCCGTCTGATAAATTGATGACAGCTTCACGTGCATAGACTGACTCGTTGGCGGCGCAATCTATGGAGAGACGTGCATCCGCAGCACCGCTTTCAGGCCTTATTGAAATCCATTCCGCATCACAGGAAGCAGTCCAGGGGATGTTGGCGAATACATCCAGAAACGCCTCGTTTTCAGAACATGGGACACGCAAATTGGAAGAACCGCCGTAAAGATAGGTCGGGTTCGGTGTCCAGACGATGTTGTCAACCCATCCGCAGTCCTTCTCCACTGTAATTTTATTATCCTTGGTGTAGCACCAGATGAATGAGTGCCTGCCATAGGTGTTCAATTCGTATGTTTTTGTTTCCCAAGTATGGTAGCGCCCTGAACAGGATGACTTTTGTTTGCCGTCCAGATAGAAAACCAACTTGTCATAATATTCGGAATTGACGTCCCATGTAAAGGACAATACACCCGTGCCTGTTACTTCAGCCATAAGAAGGGTGGCTTGCGAATCGCTAATTTTTCCGGACTGAAAGGATGAAGGGGGGCTTTTATAGTGGTTTTGTGAGACAAACCACTTGGCATCTCCACCAGTCTTGAAATCCAAATTGCTTCCAGCGGGCCTCAGCGTTTCCGTCAACGTATTGCCCAGAATGGAGATGTAATCGGAATAATCGGCATTGAGCAGATCATACAGTTCATCGGCCGTGATGGCTCCTTCATGGCGGGCGACAATGTGTTTGAATACGAAGGGGGAGATGATGGTGACAACCGGCATTGCGGCATTCTGTTTTTCATTGGAGGTGTAGTGCTTCCATTCGTCTCCCCATGATGGATTGTCCGCCATGAAATCAGGGGAGGCATCCACATACCAGAGAACGTATTTTTCCAACAGCAATTTTTTGATGTCATCCCTTTCGCAATGGGAGAAGACGAACTCCTGCACATCGGCTTGGGAGAGGTCACCCGCCACCATGAGAATCAAAGATGACGGCGATGAACTGTACTTGCTTGCTTCAGCTAAATTTCTACACCAGTAGGGCGATTGGGAGTCGCGGTTAACATCCACCATTATCTCATGGGAAAAGCGGCATCCGTCCGTGGATATCGTGTCCAGCCAAAGCAAGGCATATCCGCAACGCCCGAAGCAAGAACGGATCTCCACGGTGGCTCTGCTGCCATCCAGCTTCACTTTTGAACAGCCTTCGGGAAAGATGTCTGGACGTGTCGTGGAGATGCCGACGGAAGCAAGTGGCTTGTTCGCTGCAATTGTCAGGTTGAAGACCTGCCCGGCTGAAATAGGCACATACGTTATGGAAACAGAAGATTCAAATGGTACAGGTTGCTGATCTGTCAATGTCAGTTGCAAAGGCGGTGAAGAAGATTGCCACGATCCGTTGACACAAGCTGCAATCTGGAATGAGAAATCGCCAAACAGCTCGCCTTGCAGCGTGTATTCCCGTTGGTCTCCGGAAATGTCATCCGCCACTGTCACGGCCTTGCCCTGTTTCGGCTTCGCCGTAATGCGGAACGCAGAAGCAGACAGCGTCTTCGGGAAATCCCATGACAGTGTCGTTGTGGCGCTTTGGACGGTGTCCATCGGGCGGAACAATGGAACGGGTTGCGGAAGCAGATTGGTGACGGCGCCATTGACTGCCGAGTAGTCATAGACGCTGTCAAACCTGAACCATCCGTCATATTCACCGCTCCAGCCATAGTTCATGTAGCAGTAGTGTTCTCCTCCGCTGACAGCCAAGCCATGGGCTACGAAGGCATGGCCGGGATTGCCAAGCAGAACTGGAATGCCCTTTTTCAAATCCTCCATGACCTTCCCGTACAAAGCCTCCCTTTCGTTCGGACGTGGATTTGTATAGATCGGTGTCTTGTAGTAAAGGTGTTCGGCTATGAGAGGCGGGAGGTTGTCAAGGAACGCCCCCGTGCTGTCTTCCTCAAAATCGACTTCACAGATTACGCATACATCATGAAGGAACCTTCCAACAGCCTGTTCCGAATAAGTCGGGAAAAAGCCGGTCTTGCCATACGGATAGCTGTCCTGCATGAGGTTCCAGGCATAATCTCTTGAAAAATCCGCCTTTAAAGTAGAGAATAGATTGTGTGCATCATTGTTTTCGTTCCAATCGGTATAGGTTTTGCTCCCCTTCCCTCTTGGGGGCCATTGGTGGAAATATAAAATCTGTGCGAGCGCCGTCGGCACGCAGCCGGATGCCGCCTGATTGTTAAGTCCGCTTCTGGTACTGGGGCTTAAGAGGTTGTACGGATATCTTTGATTCCAGTGACTGGTCAAAAAAGGGGATACAAGGATTTTATCCAAATTCTCTTCATTGCATCCTTGTGAATAGGCTCTTGTGGGGGCTGCACGGTCATTTAGGAGAATGGACCAGGCAGTTTCGTATTTCGCCCTTTCATCTTCGTCGCCGCGAGTCCGCGGTTGCATCAGAATTTCCTCAAATATCCTCCCCTGCGATTCCAGCAGGGCGAAGAAATCCGATTGGGCGTCTATGGAGACCGCTGTAGCCGTATCCGAGAACGCGATGACAGGCGGAAGAGAGGTATTGGTTGTCAGAATGACATAGCCCTGCGGCTCAAGCGGCACAAAAACAAGCGGCATTTCAGTCTGGCAGGAGTCAACAAGCCTTCGAGGCGATTGGGCAGCCGGATGGCGCTGCGCCTTGTATAAAGCCGCCCCATGCCGCAAGAGCCAGGAGTCTGCCGCACGTCGGATTTCAGCGATTGGAATATCCTCCGCTTCAAGGCTTATAAAAAGATTTGACAGAAAAATTAAAAATAAGAATCTTTTCATTTATGAATCAATGTGTTAATCGTAATCAAACAATTGACTGCGCATTATTTTGAAGGCAATGGCTTTGCCCATATAACACGGAAACCGATTTCAGGAGAAATGTCTCCACTGATTGTCCTGATTTTCTTTTCTTTTACTTCTGCCCCCTGCCCTTTTCCTGCGACTATGAAATCTGCCTTTGCAGCAAATATATACGATTCACTCTGCTCTGCATTTTGCTGCCATGATCTGCCTATATGGATTCTTGGAAGCCGTGCAATGTTTGACTGTTGGGAGTATCCTTGAGGCGGTGCATAAAGATGTTTACCGGAAACAATTGTGTCAATAGTCCATTCCGATACATTTCCCAGCATATCGTAGAATCCCTGTTTGTTTGGAGCCGTAGTCCTGATTTGATGGAGAACGTCATTTGTCAATGGGACAACCGAACCGCACGCCATTTGCCATTCGCCTACAGTGGGGAGGCGGAGTACATTGTCCTTTTCCTTGAATTGACCACGGTTCATTCTAATATAAATGTTAAGCATTTCACACCATGCGAATGCCTCATCCCATGTGACGGAACGGATGGGCAGATTTCCATCATCTGATTCGTTCGTTGGCATTCTCATCTCCTTTATAAATGTTCTCATTTTCTTTGATGAGACTTTAAACCATGAATTAAACGGAAGATTTTTTAACAGCTTGTTTTGAGTATCGGATTCAAGCAAAGATGCGTATTGCTCCCGCGAAATTTCGCATTCCCCCATCCAGAAAAGAACGACGCCATTTGCCCCACGAACAGGCAGGAGCACCAGCTCCTGGCCATTTGGAAGATTAATGCGCTTGCGCTGCTTGCTTCTGGCTATCCTCTTGCATTCATCCGCAAATGCACACGTCTGGGAACTAAGATTTTCCTTTGTCATCTCAAGGATGCCATCCGCCCCTTTCATGACATCGTCAATAAGCTTGTCCGTTATCTCCTCCTCCTTCTTTCCAACTAACTCTCTTAGAGATTTTTGCAATTTTTCACATTGTGTTTGGATTTGAGACAATCGACCGATGGCATCGTCCTTTTTGTATTTCTCTTCTAAGAATGATAGGTTCGATTTGATTTTTGCCTGAAGGGTATCGTAAGACTTTTCGTCACGTAAGACAATGCGGCAATCATCCACTACATGCTGTCTTAATGTCGTCTTTCCATTTTGGGCGATTTCTCTGTATTTGATGGCTTCAGGATTATCCGGCAGTTTTTTAAGAATGTCGCCAGCTTCGGATTCCAGTCTGTCCCAAGCGTTAAATTGTTCCCGATAAGGATGTTCGGCGGTTTGTTTCGCAGCGTTCTCGGCTCCGGCTAGTATTTCCACAATGCTTGTGTCCAATGACGTCTTTGCAAATCCACAGTCCTTCCCATAATCTGGGAAATCGTCTTCTTGCAGTATTTCAAGCGAAAGGGCAAAAGCTTCCTTCCAATTTCGTGCCGTTACTGAATTGCTTAGTTTGCCTAGAGACTTATATAGGGAATCCGCTTTTTTGAACATGGGCTTTTCCGCCGCCACTTGTCGCCAACTGCGCAGCAAATCCTCCATAGTTTTCAAATCCCCTTTGTTGTTCGCCTCCTTGAAATCACTGATGTACTGCAGGTTCTTCAATTCCTTTTGCGCCAAGTCACGGTATTGTACCGCCTCGCGACTGTCCCCTTCGAACTGCAGCCATTCTTCTGCGCAATCGTTCAATTGGCTCCATTCCTCTTGGTTCTTGTACGCCAGGCACTTCTCTTTGTATGCTTCTATGGTCATGTCATGCGACACTTTAAGAAAATCTTGTGCCTCCTGGCTTTCCTGATCGAATTTCAGCCATTCCTCCGCGATTTTCTTCAGATTGACGGCATCTTTTTGTTTTTGGCAAGCCACACATTTTTCCCTGAATTGCTGAATGGTCATGTCATGCGATATCTTCAGGAAATCCTGCGCCTCTTGACTGTCGGACTTATATTCCAGCCACTTGTTCGCCGTTTCCTCCAATTTGGCCGCATCCTTACGCTTCTGGCAATCCATGCAATCATCCCTGAACTGCTGGATGGTTTTCTCAATCTCATCCGCCTTTGCCAGAAAGTCTTGTGCGGCCTGGCTGTCGGGATCGTATTCCAGCCACTGCTTCACGCATTTCCTCAAACTGTCCACATCCTTCTGTTTCTGGTATTTTTCACAAGTCTCATTGAATTGCCGTATGGTGACCATGATTTCCTCGGCCTTCTTCAGGAAATCTTGCGCATCCTGACTGTCGGGATCGAACTCCAGCCACTGTTCCGCGCATATCTTCAGGCCGATGGCGTCTTTCCTATTCCAGCATTCCACACATTTGTCTCTGTGTTGCTGGGTGATCATATCATGCGACATCTTCTGGAAATCTTTCGCCTCCTGGCTGTCGGGATCATAATCCAGCCATTCGCGGGCGCATTTCCCCAAACCAGACCAATCTTTTTTCGTTTTCAACGCTTCACAGTCTTTTGCATAATGTGCGGTTTTCAGCTGATGAATCAATGCAGGAAGTTTTTCTTTGATGTTTGCAAACAATTTGTACGCTTGCAAATAGTCCTTATTGCCCCAGGCTTCCAGTCCGTTTTTATATGATTCATTATAAACAGTTATGTCAACATGATCGTCGTCTGGTGTGACGACGGTTTTAAGTTCTTCAATCATTTTCAACGCTTCATCTTTTAATTCTCCCGCTTTCTTTTGTATGACTTCCAACAGTTCCTGCGAAGCCTCATCGAATTTCTTCAGCCATCCATCCGCTAGTTCTCTGGCTTTTTCAAATTCAAAATCACGGCACAGTTCTTTATATTTCTCCTCCGCTTGTTTTCCCTCTTTCATCAAGGCATTCGTCTCTGGTTTCCATTGCTCCTGGAATTTCTCCAACAACGCCTTGTTGTCCATCCAGGCTTTATAGGATATTTCCGCCTGCCTAAGCAATTGCTTGTTGATATTCCCTTTTTTTTGCAGATCGACACAATCAGAATTTAAATTCTGAATATCTATAATAAGCCCTGCGGCATTCCTTTTATTCTTTGATTCATCAATCTCCGTCAATCTCTGCTGTAGAGCATCAAGTTCTTCCGTCTTGACAACAGTTCTTATTTCTTTGTCATTGAACAAGTTATTATATGTCTTTTTAAGGGAGGCGTAAACCGCGTCCAACTCTTTCCTTTGTTCCGTTGTTTTCCTGTCAATATCTTCATAGTCCTGCTTGATTTCATCGTATGCATTCTTTATGGTTTTGTAATTGGTCAACAATTCATTTATGCTTTTGCTTTGTACATCCGATGGCTGAAGACCTTGGAATTGTTGATTCCATTTTTCCATTTCATCGTCTTGCTTCGCCATTCTTTCGCCCAGAGTATTCATCTCATCTGGAAATTCAAGCTGTGCAAGATTCTCTCGCGCCCTGGATTGCGCGGCATGGGCATCCTTGTCCACCGATTCCAAAAGGGACTTGACGTGAGGAATCGAATTGAATTTCATCAAATCAAGCTTGCCGCCAAGATATTCGCAAATTTCTATTGACCGCTTATAATAATCACGCTTTCTTAAACTGTCAAAGCTTTTTTCCAAATTCGACTTGGAATCATATTCTTTAAGGAATGCTTCCCATTCGTCGGATATGAAATCCTTGATGTCCAACCGTTCAAAGGACTGCCTAGCGACTTTTAGCTCTTCAATGATCCGATCGTTTTTGTCTTTCAGTACGTTACATTGGGATTCCAGCTCCCCTAATGTCTGTTTGCATTCATCCCATTTGCCCATAGCCGTGGCATAATAGGTCGCAGCCATGTTGTTGTCTTCTGCCTTCATGGCATTCTCCACGGCTTCTCTTGCTTCTTCGACTTGTTCGTTGGCCCGCCCCCATTCTTCCGGACAGTTTTCCTCCGCCCTTAATCCCTCTTTGGACCATTTCAAATCCTCCTGTATTTCCTTATGGCGTTCAACTATTTTTTGCATCTGCCCGAGCAACCACTCCGCCTCTTTTTGAAATTCCTTAAGGAACGGGGGCCTGTTTTGATATTTCTTGCAATTCTGCAGAAGCAATTTCATATTCTCAACAACGGGCTCCACAGGCCATTGCGTATGTTTCAACTCTGGAAGCATTTTAGTCCATTGCTTCTCTATCTCCTGCCATGGCTGAAGAATGGGAGGAAACATGATTCTATATACAACAAAGCCTATGACTGCTATTATTCCCAAGAAAATAAGAATGTTGCGTACATCATGGGGATGAGACGTCGGCTTTACTATAATCGTCGGCGGATCCTCTGGTTCATTTCCATGTTTCAAATCATAAGCGTAGGCTTCATCAAACGCCGTGATAAATTCAACGCAACTCCCAAAGCGCTGCGTCTGCACTTTGTCCAATGCCTTTCTTAAAACGGCATTGGCTCGTGGCCCAAGCCTTTCTGCTTTCTTCTCAAAATCCTGAGCATGCAACGCTTGCCAATATTGAAAAGTATTGAATTCATTTCTTGGACAGGAGAAGGCGGCCTCCCCCTCTAGGCATTCAAACACAATGCAGGCCAGCGAATATTGATCCGAATACTTGCTCTGATTGTTATACCATTGTTCAGGCGCCATGTAAGGATAGCTGCCGACAATGGCACCTCCTTCTTCTTTTTGACTCTGTGTGCGCGTGCGATAGATGGAATTCTGGATTTCCTGGGATATGTCAAAATCCAGCAATTTCGCATGAGTACATTCGCTGTCCAACATGATGTTGGCCGGCTTGACATCACAATGGACAATGTTGATGGCATGCACATGGTCAAGAGCCGTGGCGATTTGCAGCAATATGGGCTTGATGTACGACCATTCAAACCGTTTTTTCGGCCAGTTCTGCCTTATTTCCTCCAGATTCTTCCCGTCTATATACTCCATTATCATATATGGACGGTTGCCATCCCGCTTCAAATCGTATATACGGACAATGCCTTGCCCTTGCTCTTCACCAATGCGTGCCTTCAGATTGTCGAATTTATGCACCAAGTCATCCCATTGGCTTTCATAAATGATTTCCGGGAGGACTTTGACGGCGACAGTCCTTGATTCCTCGTTGTCCCAATAGGCCCAGACGCTGCCGAAACCGCCCATGCCGAGGCACCCCTCCGTTCCAATGTCGGAACGAAGGTCGTACCGTTCAAATAAAGTCATGGGTGGTTGAAACTTGCTGTCCATTATACAGGAAGGGCGAACAGGCGAAAAACATCATGGAGAAAAATGCTTTCTCGCCTGTTCACCTCAAAATCAAACAATATCAATGTGAATCAGAATGTAAAATTAAGGTTGATGCCAAACCAAACGTAGTAGTGGTCTTGATAGAAATACGCCTCATTGTCACTGTGATGTTCGGTAATGTCATTCAAGTAATGCAGTACGCTGACACTAGGGGAAATGTTGACGTGCTCGGTTATGTTGTAATCCAACTGCGTCTTGAACACCATCGTCTTGAAACCGGATGTCGAATGTACAATGTGTTCTGTACGATGAGGAAGATCATTGTAAATGCTAAAGAGGTACTGCGTCATTTTCTCGTCATACTTCCCGTTCTTGTCCCCGACATACAAGTATTGACGATCGGAAATTCTGAAATAGTCATGGTCAAACCAGAAGGCGTCCAGACTGTTGCGCCAAGTCAGGTCTTTCACAAATCTATCCAAAGAGACATTGAATTTGACGCCGTACTGCATCCAGAGATGCCCCGTCGTTTCAAAATTGATGCTCATGTTGGGGTTCAATGTATATGTCTTTGAATCAAGGACGTTGTCAAGGCCAAAAACCAGCTTGAACTCCTGGTTGTGCTTTTCACGAATCTTTATGGTACGGGATGCCAGAAGCCTGTAGTTTTCAGCTTCGCGAATCCTCTGGGCCTGCGCTTGCCACTCGCTGATGATTTTGTCCCTTTCTTCTTCAGAAGGAATGCCTTCAACCCCCTCAAGGATTTTATATCCGATAATATAGGCACCGATAGACGGATCCAAATTTGGGAAATTTACTTCTGACAACTCCATCAAATTCCCTAGGTCATAATCATAACCCATAAACTGAAACATATTCATTTCGCCCAATAATGCTCTAACACGTGCTGGCTCAAGTTCATCACCAAAAAATCTTCTTATTGCTTCGTCTGAAAGTTGGTTTCCAGGAGTTATCCAGTTTATTACAGTTTCCTTCATCTCATCTGCATATTTGCTGGCAGTTGTGTAAATTCCATTTTCGGCATTATAAATGTTATTGAAAATTACATGATCATAGTAAAACGGGAAATATTCGAATTCATACTTGATATTGTTCAATCGAGAATACACGTTATTTTCACGGAAACAACTCCACCCTGCCGTTATGCTGACATCACCGACAACAGGTGCTTCGAAGGTATATTCATATTCAATGGAGAATTCCTGCTCGTCGAATTTATTCTTTTCACGGAAATGTTTTCTACTTGAACGTGATATTTTATTTGGGACATCATATATTGATAAGTTTCTACCAAATGTGATATTTTGCCAAGATCCATCAGGTTGGGGATTAGGATTACTCAAAGGATCCTTCCAATATTCATAGAAGAAAGAATCAAATCCCTCTGGTTCATAACATGCACCTTTATAAATTTTACTATTATAGTCAAGTTCACTGCTTTCCCAATATCCATTCGTATTCCTCGTGGGAAGCTGCCCCTTGAAGCCAATGGTTATTTTTCCATAATCCCTCAGAGACCAGCTGAAATCAACTCCAAGCGAAGCATTGGTGTTCGTATCCCATATAACACCGCGATTGAAATACTTTGTCTGCCAACCAGCGTCAATGCTGACATCCGGAATGAATGGGGTCTTCTGCTCCAACGACCCCAGAACCTCTCCATCAAGATCCTTGGACTCAATCGGTTTTGCCTTTGCATCTGTGTTCTGCGCAAATAATCCTAACGACAACAGCACGGCACAAACCGTGCACACTCCAAACGATTTCAACATGTTCATCTTCTGCTCCTGCTCCTTGTTTTTTCTTTTTTAGCGGTACGGATACTTTTGGAAACACCACAAATCAGATTGTTGCAACGCGCCTTTTTTTATGAGCACTGCAGACAATAATAATCTGTCTTCGCATACCCAAATCCGTTTTGCTAAAAATTTACAAAAGTAATATGACATATATGGATTGCAAACAATTGTAGCGGGAAAACAATGTTTTCAATATCTTTTTTTGTTCTTTTAGAAAATATTCAAATAGTTTTGATATTTATCAATATGAAATATAAAAATACGTCTGGAAAAATTTCTGTTACGGATTAATGCAGATCCTAATAGTTTACTGTGACGGCCATATTCAATTTGAGTAAAGATTGCATGATTCGGCAATGGCCGCCGCCTTAGCGCAAGGGGATTCCAACATAGAACGACAGCGTTAGGAATGCAACACAATCGCTTCCATATATAAACGCCTGGAGCGATGTGCTGCGTGGGAAAAATGCACTGTTATATAGTGCACGGGATGCGTCACTGAAAATGGTCAAAAAACAATCAAATTATATATGGTCAAAGCATAGCAACCAAAAAACACTGATGAACAGAAAAGGCACATCCGACTGTACATTCAAGGCGATCAATCCCATTTATCAAAATTTATTTTGCAAACTTCTCTTTGACCAGCTTCACGATGACGTCGCCAAGTAGTTCGCCACGCCACCCATCAAGCAATCTGTGATGGAACGGCCATGTCTTCTCCGCCGTAGCCATAACCAACGACTCCGCATCGCGGCGGCTGCCAACCAACACAGCATCTATCTGTCGTGTGGCAGCACGTTTGTGAATCAGAGCCAACACCCTGTCGGCACGCTGTTTGAGTATGCGCACATCCAACGGAATGAAACGATGTTTCGGGAACTCCGCTTCAGGAATCTGCATTCCACGCTCCAAGCAAGCCAAAATGTCGTTGCCATAGCGTTCAATTGGCCTGGGCCACATTCCCGTCCGATAGCGCAGTTCACCAAGGCTTTTTGGCATATACTGGACGGCCAGAACCATTTGTTCATCGCTTATGATGCGCGGCCGAGCGATATCTTTTGCTCGAGCCGTTTTCTCACGCCAGCAGGCAAGTTCCGCCAAAATGGCCAACTGCCTCCCGCTGAACATATTGTTGCCAGAAACACGGTTCCATGCCAATTCATCCGCAGGCTCCTCATAATGCGATTCCTGCGAATACACACGCATCTCCTCCTCAAACCACGCCAGATTGCCTGTCGCCTCCAACTTGCCGCGCATGAGTTCGCACGCCTTCGGCATGAATTTGACATCACAGGCGGCATATTCCAACTGGCGCAGAGTCAACGGCCGTTGCAACCAATCCGTCCGCGTCTCCGTCTTCGCCAAATCCACGCCCAGCAAGACATTCAGCAGCTTCTTCAGCGAAAGCGAAGCCGTCATGCCGACAAAGCCAGCAGCAATCCGCGTGTCGAACACATTGCACGCCAATGCACCGCACCAGCGGTGCAGAATCGGCAGGTCACTGCCCGCTTCATGGAAGACTTTTGTGACGGATGGCGACTCCAGCAACGCCTTGAGCGGTGCCCTGTCCATCACGGCCAAGGCATCGATCAAGGCGTTTTCACCGCCTTCGTAGGACAGTTGGACAAGACCAAGCTGCGGATGATACGTCTTCATCCATACGAATTCCGTATCCACGGCCACTATCGGCCGTTTGGCCGCTTCCTCGCAATACGATTTTAACGAATCGTCGTCCTGAATCCACAACATCCTGCCACTGTCCTTCTTACATTATCCAGCCTGTATGCTTCCGTTATTTCATCGGCGGCGGTGGCGGCGGCGGAACGGGACCGAACAATCCGCTCAACGCGGCGACGGTGCTCGCGGCGGCCCATCCGCTCATGCCGGCCGTCCACACAAGTGAGTTCGGCCCGAAACCACCACCGGGAATCATGCCCTGCAACTGCTGGATGTTGAACGGCCCCTGCTGCTGGCCGTTGACGGCTACGTAGAACATCGGGGCGGGCGGCGGAGGCGGAGGAGGAGCCATCTGCTGCTGCGGCTGCTGATACTGCGGTTGCTGATACTGCTGCTGCGGCTGCTGGAACTGCTGGCCCGCGAACGCGCCCAGATTGCCCCCCAGCATCATGCCCATCATCGTGCCGCCCGTGCCTTGGTTCTTCGCCATGTCGCGCAGCGCGTCCGCGGCCTGCATCTGCTGGTAGCCCTGTATTCCGCCAAAGGTGCTGGCCGCGCCAGCCTTGTCGATCGCCGCATTCACTTCGTCCGGCAGCGAGATGTTGCCGACCGTGAACGTCATCAATTCAAGCCCCATGTTGTTCATCACTGGCTGCAGGTTCTGCATGACGCGCTCACCGATTTCGTTGTATTTGGCCACCAAATCCAATGCGGGAATCTGCAATTCACCAAGCGAATCGGAGAATTCGGAGATGGCTTTCAACTGGATCTGCTTTTCCAATTCCTCTGCCTTGAATTCGCTTTTCGCACCGACGAAGCGCTGCAGCATGTTGTCCGTCATGCCGACTCGGTACGAATAGTTGCCGAACGCGCGGATGCGAACCTTGTCAAAATCCTTGTCGCGCATCATGATCGGCTGCGCGGTGCCCCATTTGCGGTCCAGCTGCTCCGTCCGCTTGATGAAATACACTTCCGCCTTGTGCCATGAATTGAAACCGTACGGCAACGAGAGAATCGTCGTCAAAATCGGAAGGTTCTTGGTTTCAAGCGAATAGGTGCCCGGCTCGAACTTGT
>JAGCSE010000187.1 GCA_017964325.1 Victivallales bacterium | reverse complement strand
GCTCAGCGCCGCGGGGAACGTCACCGTGACCTGCGGGATGTCCGCGCCACGGCGGTTCTTTCCAACAGCTTCCGTCACAGCGATTTGCGATGCTGCATCCGCCGCGAAAGCGGGCAGGTTCTTCGCGTATTCGAGCTTGCGTTTCGGATGGTAGTACGGCTTCTCCTTGCAGAGCGGCAACGGCAGCACCCAGTCTTCGCCCTGCGTCGTGTCGCAGGAGAATTCACGCTTGCCGATGGTGATCTGGTCGTCGTAGATGGAGAACAGCATGCCTTGACGGCTGTTGCCGCCGCCAATGGCCCGCATCTGCAGGTCAGGCTCCGTCGGGCGACAGACCTCGTCGCTGTTTTCACGGCCGTAACGTGTTCCGACGTAACGCAATGACGCCGTTCCAATGGACGTAAACGTATCCTGCCAGATGCCGGATTCGTCCGTCAGCGGATAATGGGAATGGCCCGTCAGCACTATGGAGTTCGGGAACTTGGAGAATGTCTTCGTGGAGAAGCCGTTGTCATGGCCCCACGCCCACGGGCCATAGACCGTATCCTTCGGATGCGGATGCTGCGTGTAGAAGAACGGCAGATTCGGATCAATGTCCGATTTATGCGCCTCCATGTATTCGCCGATTCCTTTGTCCCAGCCCCAATGGCCGCCGATGAACGTATAACCCTTCACGACTTTCGTATAGATGCCCTGAAACTCCTCATGGAAGCAGAGGTCCCACGCGGCCTTCGGATCTTTGTTGATCGACTTCTCATGGCGCTCCTTGCGCTCCTCCTCCGTCCGCGCACCATACGTCCAGCCGACGATGTCATGGTTGCCGCAGACGAAAATCTTCTCGACATGACGTCCGTCCAACGTACTTTTATCGTTCGGAAACACCTTGTCCCAAATGTTGGAGAAATTCTGCAGCTGCTGGACAAGGCCCCAGTCCGCGATGTCGCCCGCGACGAGCACGGCATCGACTTTCTGTTCGTCATACCACCGCAGCGTCTTCTCCCATGTGTCCGTGCATTTCGGGTCCAAATAGATATGGACATCGCTGACCGCACCGAACCGAAGCAACGGCTTCTTGCCATCGGGAACCGCGGCATGCAGGTTCATCCCGCCAACCGCCGCCATCGCCGCAGACGCGGCCATGCCTTTCAGAAAATCACGCCGATCCATTGAAAACATTCTTTTCTCCTGTGGTTAGTTTTTCAGGATATTGATAATACGATAATAAAGAAACTTTCTCTCTTTCTTCGAACAACGGCTCAACTCATCTTTTTTTACCATACTATACACGAATTTGCTCTTTTTTCCCTCTTTTTTTGAAAAAATTACCATGAGACTTTCATTATATGATTTCAACAAGCTTCGGAAGGCAGATTTCACATCCTCTCGGAAATGCCCCATCTTGCAAATGGATGCATCTTCCGTTATAGTAAAGTGTTTTTATATTTTACAGCATTTTTTACCTAATCAACCCCCAAAGAGCTGTCGCTACAAATGAAAAAAATTCTTATCCATTCGTTGTTCCTTCTCGTCGCCGTCATCGGATTCACAGGTTGCCGTTCCGTGCCCATCACTGGTCGTAAGCAGCTGATGCTGACCACTTCCGGATATGAAAACGAACTCGGCGTGACGTCATACGCCGAATACAAGGAGAAATTCCCGCGCTCCACCAACGAAACTTACAACCGTGCCTTGGACAATTGCGGCAGAGCCATCGCGGAGGCGTCCGGCCAGACCGATTTCGACTGGCAGTTCACCGTGCTGCAGACCAATACTCAGAACGCCTTCTGCCTGCCGGGCGGCAAGGTCGCCGTATATTCCGGCATCATGGATGTCATGCAGAATGAAGCGGAATTGGCCTTCGTCGTCGCGCATGAAGTCGGCCATGCCATCGCCCGCCATGGCGGCGAACGGATGTCGTGGGGCTATGTGCAGTCGTTCGGCGGAATTCTAGTGGCGCTTGGCTTGCAGAGCGATCTTGCCTCAAGTGCTTACAGTATCAGCACACAGGTTGGTGTCATGCTGCCGTTCAGCCGCAGCAACGAATCCGAAGCGGACTTGATAGGATTGATTCTGATGTCCAGAGCCGGCTACAATCCACAGGCGGCCGTCCAATTCTGGTCGCGTTTCAGCAAAGATTCCCAATCCAGCATGCTTGGCAATCTCATGAGCACCCATCCATGCGACGCGAAACGCATCGAGGCCATGAAGCAGAACATGGCCATGGCGGAGGCGGAATATCAGAAAGCACAGAACAAGAAGGGCTTCGGCATGGTGTTCCGCAACGGCAGATAAGACAGGAAGGTGCCATCGGCGGTCTCGACGACGATAACAACGTTCAACCATAGGAGCTTTATGAGAATTTCTTTCCTAATCGTCTTGTTTTCAGCTATTTCTCTCATAGCACAGACCGCCGTCCAAGACCTTTCCACGCTCAAATGGATCAACGGCACGCCGAAGGCCACAAACGTCACACAGGCAGGCAAGACGTTCCAATTCGAAATCAAGGGCGACCACACATGGGACACCGACTACAGCGCCTTCACGAAGGAACTGCCTCAAAACACGGTGTTTACCTTCAGCGCGGACGTGACTTCCAACCGAACGACCACCGTCTATTTGCAAGTCAAACTCTACAAAGGCGGCAAGGAGCTGCAACGGTTGCAGTCCAAAAAGAACTCCTTGCAGCGTAAACACTTATCCGTCCGTTTCGACACACGGGACGCGGAATCCGTCCAGTTCCTTCTGCGCACATCCGCCGGCCCCGCCTACTATGGCGTCACTGGTGTCATGGCAAATCCGAAACTCTTCGAAGGCGACGATCCCGTCGCCGTTGAAAAACGGCCTGATTTCGAAGTCATCCCCAGCTACACGGTCTGCTCCATCTATTGCAACAATCTGCAATCCAAGGTCGAAGGAGAATTGAAGACGACGCTGCGCTACAAAAAAACGACAGAAGTAAAATGGCATGACGCCCTGCCGCTGCCGTTCATCTACAACGAACAGCGCGCAGCAGGCTCCATCGTCAAACTGGACGAGAACACGGAATACGATGTCACGCTGGATGTCGATGACAATGGACAAAAACACAGCCATACCGGCCGTTTCAAGACGCTGTCTGGTGATGTTCCCATCGCCAAAACTATCGTCATAGACGAGACTTCCATCACGCAGAAGAATCTTTTCACACAGAGTGGCACGGCGGACGGCTACGTCCGATATACATGCCGTCCGGGCTTCGTCGTGACGGCGTCGCCCGATTCGCCCGAAGACGCCGCCCTCACGCTGTCGGGCCTACAATACATTATATTGGAGAATGTTACGGTGTGTGGCGGCAAACGCCACGCCGTCTCCGTCATCGGCTGCCAGAACGTCATCGTCCGCAACTGCGACCTTTCTGGCTTCGGACGCGTCGGCGAACAGCGGCCTGACTTGGACGGGAAATACTACCTCAATGGAAAAGTCGTGAACATGGACGGTGGCCTCAACATCTACGCAACCGAACGCATCCTTGTGGAAAAGAACTACATCCATGATCCAAACGGCACAACGAACAGTTGGTTCCACTCCCATCCCGCCGGCATGGAGGCCATCACCATCGGCGAAACCGCCCAAGCTACCATTCGCTTCAACGACTGCATCGGTTCAGACCTCCATCGTTGGAACGACGCCATCGAAGGCTATGGCAACGGCGATATCTACGGCTCTACTTTCCAAGACGCCGAAATCTACGGCAACCTTCTCATGCTCGGTTGCGACGATGGCATGGAACTCGACGGCGGCCAAACCAACTGCCGCTTCTTCTACAACCGTTCAGAACAGCTCCTCTGCGGCATTTCGACCGCCCCCTGCCTCGTTGGCCCATCCTACATTTTCCAAAATCTAATCGCCGATCTGGGTGATGTTTACGGCATCAAAGGCGCAACCGTCAAAAACGTCTTCTCGGACAGCGGCAAAGGACAGATATTCTTCTTCAACAACACGCTCGTCAGCGGCGGCGGATTTTCAGGCTTCGGCGGCTCCAAAGGCCGTGGGCCTGAACGCTTTCCGGGCCTCGTGAAAGGCGTCGCCTATAACAACTTAATGTGGGCCTGCGGAAGCTTTGCGACATCGTACTACCGCGATTACAATGCAAAAAGCGACTACAGCCTCTTCGGAAACGACGCAGAACGCGACCGCCAGACTATAGAAAAGATCCAGAAAGATTTCGGGCAGGAAAAACATGCCGTGATCGGCGTTCCGACGTTTACGAGCGTTGCCGCAGGACGTTACGATCTGGCAAACGGCTCCGTCGGACAAAAGGCGGCCAAGCCTCTCCCGAATTTCCTGTCATCAGACAAACCGGACATCGGCGCCTTCCAATCGTCCGAAGGCTTCCCCCTGCCCTATCGACCACTCCCGTTCACCACGGATGTGCAGAAATTGTACGTCATTGACAACGAAAACGATGTTTACGAAACGTCCGGCTTCATGCTTGTCCCATCTGCGGATATGACGGCTCCACAACCATTTACAGTTCGCATTAACACCTCGACCCCATACGTTTCCGTCCTGCCGTCCGAAGGGACGCTGGAGCCTGGCAAGCCTCTCAAACTAAAGGTCTCCATCGACAAACGGAAAATCACACAGGCCCGCCTCAACCGTGCCGTCGTGCTCATCCGCACGCCAGACGGCCTCTCCCGCCATGTAACCGTTCTCTTTGATTCCCAGCAAGATAAAAACCTTCTTGCAAAAGACCGCGCAGGCGTAGTCAAAGGAGGCCTCCAGAAGATAGAAGACGGTAAGTGGCTGTTTACGTTCAAGTTAGACAAGCCAGGCGACTATTATCTCCATGCCTTCTTCCATAGTGGCATCCCCGCCCGCATAACCAAGGCATATTCAAACAACGAGCCTAAGAAAGTCACAACTTACGGTTCAAAAGCCGGCAATTTTGGACAATGGGCTTTTCTTGGCGGCAACAGCTATGGTGGTGACGGCCCAAACCGTCCGCTTCATCTGGAGGCAGGAACTCATGTATTTACAATTACCTATGACACAACAACAGGTTCCTGGCCGCAACAATGCGCCCTCGCCCCGTCCCCCAATCTGCTTCTCTCCCCCTTCAAGCCGCTTCCATAAACTCATTCAAAACCGACGGCGTAGAGGCAATCTGTACTACTATCGTTCATTTTCTTGTTTTTTCGCAAAAATTTTCCTCCCGTCTAATCGTCTAATCGTCTAATCATCTCCCGTCTAATCGTCTAATCGTCTCCCAGCTCACGTCTCACGTCCTCCCCAGTAGAAAGGCGCAATGGCGTCGCCATCGCGCGGTTTGACATGAGACGACAAGACATGAGAGGAAAAGATTGCAGGATGATTATTGGGTTGCGGCCGCTCCAGGTAATCTGTGACGATAAAAATCTTTTTTCATTTTTTTTAGAAAAACTCATGGATGGTCGATATTGGTTTGTGTCGTTCGAAAAAACAAACAACAACACAAACCAAACAAAGGAATCGAAAAAATGAAAAAGCAGATCATCGCCACAATCGCCATCACCGCCGCCCTCCTCATCACCGGAAATCTCTCCGCCCAACAGCGCATCAACTACGTTACCCCGAGAGGCCCCATCACGACGCAACCGACAAGAACACAGCTTCCGCCTCCCCGTTTCGTGACCCCTGATAGAAATCCCAACCATGGTTATCGTCCAGCTCCACAGCCGCCCTGCCGTCCCCCAGTCGTCCGCCCTGTTCCACAGCCCAGAAATCCCATCCCCACGCCCGCTCCCCATAACGGCGGCAGCCATGTGAAACCCGCCCCCGTCCCCCAGCCAGCACCCGTAAGACCCGGCGCTGGCTACAAGCCCGGCACCCCCTCTGGAACTCGTTTTGTTTATGTAAGATAAGTTAAAACAGAAATTTTTTATAAATGTTCATCCTTTTTTGTAGAAAATTCAGATATATCTGCTAATATATAAATTGGTGAGAATGCATTCTCCAACAAAAAAAATAAGGAAAAACACCATGAAAAAACAAGTTCTCTGCACACTGGCAATTTCAGCCGCCCTCTTCGTCACAGGAAAAGTCAATGCACAGCAGCGTGTACAATACACGGAACCTGCTGGAACTGTTCAGGTAATGTCCAAACCCGCGACAGCTGCCCCTGCCACGCAACCGCATGTCGTGAAGCCTGGCGTTCAGCCCAAGCCAGTCCAGCCGACTCAGAAGCCTGCTACTTGCGCCCCCACCCAGCCCGCGACGCCCGGTACCATCGTCCGCCCCGTTTCTGGCGGCCCTGGCGTTATCGTCCGTCCTACTCCACCCGCCTA
Source organism: Victivallales bacterium (assembly GCA_017964325.1). Next base: position 7,099 of record JAGCSE010000187.1, on the reverse strand, counting down.
TCCGAGCAAGATTCAGCCCCCTGCTGGAGCTTTTGGTACCAACCCCGCCCCAGGCCAACAAGTCATCCAGCCCGTGCAGGCGAAGCCCGTCCCCGCCCCACAGCCCGTAGAAGTGCGCCCCGGCGTTGGCAACAGGCCTGGACCTGCTCCCAACAATGATCGTTTCAGGCATGGAAAATAATTTCAATCCTTTAATTTGATTTTTTGTAACTCCCCTGCTTTCATACACATGAATGCAGGGGAGTTGCTTTTTTAGCTAAAAACATAAAGCTGAAAGCTTAAAGCCAAAATACAAAGACGCTACTCTAAAAAGTCATTGAGTATGCGGATTTCAAGCCCCGTAGGAGCGACAGGAAATTAGCCGTGGATGCAGTGAGCACAAAAATGCGAACGCTAACCCACGGCAAGGCAATAAAAATACACATAGAACCGCATAGTAGTGGCAGGAACGTTTGCGCCAAATGGCAAAATTGCCATGGGACTTTTGAGAATTGTGTCTATAAAGTGCAAAACAACTTAAAGCTAAAAAACAAAACGAATGCAAATACAAAATGCTGAATAACCTTCATTTTCGACAATTTTCAACATCGAACTCATTTTTTTGACTTTTTTTCTGTTTTTTAGTGGAAAAATCCAAAACTGATTCATATTAGTAAATGAAACTTGAAGAACATGATCCCACCCCAAAAACAAGGAGGTTGAAGATGAAAAAACACACAATCATCACACTGGCAATCGCCACTGCCTTCCTCATCGGAGGCAATTTGACCGCACAACCACGTTCCAGGCATCAGTCGCCTTGGGAACTCGGCCCCGGTCAAGGCTCCAAACCTGCCCAGCCCGCCCCAGCGGCCCGTCCCGCAGAACAGCAACGGTTTGTAGCTCCTGGCGGAAAACCAGGTAATGGCGGCCCTGGCGGAAGACCAGGCAATGGCGGCCCTGGCGGAAGACCAGGCAATGGCGGCCCCGCTGCCGGTCCAACCCGCCCATCGCCGCAACCTGGTCCAGCCGTCAAGCCTCAACCGCCCAAGACTGGTCCAGCCGCCCCTAAACCGGGAGTCGTCACACCGCAAGGCCCCGCTCCTGGCACGTTGAAGCCCGGTCCAGGAGCGCATCCAGGCCCTGGCCCCCACCCAGGCGTTGGACATCCAGACCATAATGGCCCCCACCCAGGCGTTGGACATCCAGGCCCTGGCCCCCATCCAGGCGTTGGACATCCAGGCCCTGGCCCCCATCCAGGCGTTGGACATCCAGGCCCTGGCCCCCGTCCAGGCGGCATAAAGGATTTCTTCCTGGCACCCGCTCCACCGCGCCCACGTGGCTACCGTACGTTCCCGCACAGACATCCGAAATCCAGATTCAGTTTCCTGTGGTTCGACTATCTCCCCAGCGGGCAGGTCTATGAAATCAAGGATTATGTCATCTACGAATGCCGCTTCTGCCATCTCGTGCACTACTCCCCTGTCGTGCCAGCGAACGCGCTCTGCCCGAGCATGCCTGGACAGTACCATTCCTACCAGATTCTCGGTTACTATGGTGACTACGCCTTCCGCTGCGCGACCTGCGGCGTCACCATCAACTCCAACGCCGTCCCGAACGTCGGCTACTGCGGCGCACAGTACCACGTCTGGCAACAACTACTTGAATACTAATAAATTAGTTACCAATTGAAATTCCAAAAGAAAGGGACTGTTGCAAAAACAACAGCCCCTTTTTCTATACTATTGTCATTCTTTTTCCTTTGCGCGAAAATTGCGCAACGCGCAAACTCCACTGGCGGCGACAAGGCAATCCGTTTATTCTGTATTACTATCGTTCATTTTCTTGTTTTTTCACAAAGATTTTCCTGCTGCCTAATCGTTTCTCGTCTCCGCTCGTCTCACGTCTCATGTCTCATGTCTCACGTCCCCCACAGTAGGAAGGCGCAATGGCATTGCCATCAAGCAAAAGAGATAAGACGATAAAGACATAAGAGGAAGAGATTGCGTGATGATTATTTGACTGCGGCCAGCGGCCGCTCCATGTTATCTGTGGTGCCTTGTCCCTTGTCCGAAGCCACAAGCGTGACGGCACTGATCAGTCCCACGGCGGCCGTTGCCAAAAACACAATGAACACACCGCAATAAGCGTCAATCGGATAAATCAACACGTCTCCAACTTTCTGCGCGACAGCCTCATAGCCACGCATGACACGTCCCGCCCAGTCGCCGACCAACGCAATTGTGACAAATGCCCAGAAATTCACCAACGCCACCGCCAAAGCCACATATTTCGGCGGGCTGATTTCCTTCCCCATCGTGCTATACACACAGAAAAATCCCGCAGGAATTGCAATCATGACGTATGACACCACCAAAATCCCCCCATGCCATCCATGCGTCAATGCAAGCCAACCGACAACGACGCCCCCCAGGCTCAAGGCGGAAAACATCGTCATCAACAAACCGTAACGCCCTTTCATTACCTTGCATAGCGGTCCAGCGACCAAATTTCCCGCAGCCACGACAATCGTCAGCATCGTGATAAGCAAAGATGCCGTCGAAACGCTGAAACCACCGACATCTTCCAGGCATTTCCGTCCCATCAACGTCAGCAGCGCATAATACGCACCGAAGACAATCGAACTGGACAGGCAGATGCGAACCATTTTGGAATTACCCATGACCTGCAACACTGGCCGCCACAACGGTTCACCTTCTTCGATTTTCTCCATCGTCCCGCGGGAAAAGAAAATGATTCCCAACGTCGCCGCAGCAGAAAGCAGCGATGGAACCATCAAGGCCCATCGCCAACCTAGCCAACTGACGAGCCACACCATCGCGGAAGTCCCCGTGGTTGGACCGAAAAAGCTCAGACAAAGCGTAAAACCAAGCACATACGAAAAACGTTCCTTGTACAAATCTGCGACAAGCTTGGCCACTCCCAAAAACACAATGCCCGCTCCAAAGCCTGCCAATAATCTGCACACCCGCAGAATCCACAGATGAGATGACAACGGAAAGGCCACCATTCCAATGGAAAATGATACGCCGCCCAACAACAGCACGCGAACGCCGCCCAGACGATCCGTCAACATTCCCACCGACAGTTGCGAGAAGGCGTATGCACACATATAATACGCACCAAGACTAGCCAAATCGACCGCCGTCAGCGACAGTTCATGCTGCAACGGGTCGAACACCGCTCCTGGCACCAGCACCTTGCTCATGCTTGTGAAGAACATCAAAAAAACGCCGAAGCGAAACACCATTTTCCTGCGCATGGAACATTCCTGTCTGACAAAACAACGCCCTTTCCCCTGCAAAACATTAATATAATATGGAAAGACACGCCTTTTAATCTACAGAAAGTTGATTTATCCGATTTTTTGATTATAGTCGAATAGATGTCATTTTCAAATCCTTCAAAAACACAATCGGCAAATCGAAAAAGGAACAAAATGTCAAGTCTTCTCATCAAGAATGCACACGTGATTTCCCCTGACGTCGAAAAATTCAACGCGGCGGTTTACGTCGAAGACGGCGTCATCAAACAGGTCATCGATGCGGGATACCCACTCCCGAAAGCCGACAAAGTCGTCGATATCAAAGGTAAAATGCTTGTTCCGGGCTTCATTGACCTCCATATCCACGGCGGCATGGGCTATGAATCCACCTCTCCCAAGAAGGAAGCCGTCAAAGTCATCGCCGAGGCCAAGATCAAGGAAGGCGTGACCTCCTTCTGCCCCACGACGCTCACGTTGCCAGAAGACAAACTGACCGCCTCCCTCAAGTACATCGAAGCCTATCGCAAAAAGCCCACCGGCGCCAAAGTCATCGGTACGCATCTGGAAGGCCCCTACATCAATCCTGACTGCATCGGCGCCCAGAATCCCGCCTACCTTCGCAAGCCAGACTTTGAGGAAATCAAACGCCTCAACGCCATTTCCAAGGTCTCCATCGTCACTTACGCCATCGAAACGGAAGGTGCCGTCCCCTTCACCGCGAAACTCGTGAAGGCTGGTATTGTCCCGTCCTGCGGCCACACCAACGCCACCATGGCCCAATACAAGCTCGGCCAGGCCAAAGGCCTCTGCCGCCTGACCCATTTCTGCAACCAGATGACGAAACTACACCACCGCGAAATCGGTCTCGTCGGCGCAGGTCTCTATGACGACAATACTTACATCGAAATGATCTGCGACAAAATCCACCTCTGTCCCGACATGATCGCCCTCGCATTCAAGGTCAAACCCATCGACAAAATCCTCCTCATCACCGACGCCATGGAAGCCACGGGCCTGCCCGACGGCAACTACCAGCTCGGCGGTCTTGCCGTCGTCGTCTCCGACGGTGCCGCGCGTCTCGCCTCCAACGGCGCTCTCGCTGGTTCCACCCTCCAGTTCAACACCGCCTTCAAGAACGTTGCAGAAGTCACGGGCAAGCCGCTCTGCCAACTCGTCAAAGCCACATCCTACAATCAGGCCTGCAACCTCGGCATCAAGAACTTAGGCAAGATCGAAGAAGGCTTCATCGCCGACTTGACCGTCCTTGATGACGAATTCGCCGTCAACCAAGTCTATCTCGATGGAGTCTGCAAGTTCAAATAACTCTGCGCCTATACGTTATAAAAAAAACACCGTCACCGAAAAGCAAAATTCGGCGACGGTGTTTTTTTATCCCAATATCAATTCAGCTCGGAGAGCTTCACTGGACGGCCCAGCTTGGCGGACAAGTCCGCCGCGAAGATGACCTTGTGCGTCTCGAACGCATCGTCAAAACTCGTCAGCGGGACGGGCGTGTCGTTATGGATTGCATCCACAAATGCCTGCATCTGCGGGTTATATGGATGATCGAGTACTTCGCCGGAATCAAGCGTCGAGGTCTGCATCGTCGTCCAACGGTCTTTGACCAGTCCGTCCAAATCCATAGAATACAACTGGTTGTCACGAATGCTTCCCTTGCTGCCGACCAGTTGGAAATGGAAATAATACGGTTGCAGGCAGTCGATGCTAGCCGCGCATTTGCCGACCTTTCCATTCGCGAATTTCAGAATTGTCACGCTGCATGGATCAAATTCGTAGCTTGCGAAGCAGTCGGCCTTGCTCTTTGTGGAGTAGCTCATGACCTCCAGCACGGGTTCGCGCATCAGATACATGAGGGCGTCCATCGCGTGGCAACCACCGCTCAACAATGCGCTGCCACCGCCCGCCGCCGTGTTGCTCCAGCAGAACTGGCGATACCATGGGCCGATGCCATGGTAGTAATCCGATTCGCCATACGTCACATCGCCGATCAAGCCCTTCTCGACGATGGAGTTCAACAGCTTGACCTGCATACTGTAACGGCATTCAAAGCCGACGCACACCTTCTTGCCGCTCTGCTTGATCGCCGCCTGCATCCGCTTCGTGTCTTCGTACGACAACGCCATCGGTTTTTCCACATAGACGTGCTTGCCCGCATTCACGGCGTCAATTGTCTGCTGTGGATGAAGCGGATTCGCCGTGCAGATGGAAACGATATCGATATCAGGATCCGCCAACATATCTTCCAGCTTCGCATATACCTTCAGCGGAACACCATAGCGCTTTTCGACTTCCGCCGGCGAGGGATTTCGCGAACTGCAGACCGCCGTCACTTTCGCACCGTTCGTCTGATTGAATGCAATCAAATGGGCTTCCGCAACCCAGCCAAGACCGACAATACCGACATGTAGTTCTTTCATCTGTTTCTCCTATATGACGTTGGATGATAAAAAACAAGTCAATGTAATACATAAATCCGTGAAAGTAAAATTTCAACAATCCCACTTTCACGGATTCTGTGTATTTTTCCAGAAATGACAATCGGCTTGGCTGAAAAAAACGTCAGCTCTTCAGCTTGCGTTCCAACACTGCCATCTCGCGTTTGAAATTCTGGCTTTCGGCTATCTTCTGCTCGACTGCCGTGACGGCATGAAGCACGGTGGCGTGTGTCCTGTCAAATTCATTCGCTATGCAAGGGAAGGACAAATCCGTCAGTTTTCTGGCGAAATACATGGCAATTTGGCGCGGCCAGGCCACGCTGGCGGGGCGGCGTTTGCTCATCATGTCCGCCAAACGGATGTCAAAGTGTTCCGCGACAATGTGTTGGATATGCTCCACCGTCACTTGCGTATCCGCCTCTTCATGGAAGAGATTCCTCAACACCTGCTCCATCACTTCAATCGTAATCGTCTGCTTCGTCAGGCTTGCGTGCGAAACCAAATTGAAAACCGCCCCTTCAAGCCTCCGAACGCTTGACTTCACGTGCGCGGCAAGGTAATTTATTACCTCTTCACTGAGTTTCACCGTCTGATCTTCCTGCTTCTTGCGGATGATGGCGATGCGAGTCTCCAAATCCGGAGGCTGTATCTCCGCCATAAGCCCCGACTCAAAGCGCGAAATCAGACGCTTCTCAAGACCATTGATTTCCTGTGGAGGACGATCCGACGCCATGACGATCTGGCGATGATTCGTGTACATGGCATTGAACGTGTGGAAGAACTCCTCCTGGAAGCCAGCCTTCGTCCCGAAGAACTGGACGTCGTCAATCAACAGCACGTTGATGTCACGAAAATGGTCGCGAAACTCTGGAAGACTGTTATGCTGAAGTGCTTTCGTAAACTGATTGCAGAATTCCTCGCTCGTCAGGTATTCCACTTTCGCTTTTGGATTGCGCCGCAGCACATCGTGGGAAATCGCCTGCAGCAGATGCGTCTTGCCCAGCCCGATGGAACTGTGGATCAACAGCGGATTGAACGCCGTCCCAGGGGACTCCGCAACCGCAAGACACGCGCTGTACGCATATTGGCTTCCATCACCGACCACAAAGCGGTCAAAAGTGAAACGGCTGTTCAAGTCGCTTGCGGGCGATTCCGCCGTTTCCGCTGGCGCGGGAGTCTCCGCCACCGTCTCCACAACGGTCTCGCGTGGCTTCTCATGGCCGCTCTCAAACGTCACGCGGCGGCGCAGTCCCGCCGTCTCAAACAACTTGTCGCCAATGACATCCACAAAATGATTGCTCATCCAGTCACGGAGGAAATCATTCGATACGCCTAGCACAAATTCCGTTTCCGTCAGATGCACAGGCACGATGCCCTC
>JAGCSE010000186.1 GCA_017964325.1 Victivallales bacterium | reverse complement strand
CGCTTCCCAGCCGGCGGTCTTGACGTTGGAGTTCTTCGGGCAGAGGAAGGGCTTCTTGTCGCCGACATACGGGCAGATCATCTGGAGCCAGTTGCCCCAGTGAGCGCCTTCCATGAGGTTGCCGATGGCGCGCGGCATGGCCAGGTCATGGTCGGCGGCATACATGTTGAGGGCGAGGCTTAGCTGCTTCATGTTGGACGTGCAGTTGATGGCCTGGGCCTTTTCACGTGCCTTGGCGAGGGCCGGCAGCAGCATGGCGGCGAGAATCGCGATGATGGCGATGACCACCAGCAATTCGATCAGGGTGAACATGACGATCCGTTTCATTTGTCTTTTTCTCCTTTTGTTGTGTGTGAGCTTGGGGAATAAAACATATTTACATAATGTAATATATATTGAATAATATCAATAAATATTAAATTTTCATTAAATATACTATAAAGACAAATGAAAGGCTTGCAAATAAAAATGTAATTTTTTTTAATTTTTTTGTTTTTTCTGCTTTTTTTATGAATCTCTAGACAAAAAAAAGCCCTGACCGCAGCGAAAAACTGCGGGCAGGGCGAAATAAGCAGATAGCTATTAAGGTTTAGTTGTCAAGCATCTTGGTGGTTGCTTCGTTCATCATTTCCTTCAGCTTTTCGGGGACGGCGTTGCCAGCCTTGGAGTCCCACATGTTTCCGCCATTGCCGTAGGTGTTGTGCGGCTTCATGGCCTGGACATGGCCGTCGCAGAAGGAGAAATTGGTCATGTTGTTGTGGTTGATCATGGAGAAATGCTCGTTGGAGCCGGCGGTACCACCGCAATCTGACCAGAAATACGGGTCATTACGGCGGTTGCATTCGCCGAAGGCGATGAGCATGGACGGGGCCTTGAAATCGGACTGCTTGGTCTTGTGGCCCGTGCTGTGGTGCGGGATCGGGAAACGGGAATTGTCATTGCCCGTGAAATTGGCGACGGTGATGGCGCCGTGGGCGATGTAGGACTGCGGGATGCCAGTGTAGGGGGCGAATTCGCCCGCTTCCCATCCGGCGGTCTTGACGTTGGAGTTCTTCGGGCAGAGGAAGGGCTTCTTGTCGCCGACATACGGGCAAACCATCTGGAGCCAGTTGCCCCAGTGCATGCCTTCTGCGAGGTTGCCGATTGCGCGCGGCATGGTCTGGTCGTAGTCGCCCGCATACATATTGAGGGCGAGGCCGATCTGCTTCATGTTGGACGTGCAGTTGATGGCCTGGGCTTTTTCACGGGCCTTGGCGAGGGCCGGCAGCAGCATGGCGGCCAAGATTGCAATGATGGCGATGACCACCAGCAACTCAATCAGGGTGAACATGACGAGTCTTTTCATTTGTTTTTCTACTCCTTGTTGTGTTTTTTTACGAACCCAAAGACAAACATTAAGAAGAAATTAATTTCAATCATATAATTTAAATACGCATAGATAAATTTCAAATGCAATTCATGAAAAAAAAGATGATTATTTGAAGAAAAAAAATGTTATGATTGGCGTTTGCTACTTCGGATGTCTGGAATTATCTTTATAAGGAATAAACGATTGATATTATCATTAATAAGGAAAAGGCATGACGAAGCAAGAGATTCAAGGTGGTCCAGAGGCAGAAAATGGCATGACTGCTGAAGAAATGCGCGGTCAGTGGACGCTTGGAAAATATTTGATTTGCGGCGATTCTGAAACGCACGTACAGGATTTCACGTGTCGCGTTGTCCATCGGGACGGCGGCGGATGGCGGTTGTGGTATTCGCGGCGGAACGACGGCCTCAAGAAATACACGTTTGGCTACCGCGATTTCACGGAGGATTTCGAATCGTTGGGCGAGACCATGATGCAGATTGCAGAAGGACCTCAGAAGGAAGGACTTAACATCATCGGCGTGCCGATGGAATGGATGCTGACGCAGCCAGTTCATCTTGATTTGCCCGATGGACGGCAGCGCATTTATTTCTGGGCGCACGCGTCGGATGTCAACCGCTATCTGGCGGCGGACAGCGATGACGGCGTCAATTTTTTCGTGGCGGACTGGCGGCGGCCTGTCCTCTGCCATCCGGGCGACCGTGCGGTGCCGCTTGAAACGTTGAAACAGAAGAAATTGTGGCTGTATGTCAGACCAGCGGAGCTGCCGCGTCCGGAGGGCGAGCCGCAGGTGACGGAGGATATGCTGTTGAACGATGCGACGAACGTCTATCTCATGCCTGACGGAACATTTGAGTTGTATTCCGCCGAAGTCATGATGTGCCCGCCTGGCCCGGAGCCGCATCAGAAAGACCCATGCCTGCGGTTCATCCAGCGGCGGACGAGTAAAGACGGACTGCATTGGAGTCCTGCGGAACGGATTCTCATCCGCGATGAGAAAGATCCGTATGATCTTCAGTTCTACTATCTTGCGGTCAATTACATGATGAATGGGAGGATTGGTGTGCTTGGGCATTACAGGTCGGATCCAGGCACGGGGGACTTGGAGTTCTGCCGCTCGAAGGACGGAATTCATTGGGAGCGGCAGCGGCTGCCAGGCTTTCCGCGCGAAAAGGGCGTGGAGGGAATCTATGCGCCGCATGATCTTGTGAAAGTCAATGACTTGTATTACCTTTTCTATACAGGGAACACATGCAATCACCATGGAGTCGTCAGTGCGGATGCTCCGCCCGACCATCCTGTGACATGGATTGGCGTGGCGACGATCCCTGCTGCCGTGCTTGAAGGCATTTAGTTGGTAAAACGATAGTTATATTAATAAGGAAAGAACCATGAAAATCAATGTTCCGCAGATTTGTTCCGTTGATATGCTAGTGGTCGGGGGAACAAAAAGAGGCATTCTGGCTGCGTTGGCTGCCAAACGATTGGGGCATAAAATCTTCTATATTACGAATGAACCGTATTTTGCAGAACTAAGTGCATCGCATTTTGATTTGCAGGGCAAGAACGATCCTATTTGGAACACGATTTTCAGTGGTTCCGATATTCCGACGCCGATGGATGTGAAACGGAAAGTCGAACAATTGCTCATGGACAATGACATTGATTTCCTGTATCAAGTTCATCCCGTCTGCCCCGTATTTGATGACGGTGGGAACATGGCAGGATTGATTGTCGCAGACCGTTCGGGCTTCCAGGCCATTCAGGCGAAAGTCATCGTCGATGCGACGGAAAATAGTTTGGTTGCAAGATGCTGCGGCCTTCCAATGACGTCGTTCAAGGCGGGATTCCGCAAAGTAACGCGATTTCAACTAAGCGCGTCCAACGGCGCAAAAGTCGAAAAACTGCCGTTGGAATACCAGTTGGAAGGCAAATCCGTGCCCGTCTTCAAAAACACGGAATGGATGGAAATGAAGGAGGCGTCGGATGCGGAACTGGCACGCGTGGAGGTGGAGGCACGTCTGCGCACATGGCATCCGGACATGACGTATGGCTCGGATGTCTCTATTGTCGCCGGCCTACCCCATGTCGTGAAAAACTACAAGCCGTCCAGCCGTATGCCGATCTTCCTGGCGGATCGGTTCGATGGTGAAGAATTGTACAACGCATTGAATAACATACCTTTCCGAAAGATGGTGACTGATGGGCGCAAACCGTGTGACTGTACATCAGAACTCATCCGTAAAGATTCGTTCCATCGTTTCCATGACTGTCCGACGGTGCCCTTCGATTTGGATACGTTCGCCGTTGATGAGACGGTGGATGTGCTTGTTGTCGGTGGCGGTACGGCTGGTGCTCCAGCAGCCATCGCGGCTGGGCGCGCAGGCGCGAAGACGATGTGCATCGAATCGCTGCATGACCTCGGTGGCATCATGACCGTCGGGCGAATCGCGGACTACTATTTCGGCAATCGCGTCGGTTTCACGACGGAAATCGACAAAGGGATTATCGCGATGGCGGGCGAGAACAAGCATGACATGAAGCGCGGCCACAGCGACATCGAATCGAAGAAGGCGTATTTCCTGAAGGAAATACATGACGCCCAAGTGGATATGCGTTTCGGGACGATGGCGATCGCGGCGTCCGTTGACGGAAATGCCGTCGATGGTGTGCTGATTGCGGGGCCGTTCGGCATTCGGCGTGTCGCCGCGAAACTTGTCATCGACGCGACGGGCAACGCCGACGTCGTTGCGGAAGCGGGCGGCGAAACGGTCATGGCCTCCGCCGACGAGCCGTCCGTCCAGGGCGCGGGACTTTCGCCTGTGCGGCCTGGATACAGCTGGAATACGGATTTCCAATTCATCTGCGACCATGACATTCTCGACTGCACACGCAGTTTTGTCATGGCACGCGCAAAATTCCGCAAGCAATTTGATGTGATACAGATACAGAATACGCGCGAACGCCGCCGCATTGTCGGCGACATCGTGCTGCAGCCGTCGGACTTCTATGCGAACCGCAAATACGACGACACGGTCGTGCAGGCCATGAGCAATTTCGACACGCATGGATTTGTCGTCCATCCGATGTTCATGCTGCAGCCACCGACACATGACGGCCATTTCGCCAACGTGCCGTTCCGCGCATTGCTGCCGAAAGGATTGGAGAATATTGCGGCGACGGGACTTGCGGTCAGTGCGCAGCGCGACTGCCTGCCGCTCATCCGCATGCAGCCGGATGTGCAGAACCAAGGCTACGCCGTCGGCTACGCCGCTGCCATGGCGGCGCGGGAAGGCAAGACGCTCCGTGGCATCGATATGCGTGAAGTCCAGAAGCATCTCGTTGAAAAAGAAATACTTCCAGAAAGTGTTCTGGAAGAGACAGATGACATTCCAGGCGTTCCCGCCACCGATCCGCACTACGAACTGGCCACGATTTTCATGTCGCCGGACGAGAAGATGGCGGATTTGCAGGCGGCATACGATAAAGATCCATCCGACATCAAGACGGCGATGATTCTGGCGTTTCTTGGCGAAAAGCGCGTCAAGGAAACGGTTGTGAAAGCATTGAAGGCTGCCAAATGGGACGAAGGCTGGAACTACCGTGGCATGGGGCAGTTCGGCATGTCGGTCAGCCAAGTCGATTGCATGTTGTTCGCGTTGACGGCGATTGGCGGCGATGCAAAGACTGTTCGGGAGAAATTGGCGGATATGTGTTCGGACGATGCGTTTTCGCATTTCCGCGCCGTCTGCTATGCGTTGCAGAAGAATCCCGATCCGGATGCCGCAGGTTTGCTGGAGGAAATGCTGCGTACGCCCGGCATGAGCGGCTACGCCATCAAGACGCTGCGGGACGCCGTTCGTGCAAACCGCCGTGAAATCAACGAGACAACGTACCGCAACTGCCAGTTGAAGGAGTTCTATCTTGCGAAGGCGTTGCAGGCTTGCTCGCCAGGCAATGAGCTTGCGGCCGACATTCTCGACGGCTATCGCAACGGCTTGATGGGCTATTTCAGCCTTTATGCGTGAAAAACAACTCGATTGAATTGCAAAAAACGGAAATCGTGCTAATTTATGGTTGTTTGCGACAACATGTGCGACTAGCTCAGTTTGGTTAGAGCGCTACCTTGACACGGTAGAGGTCGGCGATTCGAGTTCGCCGTCGCACACCATATAGAAGCCTCGGATGACATCATCCGGGGCTTTTTTTCGTTTGGCGAAATGGACAAAAGCGACGAAAAGGACAAAATCCTAGCGGATGAAAACTGAAAATCCTAGCGGATGAAAACCGAAAATCCTAGCGGATGAAATTTGAAAATCCATTGATTTGCATTATAATATTAATGTATTAGCTAATGGATGTTTTCAATGAAGAGACAAGATTACAAATCACGTCTGATTGATAGGCAGGTTGATGAGTATTTAGCTGTGATTGACGGCCTTACCGAAGAAAAACAGCAGTATAAGGTTGTCCGAAAACGAACCCCTTACAAAATATAAGGAATTCAAATCCGTTATTCATCTCCAATGAGAGAGGATTCAAATCATTCACAAGACAAAATCCATGAAATTCTGTCGTGAGATGACTTCGAAATGAGCGGTGGGATAGTTTTCGCGCCAAAGGGATGGTGGGTGCGGCATGGCCTTGCCATATTTTATCTCATATCCAAACAAATCGCCGTCACGTTCCTCAACAAGATCAATCTCTTGACGTTCATACGTGCGCCAAAAGTAGTTGTTGGTGAGCAAACGTTTGTATTCCTGCTTCTTGCGTCTTTCTGTAATGATGAAATTCTCCCATAGGGCACCAACATCGACGCCGCTTCTCTTGTCGATTGGATTGAAATTATTGATGATGGCGTTCATGATGCCGTTGTCGTGGAAATAATAACGGTTGGTTTTAGTGATTTCACTGCGTAGATTGCGTGAAAAGCCTGGCAATCTGAAAATGACAAACGATTTCTCAAGCAAATCAACATATCGTTCAACGGTCAGTCTGTTCAAACCGAGCCCAGTGCCTAGTTCCGACAGGGAAACTTCCTTGCCGACTTGAAAAGCGAGCAGACCGAGAAGACGATGGATCTTGTCGGCATTGCGGATACGTTCAAATGAAAGGATGTCTTTGAACAGGTAGGAGTTGCATAGTTCATGCAAGGCTTCTGCTTTGTCCAATTTGTTCTCGATGGTTATAATTTCAGGATACATTCCATAGACGAGCCAGTCGTCCAGCGTCTGGCGTAGATGCATGTTTCCAAATTCTTCTGCGATTTCCATGGCGGAGATGGGGAAAAGCGTGGCGGTGCGTCGCCGTCCAGTCAGAGGTTCGCCTAGGTCATTGGCAAGTTGGAATGACGATGAACCAGACGCGATGACTTTTACATCCGGCAATGTGTCAACCAACAGTTTCAATCCTATGCCTGCATTGGAAAGTGCCTGTGCTTCATCAATGACGACTAGGCTGTAGCCTGCGAAAGAGCTTCGTATGAGATTGACATCGGATGAATCCAGTACTTCCCTGACGGAGCGGTCTTCTCCCGTGCCCAAAAAATACCGTCCCCCATCCCATGTGGACATGAAGTCGGTTATCAATGTCGTTTTGCCTGCGCGGCGCGGTCCGTATATGACCAGAACCTTGCCTGGCTGTAACATGGATGAAAGCTTGTCCAGATAATATCGTTTGATTTTCATGATTACCTCTTGATTTACATAAAGTTAAAATATATGTCATCTTGAGAATGTCAAACACAAAGTGATTGAATTTAGGCAAATTCCATCACTTTAACTGAGCGAATTTGGCAAAATTCCATCACTTTAGAGTTTTGGGTGAGCCATGAATCATGATGAAATATGGAAAGGCTTCTTGACAGCATATACTATATATATTATGATATGAGAAAAAGTCTGTGCGTCATTGAAACAACTTTGCAGGAAAATCATGTCGGAAGCATCTTTTCGTAAATTCCTCTGGATGGAGCTTATCGGTTTTGACAATCGGCAGGCGGATTATGGCGTTGGAGAATTCCTGTCGCGCATGCCTGTGCGGCCGGAGGTCATTTCCATATTGATTTGGAACACGGATCTTATCCATTCGCATCATGGCTTGGCGGAGGACGCGCCAATTGGATTGAAACATTGCGCCTATCATGCGCGGCCGCGCAATGAAGAGCATGACATCCAGAACTGGACGCGATTCCAGCTACGCGGACTCATTCAGGAACTCCAACATCATGGCGTCAAAGTATTTGTGAGTTTCTTTGACCAACTGATGTCGAAGGAGACGCAGCGGCAGCGCGGCCTGCCGGACACGGATGAATGGATCGACCACCACCAGGAGGTCCGCTATGTCGATTTTCTCGGCCGCCCCACGTCGCTGTGCATCTGGAAGCACATCAGCGACGGTACGCTCTATGAAGACTTCTTTGTCCGCCAGCTGGAAGCGTTCATGCGGGATTACGGTTTCGACGGCCTGCATGGGGCGGACGGATTCGGCCATCCGCGAGAGTGCATCGCATACGCTGATTTTTCCGACGACATGGTCGGACAGTTCATGGCGGATACGGAAGTTGTTTGTCCGAAAGGACTTGGCTTGACGGAACGCGCGAAATGGATATTGGAAAATAAACGTAAAGAGTGGACTGACTTCCATGCGCGGCGTCATGCGCAGTTCTGGCGGAAGACGATTGCCATGCTCGACCGCAACGGCTGGGGGCATGCCATCAATTCCTGCTGGACACGCGATCCGCTGGAGGCGCGAATCCGCTACGGCGTCGATGTGAAGCTCATGACGGAGGCGGGCGTGCGCCGTTGGATCTGCGAGGCGAACGCCGCTGCGTTGGAACTGGAAGGATGGGACTACACGGACATCCCGAAGGCGGATGACTATCGTGCGACGGTTCAGCGGCTTAAGGCCTGCGCCCCCGATAGTGAGATTCTGCTGTTGCATTGCGTGAAAGACGGTTTGGAGCAGTACAACGTCCTGCATCATGCTCCGACGCTGATGGAAACGGACATCCTCTCGTTGGCAAATGTCCTGTGCAACGACAAACGCGTCTTAGATGGCGTGACGGTCTGCCTGGCGGACGGTATCCGCAAGGCAGAGTGGGAGATGTTCGACGATTTGTATGCAAAGGCCTTCGCCGCAAAGCCTTCTAAATTGTTGTATCCGCGCGTCGTGTGGTCGGATGATGCGCATAAACGCGAGACAGAAACGTATCGTTTCGGTCATGCGCCGTTGAATTCACATGGGTTGCATGCCGCCTTGCTGTCGCATGGGGCGGTGCTGCCCGCCATCGTTCGGCTTGATGATCTGCCGTCGAGCGGGGCGGGGCCGTTGGTCGTGCTGCATCCGGCCTTTTTCTCTGCGGAGGAACGGAAGAAAATCCATGCGGCGGCTGACGGTGATGTCGTTGAAATCGGCATGGACGGCGTGGAGGATTCGATGGTTTTCAGACTGTTCGTGGACGGCGAATGCAAGACGGAGCGCCGTGCGCCGTTGGAGAAAACATATTCTCCGAAGAATCCATACACTTGGCTGGATGATCTGCCGGAACGCTGGCCGCAGGACGGATTTCTGTCCGCTGCCGCAACATACGTCAATGAGGCATTTTCCGTCATGCGTGCGGAAGCGGACGTGGAAAACATCCGCCTTTGGGGCTATGAGGCGTCCGACGGCCTGTTCCATTTGTTCGCAAGCAACCGCAAACACACCTATGCGTGGGCGCGAATCCTGTTGAAGAGACATGCGGTTTTCGTGCGGTTGCTCTCTGGCGGTTTTGTGATTCCGCCCATGATGGAGGAGACCGCCGACGGCGGGACGCGGCTTCAGTTCAAGCTGCCGCCCATGGGAACGGTCGCCATGACGTTGAAAATCTGACGGTGTCTGGAAAAGAACGTTTGAAAAATCGCATGGTTCCTCTTGAATCATCGGAAATCCAGTGTATGTTTTCATTCGGAACTGACCAGTCAGTTTCAGACAAGCGTATTCAAATACATGAATATGAAGAAAAATGAGCATGGCATGCGATACTGGCCAGTCCGTTTCGGATGGCAAGCAGACGCATTGAAGCGAAATATGCAAGGATCTTAGAACGATGGCAGTGAAAACCAGGGAGAAGCGGAACCAGATCTTAAAGGCGGGGGAGGAACTGTTCGCGTCGCGTCGTTATGATGAAATCACGATGGACGAGATCGCGCAGCTGGCGCAGGTGGGGAAGGGGACTCTCTACCGCTATTTTTCGGGGAAGGAGGCGTTGCTGTACGCTATTTTGCAGTCGTGCCATGAAGATTTGGTGGCGTCGATTCGCGCGGCGTCGATGCAGAAGGGGAGCTTTCAGGAGTTGCTGACGGGAGTGTGCAAACAGATTGCCGTGTCGCATGAACGCCGTCATCCGATGTTTCATATCGCGTTCGCATTAAACAGGAAAGGTCCTGAAGACACGCCGGAGGCGAAGATGCGCTGCGAGCAGATGAAAAGCAATTACTCGAGTCTCATGGACGCCATTGCGGATGTGTTTCGCTACGGGCGGCGGGAAGGTGTGTTGCGGAGCGAGATGTCGGACGAGGCATTGGCGTTTTGTCTCTTGGAGCTGATGCACGG
>JAGCSE010000185.1 GCA_017964325.1 Victivallales bacterium | reverse complement strand
GACCGATGCCAATCGCCCCGATGCTGTCCAATTTGTCCGCATCATAGACGATTTTCGCCTCCAGACTCACAGGCTCCGCATTGCCCTCCCGTTTGCGAAAACGGTGCGAACGGATGCAGTCCGCCACTCTCATGCAATAACTTACGTCATCCACGCCAAGTTCGGGCAATAGTTTCATGCACAGCTCCGCGCCATATACGGCATGGTTCGTCTTGCCTTGATCCGCCAATTCCTGCGGGCGGCCGATATCGTGCATCAACGCCGCCACGGAAACCAGTGTTTCGTCCAAAGCTACATCAGGCTGGGCTGCTTTTGTCATCGCGGCGATGCGTTTCGCATTGTTCCACACGCGCAGCGTATGGTCCCAATCATGGCACGCGGGACTGCTCGCCAGCAAATCGCGCACGCATTTTTCAACGCGTTGCAGCAATGCAACATCTTCCAGTTCTTTCACAAACGCCGCACAATCCACTTCCGTCGCGAACGACTCTTCGTTCCGCAGAAGCATCTGCGGAAAAGCTTTCCGCAAAGCCGCCGCAAACACCCCGTCCGTGCATTCCGGCCCGCCGTTCACTTTCGCATCGCCAAGGCCGCAGCTTGGGCTCCGCGCCTTCAGCACGAATCCTGCCAAGTCCTTCAATTCAGGCAATTTCCGCGAAATCCATTCACGCATCTGCGGACCATGTTCCACGCCATCCTTCGCCGTCATGCGAATCTCGTCGCCGCCGTCGTCGCGATACAAATCCATCGCGACGCGCGGGCAGCCCAGCCCGCATTCACACTCAGGACAGACAGGAACAAAATCCACCAATTTGGAAAGCACATCGCGAACCATAACGCATGGCTTCGACCGCCCGTCATAGCGACATGCCTCCCCCAGCAGACATGCGCTCACGCCGACTCGGATACGTCTCGATTTCACAACGTCCTCCTCCGTCAGTCTTTATGCAGCAACATACAGTCGCCGTAGCTGAAAAAGCGCAACCGTTGCTCCACGGCGAACTTGTATGCGGCCATCACATGATCGTAGTCGCAGAATGTGCAAACCAACATGAGCAATGTCGATTTCGGCAGATGAAAATTCGTCAGCAGGCAATCCACAACTTGCGGCGTCTTCGGAGGATACAGGAAAATCTTTGTCCGTCCTTCCTGCGGAATCACATGGCCTGGTTTCGCTTCGTCCGCACATGTTTCCAGCACACGAACCGTCGTCGTGCCCACGCAGAACACGCGATGGCCATCGTCATGCGTCTTGTTGATCGTCGCCGCGCTTTCGGGCGAGAGAATGAACGCCTCCTCGTGCATGACATGGTCTTCAACACGCTCAACAGAAACAGGCTTGAATGTCCCCGCCCCGACATGTAGCGTCAATTTCACGATCTTCACACCGGAACATTCGATCTGCGACAGAATCTCCGGCGTGAAATGCAGCCCCGCCGTCGGAGCCGCCACTGTCCCCGGATGCGCCGCATAAACCGTCTGATATCGTTCGAAATCAGCATCTTCTGGATTTCGATTGATGTACGGCGGCAACGGAATCTTCCCGTGCTTTTCCATCACGGACAGCACGTCCTTTTCATCAAACGAGAGATTGTAGGTGCCGTCCAGTTCGTTCTTGCTGACGACCACGAAACCGCCGCAATCGTCGCCGTCCAAATCCACCCGCGAGCCGGGCGAAAGCCGCCGTCCGGGCCGCAACAGCGCCTTCCACGTCTTGTCCTTGTTCTCCTCCAGCATGAACGCCTGCACACGGCCGCCCGAACCCGCACGATGCCCCCACAACCGCGCGGGAATGACCTTCGTATCGTTCAGTACAAGGCAATCCCCTGGACGCAGATAGCTTTGAAAATCCGTGAATTGCTTCAATTCATATCTGCCGCTGACGCGGTCCAACGCCAGCATCCGCGACATCTCTCTCCGTTCCGTCGGATGCTGCGCAATCAGTTCCTCGGGCAAATCATAATCAAAATCTGAAACTAACATCGTGATGTATCTTAACTAATTACCAGAAAACAACTCTGCGCCTCTCGCCTCCGTGTCTCTACGTTAACCCCCTCTGCGCGTCTGTGTTACCGTTTCCGCATCCTGTCCATATCCCGCTTGTCTTCGCGCTCTTTCAACGCCTCCCGCTTGTCTCCTGCGTTCTTGCCGCGGCAGATGCCGATGCTCACTTTCACACGCCCATGTGAATTGAAATAGAACGACAGTGGAATCAACGTCAAGCCCTTCTGCTCGATGTTCTTCTTCAGCCGCAGAATCTCCTTCTTGTGCACCAGCAGACGGCGGTTGCGACGTTCCTCATGGTTCTCTCGGTTGCCGAATGCGTACGGCGCGATGTGCGTTCCAAGCAAAATCAAATTTCCTTCGCGAATCGTCGCGTAAGAATCCACCAGTGACACACCGCCCGCACGGCACGATTTCACTTCCGTGCCCGTCAGCGCAATCCCCGCCTCCAACGTATCTAAAATCGCATAATCATGACGCGCTTTTTTGTTTTGTGCTATGTTTTTTGATTTTTCTGGCATATATTTATCTCCTGACGATAAATATAATGCTTTTTTTCCTAAAATCCTTTTAAAGCCACGTAAATCACTTAATTTTCACCATCCGACATCGCATATAGCCAACAGGAAGGTACAAAAAATGCTCACAGACGATTTCAAAACAACACGTGAATTCTGGAACCATGCCCTCCAGACGGCCCCCGACAAACTCGCCTCCGTCTGCCTGGACAAACGGCTCACATACGCCCAGGCCGACGAACTATGCCAAAAACTCGCCACTGGGCTTCAGGCCGTTGCGAAAACGCCGCGACCGTTCATCGCCGTCTGTCTGCCGAACTCTCTCGAATATTATCTTGTCTATTGGGCGCTCGTCAAAATCGGCGGAGTCATCGTACCCGTCAATCCGTGGCTCAAGGCTGAATCACTCGTGACGATTTTCGACACCGTCAAACCCAACGCCCTCATCGTCCAGAACGACGCCGACAAAGAAGCCCTCACAGCCGCAAAAGAACGGACGAACTTTCCAGTCATCGCCGTTGAAAACACAACACAACTAATTCCATTCCAATCACTTTTTGATTATGGCAATGCCTTCACACCAGTCGAAATCGCTCCCGAAGACCCGAGCATCATCATGCACACATCTGGCACGACATCCGCCCCGAAAGGCGCCGTCATGCGCCATTGCGACTTGATTTTCAATGTGATGACAACCATCACCGCGCAGGGCTTCGTCCCATCAGACATCCACTTGCTCGTCAATCCGATGTTCCACTGCACCGCCCTCTACAGTTCGCTGCCCGCTGCGGCCGCGCAATGCACACCCGTCATCATCACGGCTGAAACGCAGCCCGAACCGCTCCTCACGCTCATCCAAGCCGAAAAAATCACGACGTTCCTCACGGTTCCGACCATCCTGCAACGCATCGTAACCTTCCCCACATTAGATGATTACGACCTCTCATCCCTCCGCGTCATCGGCTACGCAGGTTCTTTCATGCCTGTCAAGACCGTCCGTATGCTTCAGGCGAAATTCCCGCAGGCCAACCTCCACAATTTCTTCGGCCTCACGGAAACTATTTCCGCGACTCACGTTCTCGACGGAAAGGACTCCCTCGAACGGCCCGATTCCATCGGCAAGCCACTGCCGTTCGTCCGACCGCTCATCGTCGATGAAAATCTGAAGGAATGCGCTCCAGGCGAGGTCGGCGAATTGCTGTTCGCCAGAAAAAACGTCATACAAGGCTATTGGGGCCGTCCAGGCAAGCTGGAGGAATCGCTCATCGACATCGACGGAGAGACGTTCTTCCGTACGGGCGACCTTGCATGCAATGATTCCGAAGGATTTGCGTTTATTAAAGGAAGAAAAAAAGACATGATCATCGTCGGCGGCGAAAACGTCTTCGCGGCGGAAGTCGAAGCCGCCATCATGCTGATGGATTCCGTCAAGGAGGCCGCCGTGAAAGGCGTCCCCGCCACAGGCGTCCGCGAATCGCTTGGCGAACTCATCAAGGCATACGTCGTGCCCGAACCAGGCGTCAAACTGACAGAGGCCGATGTCCGCCGCCATTGCTTCAAGACCCTCCCATCCTACAAAATCCCACACATTGTCCAAATCATGGACGCCCTCCCCCGCAATCCCGCAGGAAAAATCCAGAAAAACCTGCTGCCATAGCATGAGGTGCCCTCGGCTGACGGTGGCAAGGCAGTATTGGCTAAACGATTATCATGAATCTCACCAATTCACAGAAAGTCATCATCTTCGCCGTCATCATCGCCGTGACGGCATTCATCCTATGGCCATCGTCATCGGACAGGAAACTTACACCCCAAAAGTCACAATCACCGTCAGCCCATCATATTGCATCAAACGTCCATGTCAGGCGTTTCCGCATCGACTCCGTGGATGACGCACAAGAAAAATCGCTCCGCCCATCCGAGCAGAAGCATCTCGACTCCACGAAAATCGCTCCAGGCCAGATGACGCTCACCGTAAATTCACACGAACGATATCTCCTGCTGTTGGAGCGACTTGCGCAACTCAACATCCGTCCATTAAACGTTTCGGAAACGTTGCGTTCCATCAAAGTGATTCTCGATGATGCCACGCTCGCCCGACTAAAACGCGAGTTCGATGAACTAAACGCCGCCAACGACACGCTCGTCTGGATTCCCGAAGACTCCATCGAACCATGGTCTGGCAGACTCGGCCCGTCATTCGGCTCCCATCTGCTCGACTGGCTCGGCATCGACGCATTCAAGGAAAAGCGCGGCGATGGCGTGACTGTCGCCGTCTTGGACACCGCCATATCCAAATCAACCGTCAATCCCAATGCCGACATCAAGCAAATCGACCTTTTCGGCTATGTGCAAAACTCCGCCGACGCGGGCCACGGCAACGCCGTCGCCTCCCTTCTCGTCGCCAACGACGGTGCTCTTGCAGGTCTTGCACCCTCCATCGAATTGCTGTCCATTCCCGTGCTTGACGCCAATGGCGAAGGCTCCGCCTTCGATGTCGCGCAGGGCATCATCGCCGCCGTCGATAGCGGCGCAGACATCATCTCCATGTCGCTCGGCTCCTACACGCCCAACGTCCTCTT
>JAGCSE010000184.1 GCA_017964325.1 Victivallales bacterium | reverse complement strand
AACGCCTTCGCCTCCCTGGGCGTCGAAACGGTCGTGACGCGGGAAGCGGACGTCATCGCGAAGGCGGAACGGATTGTCTTCCCCGGCGTCGGCGCAGCGAAAAGCGCCATGGAGAATCTCACGACGTTCGGGCTGGCGGATGTCGTCCGCGAACAGGCGTTGTCCGGCAAGCCGTTTCTAGGCATCTGCCTTGGCATGCAGATTCTGTTCGAACACTCCGAGGAGGACGGCGGAGTCAATCTGCTTAACATCCTGCCCGGCAAGGTGAAGCGTTTTCCGGACACGCCTGGATACAAGATTCCTGAAATCGGCTGGAATCAAGTGAACGGCGACATCGACTACTATTTCGTCCATTCCTACTACGCGG
Source organism: Victivallales bacterium (assembly GCA_017964325.1). Next base: position 3,459 of record JAGCSE010000184.1, on the reverse strand, counting down.
AAATCGGCCCCTACACGACGGGCAGGACGGAATACGCGGGCGTCACGTTCACGAGTGCCGTCCGCAAAGGGAACCTGTTCGCCTACCAGTTCCATCCAGAGAAATCCGGCAAGGCGGGGCTGGCGCTCCTGAAGGAGTTTGCAACATGCTGACAAAACGTATCATACCTTGTCTGGACGTCCGTCAAGGACGTGTCACGAAAGGGACGAAATTCAAAAACAACATCGACTTGGGCGATCCCGTCGAAATGGCCGTCGCCTATTCGGACGGCGGCGCGGACGAACTGGTCGTCTATGACATCACGGCGTCCGCCGAACGCCGCCCCATCGACATTGCGATGGTCACGGCGGTTGCGAAATCCATCCACATCCCGCTGGCCGTCGGCGGCGGCATCTCCAACGTAGCGGACATGGAGCGCGTCATTCTCGCGGGAGCGGAGAAGATCTCCGTCAATTCATTGGCAGTCCGCCAGCCTGACATCATTGCCGAAGGCGCGGCGGCGTTCGGACGGCAGTGCATCGTGCTCGGCATGGATCCCGTCCACAGCCCGAAATGCCCATGCGGCTATGAAATCACGACGCGCGGTTTCCGCGAATTCACGGGAATGGACGCCCTCGAATGGGCAAAACGCGCTGTTGATTTGGGTGCAGGGGAAATCGTTGTCAATTCGGTGGATGCGGATGGAACTCGCGAAGGTTTCGAACTGACGATCACGAAATTGATCGCCGACGCCGTTGGCGTTCCCGTTGTGGCGTCCGGCGGGGCGGGCAGGCCCGACCATCTCGTGACGGTGTTCCGCGATGCCCATGCGGACGCGGCCATCGTCGCAGGCATGATCCATACGGGCGACTATACGATCACGGACATCAAACGTGCCATGAAGGATGCAGGCATCCCGACGCGCATGAGCTATTGATATTGTAACGACGGCGGCGTGGGAGGGTCGCACTCCCGTGCGACCAATTGCTGTAACGACGGCGTCCAGCCGTTGAAAATAATAAGACAAACAGGCGAAAATATGGGCAAACAATGGATTGCAATTCTGGATTACGGTTCGCAATATACGCAGCTGATCGCGCGGCGCATCCGTGAAATGGAAGTCTATTCGGAAATCATCCGCTGCGACACGACAGTGAATGAGCTGAAGCAGAATCCGCCTGCGGGAATCATCCTTTCCGGCGGCCCGAACAGCGTGTTCGAAGACGGCGCGCCAACCGTCGATACGACCATTTTTGACATGAATCTTCCCATTTTGGGCATCTGCTACGGCATGCAGCTGATGTCCTACAAGCTCGGCGGAAAGGTCGTGCCCGGAACGGAGCGCGAATACGGCAAGATGCCCATCGAAATCATGCCCGGCAATCCGCTGTTCGACGGCATTCCGTCCACCATCACGGTGTGGATGAGCCACGGTGACCGCGTGGAGGCCATTCCCGCCAATTTCGAGCGTGGCGCCGTTTCCGCGACCTGCCCGTTCGCGGCGATGTACGACAACGCCAAACGCTTCTATGCGTTGCAGTTCCATCCGGAAGTCGTTCACACGCAGTTCGGAACGGATATCCTTCGCAATTTCGTCTTCGGCATCTGCAAATGCGTGGCGGACTGGAAATTGTCGTCATGGGTCGATGACACGGTTGAAAAGATGAAGGCGCAGGTCGGTGACGATGAAGTGGTTCTCGGGCTGTCCGGCGGCGTCGATTCCTCCGTAACAGCCGTCCTTTTGAATAAAGCGATCGGCAAACGGTTGCATTGCATTTTTGTGGACAACGGTCTGTTGCGCTATCATGAAGCCGAACAAGTAGAGGAGATGTTCCATAAGAATCTGGGGCTGGATTTGACGGTCGTCCATGCCGCCGAACGCTTCTATGAAGCGCTCAAAGGCCTTGACAATCCGGAAGATAAGCGCAAAACCATCGGCAAGCTGTTCATCGACGTGTTCGCGGAAGAGGCCCGCCGTTTCAAGCATTGCCGCTATCTTGCGCAGGGGACGATCTATCCGGATGTGATCGAGAGCCGTTCGCCGCGAAAAGGGCCGTCGCAGACCATCAAGAGCCACCACAATGTCGGCGGCCTGCCGCCGGATCTGAAGTTCGAACTCGTGGAGCCGTTGAAGGAGCTTTTCAAAGACGAAGTGCGCGGCGTCGGCCGCGTGCTGGGCATGGCGGATGAACTGTTGGACCGCCAGCCGTTCCCGGGCCCCGGCCTGGGCGTGCGGATTCTCGGCGAAGTGACGGCGGAAAAAGTCCGTCTTTTGCAGCAGGCGGACATCCGTGTGCAGGAGGAAATCCGCAAGCTTCCGGATTACAAGACGATATGGCAGACTTTTGCCGTATTGCTTCCCGTGAAGAGCGTCGGCGTGATGGGCGATCAGCGGACCTACGAATACACATGCGCCATCCGCAGCGTCAATTCCATCGACGCGATGACGGCGGACTGGACGCGCATTCCCTACGACGTTCTGGCCCGCATGTCCAACCGCATCATCAACGAAGTGCGCGGCATCAACCGCGTCGTCTACGACATCTCCTCCAAACCGCCATCAACCATTGAATGGGAGTAATTTTTGTGCGAAACAAAAGTTTTGGGGGATTTCAAGAGATGTTTCGTGACATATCATCAAGTACGAATTGGGCTTCCATGGAGCCTGTGGACAAAGGATGGTCGACCGATAAGAAATATCATATAAAAACTCTTTCCGGTGAACATCTATTGCTTCGATTGTCAAGCATTGAAGAATATGATAAAAAGAAGAAAGAGTTTGAGATAATCGAAAAATATGCAAAATTAGGCTTCCGGATGTCGATGCCCAAAGAGTTCGGTGCATGCAATGGGAATCGAAACACATACATGCTTCTGGCTTGGCTTGAAGGGTGCGATTTGGAGGATGCACTCCCGCAATTATCTGAAAACGAGCAGTATCGGTTAGGACGGCAAGCGGGAGTCATCCTGAAGAAAATTCATTCTGTCCCGTTGGAAGAAGAGGATGTTCCCATCAAGACAAAGAAAGAGAAGAAACTGCTTCAATTGGCAAAGTATGAAGAGTCCGGTCTTCGAATTCCGGATGATGAAATAGCCATTCGTTATGTAAAGGAAAATATCGATCAGATTTGGAAGGAACCGCCGGCATATTTGCATGGCGATTTTCATCCCGGAAATCTGATCTATATGCAAGATGGATCCATCGGTGTCATCGATTTCAACCGATGGGAGGTCGGCGATCCATTTGAGGAGTTTTACAAATTGGAGAATTTTGGAATTGAAAGCAGCATTCCTTACTGCATAGGGCAAATCGACGCCTATTTTGATGATTCCGTGCCGATGGATTTTTGGATTGCAAATACAGTTTATGTCGCGCAGGCGTCTTTGTTTTCCATCAAATGGGCTGAGAAATTCGGGCAACGGGAAATCGACGGGATGGTGGCAAGAGCCAAAAGGGCTTTTGCGGATTTCGATGGATTT
>JAGCSE010000183.1 GCA_017964325.1 Victivallales bacterium | reverse complement strand
ATCTCTAGAATCTCTAGAATCTCTAGAATCTCTAGAATCTCTAGAATCTCTAGAATCTCTAGAATCTCTAGAATCTCTAGAATCTCTAGAATCTCTAGAATCTCTAGAAGACTGGCTGGCTTAATGGAAATATTGTAGCCAAAAAAGATGGCGGGATACGCTTATAAAAGCACATCCCGCCATGTTTTTATATTTTATTCGAATCTAGGCTGCCATCAAGCTGCTGTAGTAGCAGCTGTCTTCTTCTTGGAAATGAAGAGGAAGACGCATACGCCGGCCAAGACCAGCAGGGAGATGCTGATGATGGGGCGGTAGGCGATCCAGGCGATGGCGATGGTGATGAGTGAGAAGATGGCGGCGATGATAAACGCCACGAAACTCGTGCCCTTTCCGACAATCGTGCCAAGGAAGGGGATGACATCCGCCAAAACAGACAACGGTTTGAATACCATGCTCATGCCAATGTACATGAGAACGAAGCCGAGAAGACGGAAAAGCCATCTCGTCATCTTGTTGCTGGCGGCTTTAGCTGCGAATAGATCAGCGGCCGTGTGTGTGCCGTCACGGAACAGGAACTGCTTCTTGCCGTTTTTGGCCACGTAGTCCGTGAATGTGTCACCTTTCTGGACGGCGATCAGGCTGACATCATGTGGTTTGACGATAGTGAATCTCACGCGGAGGTCGCCGATTTGTGGGGCGGCGGCTTGGGGGGCGACTGCCTGCGCGACAACTTGGCCAACTGCCTGACCAGCGGCATTGGGGTCGGCCTTTCCAGCGGCATTCGGGTCGGCCTTTCCAGCGGCATTCGGGTCGGCCTTTCCAGCGGCATTCGGGTCGGCCTTTCCTGCGGCATCCGGGTCGGCCTTTCCAGCGGCATTGGGGTCGGCCTTTCCAGCCAAGGCATCAACGGCTTGGCCGATGGCGGTTGCTGCATTTTGGGCAGGAGGCGTGAATGGGATGATGACGTATTCGCCTTCGATGCGGGCTCCGAGGGCCTTCATCTGCGGGGGTAACTGGAAATCCTGCGCGAAGCGATAAGTTTCGCGGCCACCGATCTTTGAGATGATTTCAGGACCGAATCGGAAGGCTCCGAAAGAGACGGATTGTGCCTGCAGATCGTTGTCTTGGTATTTCATGGCACCGACGTTACGATAGTTTCCCTTGGCATTTGGATCGGCGAAAGAATTGGAATCAATTGGGTTTTGGACCCATGCGCGCTCATAATAATACGTTGTGACAGTTTCCGTGCCACCGCCCATTTTCTTCTTTGTCTCGGATTTCTGTTGTTCGATGAACTGGTAGATTTCGACTTCGCGTTCAAGGCGGACGGCGTTTTCGGAAATACCGAAATCAGGGTCCGAGAGAATATCGGCGGTTTTGGCGGGACCTGTCATGAAGACGGGCTTGCCTTCGTTTTCTTGCTTGATTTCGGGAGTGCCAACATCTATGGTGACTTTTGTCAACTCGTTGAGTGCGTTGGTGTTGAGGACGGCATTGTGTTCATTGTTCCAAAGAACGGGAAAACCGATGATGAACAGGACTAAGCCGATGAGAACGCCTTTGAAGGCTCCGCCGAGGCGGCTGAGCCAAGACTGGCTGCTGGTCGTTTGGAATTGTGACATTTTCTTTCTCCTTTTTTGTATTATTGCCATCTTGCCTATAAAGTGCAAGGCGAAATAAACTGACAATAAAATACTATTTAAATAGGAATAGGCAATTTTTCTTTTTGAGAAAATATTTGGAAGAACCGACAGGACATGGAAAGAAAAAAACACAGTTGCGTTTCCAAAAAATACAAAGCCGTGTATATTTCATATTGATGGATGGGAGGTGAGTTGTGTTTTACAACACTGGAGCATTGTATGCGCATAGACAACAACCTGCCTGGCGGCAATATCACCGTGGAATGTATAGAAGGCCATAAGGCTTTTCTGCGGCGTGAGATGCGTGGAACGAGCGGTGATTGGTTCTACTGGAAATTCCGTGCGGAGTTCGATGAGGCGGGAGACTATGTGTTCCAATTCGTGAAAGGCGCGTCTGTCGGAAATCGTGGCGCGGCGATAAGTGTCGATAAAGGAAAAACTTGGACATGGGGTGGCGTCAGTGAGGAGGACAAGAAGGCGGAGACGTTCCGCTTCCATGCGGATGGTGCAGGTGAGGTGTGGTTCTGCGTTTGCGTGCCGTATATGCAGTCGGATTGGGAGGCGTTTCTTGCATCGATGCCCAATGGAACGTTCCATTGCGGAGAGTTGTGCCGCTCGCGGGAAGGGTGTTCCGTCGAGCTTTTGACATGGGGTGACGGGCCGAAAGGCGTGTTGGTGACGACGCGTCACCATTGCCAGGAGTCGATGGCGACCCATTCACTGGAAGGGATGCTGCGGGAGATCGCGGCGAATCCGTATTTATATAAGGAATATACGTTTTATGCGGTGCCGTTCGCGGACAAGGATGGCGTGGAGGACGGCGACCAAGGGAAAAACCGTCGTCCGCACGACCATGCACGGGACTACGGCCCTGATGCGATTTATCCTGAAGTTCGTGCAATCATGGAACTTGCATATCGTGTCAAACCCGTATTGCTGTTTGATATGCACTGCCCGTGGCTGCGCGGGCCGACAGACGTCTATACGTATTTCGTCGGGCAGGAGAATCCACGCATCCAGGCGGGCATCACGGCGTTTTCTGCTGTTTTGGAGAAGGAGTCGCCCGCGTCGTTTCCGCATCATTCAAGCGATGACATGCCGTTCGGCGTGTCGTGGAACACGTCGGCGAACTACAAGCAGGGCAAGACGTTGGTGATGTGGGCGGCTGGCCTTCCGTGGGAGCCCGCCGCTCAGTCGATTGAAATACCGTTCGCGAATCTGCGTGACTTGACGGTTGATGCCACGGCTGCGAAGGAGTTCGGCACCTCGCTTGCGCGAACCATCAGAAAAGTGATTTAACTTACTTTTAATTAATAAATTACAAATAATAATTTTCAATTAAATGCCACTCAAAACCAAAGGAAATGACATGAGAAAAACAAAACAATTGCTAACGCTTTGCTGTCTGCTGGCGGCATGTTGCGCGATGGCGCAGACGGATATTTGGAAGGAGCAGGGCGGTGCACCGCAGGGCGATGCCGTACTCGAACATAAGATGACGAATCCTGTCTATTACCAGGAGGCTGGCAAGCGTGCGCTGAAAGTGGAGCCTTTCGCCGTTTATAAGGCGACGGCGAAAGTGAAAGGCAATGTGCCGAACGGAGGCGGAATGGCGCTCGTGAACTATGGATGGGACAGTTTTGGCTGGCATTTCAGCACCAATGTCCAGGTTGGCGTCTGGAACGAATGGCGTGACGTAGCCGTGAATTTCTGCGTGCCCGTGGAGAGAGTCGATTTCACGCCGCTGGTGCTGACGAACGCGAAGAATTCAGCCATGGCCATAAAAGACATCAAAATCGTGATGGTTCAGAGCGGTGCGGACCACATCAAGGAGATGCAGGCGAAGCAGGATCCATCTCCGATCGAACGCCAGTTGCTTGCACGTTATTATCTTGGAAAGAAAGACTTTGTGAATACCATCAGGCTGCGTGATACGACAACGAATTTCCAAGCTCGCGCGGACATCTGCTGCCTGTTGGCGAAGGCATACGAGCATAAGGACGACATTCGTCGGAACACGATTGAAATGCTGCGATACGAAGCCATCCGCTGGCCTGACGGAAAGCATCGTGCACGCGAATTGCTGTCAAATTTTTCATTGCAGGATCAGTTCAATATATGTCTGGCAGCCATCCTCGCCAATCCGAACGAATTTGTCGTCAAGTCGTTGGATTATATGGATAAAGGAAGCAATCAGGCGTTGACTGTGGATGGCATGGAACGTCTTCTGGCCGTGAAGAAGTCTGCACTGGGTCGCGTTTCAGACAAACAGAAGGAAAGACCTGAAGTCAAGGAGGTTGTCATGAAGCTTGAGAAGAAACTGGAAGAAGAAGAGGCGGCCTTGGCTGAAAGCAAGGCCAATCTGGGCAAATGCAAAATCAGTCTTGGCGGTAAGACGTTGGCCGCCGACACGATGGCGGTTGTGCTCCCGTTGGATCCTACACCGTCGGAAAAGCATGCGGCTGAAGATTTTGTGGTGCATATTGAGCAGATGACTGGTATCTGTCTCGACATCCTGTCTGGTATTCCGGATGGCCGTTATCCGATTTTCATCGGTCGTAATGCTGATTTGTCGAATTATGGCTTTGATGTTGATTTCCTGAAACTTGGGTTGGAAGGCATCCACATCGAAGTAAACAAGCAGGGGACCGCCCTGGCCGGCGGCCGCCGTGGCGTGCTGTACGCCGTCTATACGTTCCTGGAAGAAAATCTCGGCTGCCGCTGGTTCATGGCGGACTGCATCGTGATTCCGAAAAAAGGCAGCTATTCGTTCAAGACGTTCAAGAAAGTCTATGTTCCTCCGCTGGAAGGACGTGCGACGGATTATCCATGCTCCCGTCCGCTGCCCTTCAGCGTCCGTAACAAATACAACGGCACATATATTCCTGACGTTGATGAATGGGGCGGCAACATCCACTACCGCGGCTTCGTCCATACGTTCAATTATTTGGTGCCGCCGGGAATCTATGGTGCGACACATCCGGAATATTATTCTGAAATCAACGGCCATCGCGTGATTGATCATTCGCAGCTCTGCCTGACGAATCCAGACGTGCTGAAAATCGCGACTGAGACCGTCTTGAAATGGTGCGAGGAGTCTCCGCGTGCGGCCATCATCAGCGTCTCGCAGAACGACTGGCACAACTACTGCACATGTGAGAAATGCAAGGCGCTGGCTGAAAAGGAAGAGAGCCAAATGGGTCCGTTGCTGCACTTTGTGAATGCAATCGCCCGCGAAGTCGCGAAAAAATATCCGGAGAAGATCATCGACACATTGGCGTATCAATACACGCGCAAGCCGCCGAAATTCGTGAAGCCGGAACCTAACGTCGCCATCCGCTTGTGCTCCATCGAATGTTGCTTCGTCCATCCGCTGGACGGCTGTGACTACAACAAGACGTTCGTGGATGACATCAAAGGCTGGTCGAAGATCTGCAAACGCCTGCATATCTGGGACTATGTGATCAATTATGCACACACCATCATGCCGTTCCCGAATCTCGACGTCCTGCAGCCGAACATCCAGTTCTTCATCCGCAACGGCGTGACGGGCATCTACGAAGAGGCCAACTATTTCAGCCCTGGCGGTGAACTCTCCGAATTGCGGTCGTACTTGATGGCAAAGTACTTATGGGATCCGAATGCAGATGGCAAGAAGGCCCTTTACGAGTTCACGGAAGCCTACTACGGCGCTGCTGGCAAGTACATCCGCGACTATCTGACACTGCTGCACAAGACTGTTTGCTCCAACACGAAACGCCATGTCCGCATCTACACGCACCCACGTGACTACTTGAACGAGCCCGAAATGCTCGAAAAATCCTTCGAACTCTTCGCGAAGGCGGAGCAGGCCGTGAAGGGCGATGAAAAGCTGATGCACCGCGTTGCGGTCGCGAAGATGCCGTTGCTCTATACGAAGCTGGTATTGGGGCAGGGCGGATACAAGCTTGAAGGAAATGCAATTGTGCCACAGGATACTGTCAAGACGGAACTTGCGGTAGAGTTCGCAAAGACGGTCGCCGCCGAGAAAGTGACGCATTACCACGAAGGGAGGGCTGACATCGCCCAGTGGCTTGATGCACAGAAGAAGGGCCGTGAAAAACTCGAAATAGTGACTCTGAAGAACGATTTCATCAGCCTTGACATCCTGCCGAGCGCAGGCGGCCGCATTTGGCGGGCGACGGAATTGAAGGGCAAACGGCAATTGCTGCGTGTCGTCGAAAACGCGAATAAGGAAGTTAATCCATTCGAGGGCGGCTATGAAGAATACGCCAGTGACCAGCATCGTGGACCAGGCTGGAACGAGACGTATCGCGTCGTGTCGAAGACGGCGACGGCAGTCGAGATGGAAGCGACTCTCAGCAATGGACTTGTGATGACGCGTAAGATTGAATTGACGCCAGGCAAGGCAGCGTTCAAGGTCACATCCAGCGTGAAGAATCCGAAAGCGGACGCGAAGATCACGTTCCGTATCCATCCTGAATTCAATGTCTCCTCCACGGCGAAGGCGAAACTGGACGTGCTCGGCAAGAACGGCCGCAAGGTGACATCGCTGGCGAATCCCGAGGCTCCGACGGCCGAAAAGGAACTGTGGCTGCGTGAAGAGGACAAGCCCAACGGCGAATGGACGATTGTCGATGAAAAGACAGGTGTCCGCATTGTGAACCGCTTTGATCCTGCGGAAGTGCAGTTCTGCTACTGCAACTGGAATGGTGCGCAGTCCCGCGTCAATTTGGAGGAGTGGCGCACGCCTGTCAACGCGAAGGCCGGTGAAGCCGTGATGTTAACGAATACCTACGAAATCATTGTGCCGTAAGAGCTAACAGCCTAAGGCTCAAAGCTTGAAGCTAATACATCGCCGCCTCTCCGCAAAATCTTTGTGGAGAGGCGGCGTTTTTGGGGAAGGGGGGGGCGCTCGGCAGGACGCCGCCAACCCAGAATTTTAATTGGATTCATGGGCGGCCATGATGGCTTTCAGTATCTTTTCAAGTGAGAAAAGAATAAATGCCATGGCGGCGAAGCCGATGGTTGTTGAGATAAATGCGAACAAGTAACCAATGCTGAAGCAGAAAAGGCAGACGAAGAATGCGAAGAAGGGGGGAAGGATGCAGAGATAGGCGCATGCCTTGAGGGCGACGAGCAGAAGCTTGCTGGAGGGGGACGCAGCAGCAGCGTCCAAAGTCTTGATGACCTGTGGAAGTTCAGGGTCGAAATCCTGTATATTCTGCGGGGGAGTGACTTGCGGCTGCGATTCGATGATGGGGACTTTCAATTCGTCGTTGGAGTTTGGGTCTGACATGGGATGCCTGCGTTTTACATGAATGAAACTGCCAATTAACATATATTGTTTAAATAGAAAACGCTTGGCTTTTGGCGATATTTGCAAAGGGGAGGTGGAGTTTTTCCACTATTAGACAGCGGATTGTGATTTTTTTGCTAAAAAGTGCATGGATTGCAAGATTATCTGTTGCATTTGCCAAAAAACTGTACTATATTTTAAGATTTCAGTAATAAAGTTGCTGTGGAATGACGGCAGGAAATGGTAACGCATAAATTGGAGCAGGACAAATGAACATTGATTGGTCAAAACTTGGGTTCGCATATATGCAGACGAAGAGTCACATCCGCTATGTCTGGAAGGACGGCAAATGGGACGGCGGCGAACTGGTCAGCGAACCATATTTAAATATCCACATCGCGGCTACGGCGCTTCATTACGGTCAGGATGCCTTCGAGGGGTTGAAGGTCTTCCGCCGCAAGGATGGAAAGGTCTGCGCGTTTCGTCCTGAAATGAATGCTCGCCGCATCTCCGCGAGTGCACGCCGCAGCTGCATGGCGGAAGTTCCTGAAGAACTGTTCATGGACGCCGTGCGTCGCGTCGTGAAAGACAACATCGACTATGTCCCGCCATACGGCACTGGTGCATCGCTGTATGTCCGCCCGCTGCTGATCGGCACGGGGCCGCAGATTGGCGTGAACGCCGCGAACGAATACACGTTCATCATTTTGGTAACGCCAGTTGGCGCATACTACAAGGGCGGTTTGAGCCCTGTCCGCGCCATCATCTTCGACGATTTCGACCGTGCGGCTCCGAACGGCACGGGCATGGTCAAGATGGGCGGCAACTACGGCGCGGCTCTGCTGCCGCACAAGATCGCCCATGACAAGGGCTTCCCCGTCGATTTGTATTTGGATGCCGCCGAACACAAATATGTAGATGAATTCGGCACGTCGAATTTCATCGCCATCACGAAAGACGGCACGTATGTGACGCCGAAATCGCATTCCGTGCTGCCGAGCGTGACGAATGACGGGTTGCAGAAATTGGCGGCGCATCTTGGCATGAAGGTCGAAGTCCGGAGGATTCCATTTGAAGAAATTGAGACGTTTGCGGAAATCGCGGCGTGCGGCACGGCCGTCGTCATCACGCCTGTGAATGAAATCGTCCGTGGGGACAAAGTCATCAAAGTTGGACCGCGCGAAGGAGCTGGCCCGTGCTTGCAGAAACTTTACGACAACTACACGGCGATTCAGTGGGGCGAAGCGGCTGACCCGTTCGGCTGGTCTGTCGAAATCTGATTTTCATCATGTTTTTCCCGTCAGACGAGCCTGTCTGACGGGAAAGGCGGTGGAAATCCATGATATTGCCAATAAAGGAGAAAACTCCGTCGTTATAGAAATGACGAAGGATTATGAGAAGCGGAGAAAGGGTATTTTTTCAGGATACGTATGACAGGTAATATAGAAAACATAGAACGTTTTGAAGCGTTGTCCAATTGCGGCGGGCTGGATTGCAGCGCGCGGAGCGACTGGGAGCTTGTCAAGTTGATGTGTGACGGTGTTGGTGAGGCGTTCACGGAAATCGTTGCGCGTTATGAGACGAAGCTGATTGCGTATTCGCGCCGCTATGTAGGTTCGCTTGATTTGGCGAAGGACATCTGCCAGGAGGTCTTTTTAAAGCTGATTGACAAGCCGCCGACCACGTTGCAGAACGACAATCTTGGGCCGTGGCTTTTCCGTGTATCGCACAATCTGGCGATTGACATCATCCGTCGCCGGAAATTCGAGTTGACGGGGGAGACGTTGCCTGAGATGACGTGCGGGCATCGCAGTCCGCTTTCGTCACTTGCGCATGAGAATGACACGGAGATGCTTCGCAGTCTCATTGCGAAACTACCGGATGATTTCCGTCAGGTGGTGGAGCTGCGGATTTACGGTGAAATGGCATTCAAGGATATAGCGGAGACGTTGGAGATTCCGCAGGGGACTGCGCTTTGGCGTATGCATGAGGCAATCAACCAGTTGCGTTCATTGTGGAGAAGGTATGAATCATAGGTGTGAACATCTTCGGACCCGTGCCATGGAGCACGGAGAAGGCAGCGAAGAATATGCGGCATGGGTTTTCCATTGCCGCCATTGCTCCGACTGCCAGTCCGAACTGTTCATATTGGAGACTTTGCGTGAAGATGCGGAGGGGGAGAAGGTGCATCTGCCGCGCGAAAAGGTGGCTCAGTTGGCGATGATGGCGCAAGCTCGTTATGGGAAACGCCGCAAACATCGTGCCGGCCGTATGATATGGGGATTGGTCTGGAAGGTTTCCGCGTTGGCCGCAATGATTACATTGCTGCTTCGGGTTGTTCCATTGGAATGGGGCAAGAATACGTTGGAGAATTCTGGAAACGCGATGGGGGCGTTGATGAAATCCATCCCGAAATCAGCTCCTGCCAAAACCGTTCCTGCTGTCGCTTCGAAGGCGGTGAAAACCGCATTTGACGGTATGAGATGGGATGTTTCTGACATGGGCGGCATGATGGTGTTGAGCCCTGGTGAAGTGTCATACGAACGCCAGATGATCACCGCCAACGATGAAGCTGCTGCTATGGATTTGACGGAACTTCTTCCAGGACAGGCGTTTGACAAGCGGATTTTCGAAACGAGCAAGAAAATTGAACGCCAGCGTGAAGAATTGAACGAGCTGATCGACCATGACTTGACAGGTTATTGATGATTGGCTGTTGATGAAAAATGGAATGCCGCCATGACATCAGTCGGGCGGCATTTTTTTGGCGTTGGGAGGGTCACGCTCCTGCATGACTGGATGCATTGAATGCATCCCTCCCGTCATGGTTTTGAATATACGGAAAAAGATGGTTCAGTTTCAGGAAAATTTTGATGTAATTGTCGTTGGTGCAGGCCATGCGGGCTGCGAGGCTGCGTTGGCGGCTGCGCGGTTGGGTGCTTCTACGTTGCTCGTGACGATGAACAACGACCACATCGCGCAGATGTCGTGCAATCCCGCCATTGGCGGCGTCGCGAAGGGGCAGGTCGTCCGCGAAATCGATGCATTGGGCGGTGAAATGGCCGTTAACGCCGATGCGACGACGATCCAGTTCCGCATGCTAAACGATTCGAAAGGCGCGGCGGCGAAGTCGCCGCGTGCGCAGTGCGACAAGGCGCTGTATCAGCGCCGTATGAAATTCGTTCTGGAGCGCCATGATAATGTATTCGTTCATCAGGCGGATGTGACTGGCGTTGTGGTGGATAACGGAAAGGTTGTCGGAATCAAGACGGCGTTCGGCGACTGCTGGGGCTGCAAGGCTCTCGTCGCCTCCACGGGAACGTTTTTGAACGGAAAGTTGCATTTCGGCATGAATTCGATGCCTGGCGGCCGTTGTGGCGACGCCGCTGCTGCTGCGTTTTCCGCATCGTTGAAGGATGATCTGCAATTGGAAATCGGTCGTCTGAAGACGGGAACGCCTGTCCGCGTCTTGGGCCGAACCATAGACATCGAATCGCTGGAGAAGCAGGACACGGATGCGCTGCATCGCAAATTCACATTCCGCGACCATATCGACTATGTTCCTGTGTTTTCGGATTTTACGTTGAAACTACGGCCATGCTATCTAACGTATTCCAACGAAAAGACGGCGGAAGTCGTCAGAGCGAATCTGAGCCGTTCGCCGATGTACGCGGGAAAGATCCACGGCATTGGAGCGCGTTATTGCCCGTCGTTTGAAGACAAAGTCGTCCGTTTTGCGGATCGTCCGCGGCATCATATCTATTTGGAGCCGGAGGGCAATTCGACGGACGAATATTATCTGAACGGCATCTCGACGTCGTTGCCCGTTGATGTTCAATGGCAGATGATCCGTTCGCTTCCGGGGCTGGAACATGCGTTCATTAGCCGCTACGCATACGCCATCGAATATGATTTCGTTTTTCCGCATCAATTGGATTCGTCATTGGCAGTCCGCAAATGGCCGAATCTGTTTCTGGCGGGCCAAATCAACGGCACGAGTGGATATGAAGAAGCTGCCGCGCAAGGACTTGTGGCGGGAATCAATGCCGCGCGTTTTGCGGGCAATCTCGGCGAACCGCTGATTTTGCCGCGCGATTCGTCGTACATCGGCGTGATGATCGACGATTTGGTGACGAAAGACATTGTGGAGCCGTACCGCCTGTTCACGTCGCGGGCGGAATACCGTCTGTCATTGCGACAGGACAATGCGGACCGCCGCCTGACGGAAATTGGATATGCGATGGGCAGCGCGTCTCGCGATGCCGTCGAAAACGTCCGCAAACTAGAAGCGGATTTGGTCGCTGCGCGGAAGGAACTTGCGAAAATCCGCATCGACGGCTATTCCGCGTTGGAGCTTCTGGCCCATCCGGACTTTGAAATCGAAAAGCATGCCGATGAACTGCCGCCGTATTCGGAACGCATTTGGGAACAATTGCTTGTGGATGCACGATATGCAGGCTACATCGACCAACAGGAGCATCAGGTGAAGGCGATGCGCAAGCTGGAAAGCTGCAAGATTCCGGTGGATTTCGACTACAACATCGAAGGCTTGAGCGCTGAGGCGCGCATCAAATTGGAAAAACGCCGCCCCGCCACGCTCGGGCAGGCGTCACGCATCGATGGCGTGACGCCCGCCGAAATCTCCGTTCTGCAAGTCAGGCTGCGGAATTCATAATTCACAATGCATAATTCATAATTTGGTTTTTACTTGCTTGCAAGCGTTGTTCCAAGCCATTTCAGCTTCTTGTTTCGATTGATAATATCCAATCATGTCATGCCCTTTACAGCAATCATCTATGCATTTTAGAGTCATCCCGTGTTTATTTGAGGAAGAGGATATCCATGGATACTTGCCACAATAAGGACATGGAAGTATTCCAATCTCTTCATTACTTACATTATTATCTTTTGATTCGATGTTAAGGGGAGCTTCAAGATATTGGCCGAAAAAACCTTTGGGGGCGTTAGACCAATCTAGATACCAACATGTCAATTCAGGATATTTTTGTGATGAGCAAGTTATTCTATAGGTGAAATCCGGCATGTCATCGCCATCAGTCTCAAGATCTATGTCATCTTCTGATAGAAGACCATACAATATTTCCGCAGGGGATATTCCTTTCTTTTGTTTTTTGCAGAAATGATAGAGATCTTCTCCAAGCCCATCATCTACATAACCATCATGGGAACGATAAAGAGTCAAGACTTTGCCATCCTCTCCCTTCAATTCAACAATTGCGCGTGTACTCATAATGACCACTCCTTTTTTCTTTAGTGTTTGCTTAATTATGATAATCATCAATTTGTGCAAGGGTGCACAATTTGTTGCTTCCATGGGAAAGCGATTATTCTAAAAGAGATTGTTATATTTCATATAAAATAATATAAACTACAGAAATTAAAAAATCAAATTAAAAATTTGGAAAATAATAGAAATATTTTATATAGAGATATAATTATCATATATTAAATATTTGTTAAAAGAAACACAAAAATGTCTGCCTGAGGATGACTTGGAATTCAGTGAAATGCAAGTCAGAAAGGATTCCGTAGTTAATGAAAAATTAATGAATCGGTTCTTACGCTACAGGAAAATGTCTTGTTGGATTTGCAAAAAACTATATAATATATAATGTATATGGAAAGCAAGTGAGACAGACATGGCAAGAAGGACGCGCTATATGCTTCAACCGATATTGACAGATTCAGGCGACTTCGCTGAAATTAGAGAACATGGTTGCATCTACATTGATAAGACGGCCTATTTCCATGAGTTGATCACGCGGCAGGATGCACGGCGTTTCTTTGTGTCGCGTCCGCGCCGTTTTGGCAAGTCGTTGATGATCAGTACATTGAAGGCTATTTTTGAAGGACGGCGCGAGTTGTTTGACGGATTGGCTATCTCCAAGACGGATTGGAAGTGGGAGAAATATCCCGTGATGTGCTTCAATTTCATGAGAGCCGCGACATCTACGACTGATGAATTCAAATCGCTTTTCGAACTGGAAGTAAGGAGGGGCATCGTCAAGGCAGGCGGGATGTATGATCCGCAGCAGTCGGCGGCCGGTAACTTTGGCAACGCCATTGAAGAGCTTTCCGCCATGGACGGTGGTAAAGGCGTCGTCGTTCTCATCGATGAATATGACGCGCCAGTGGCACGTCTATTGGACAAGCCAGACGATGCGGACAAGATACGAGGCATGCTTGCGGATTTCTACGGCCAGATGAAGGATCGTACGGCAGGCATCCGTTTCCTCATGATCACAGGCGTCTCTCGGTTTACGAAGATGTCGATGTTCTCCGCCCTTTCCAATCTGACAAATCTATCGATGATTGATCAATACGCGACGATGCTTGGATATACAGAGGAGGAATTGGATAAATACTTCGGCGACCATCTCCGTGCCCATGCGGAGAAAATGAAGCTTTCGGATGACAAATACCGAGCGGAATTGAAGCGATGGTTCAACGGATACAGATTTGGTCAGACATCGCCGACGACTGTTTACAATCCAGTCTCCATCGGCATCAATTTATCCGAAAGGAACTGCTTCTTCAAGGCTTCTTGGTCCGAGACGGGAAAGGCCTCCATGTTGATGAATTACGTCACGCGATATGACCTCATGGCCATTGACTTGCAGAAAATCCAGCATGTACGCGAGGAGGCTTTCGATGTCACGGATATTCGGAATCTCAAGCCTATACCAATGCTCTATCAGGCAGGATATTTGACAATCGCAGACTACGACGACTCTACGCGACGTTTTGCCTTGCGTGTGCCGGACGAGGAGGTCAGGCAAGATTTATCCATGCTCATGACGTCTGTCGCCGCCCATCAGGATGCTTATTGGGTGTCGGAACTCGGCAACAAACTGCTTGATGCCGAGTGGGATAGCTTCTTCATCGGACTGAAAGCACTATACGCCGATCTGCCGTATGGTCCATTGGAAGGAAACGTACAGGAATACGCCTTTGAACGGAATCTTCTCGTCCTTTTGTGGGCGCTGAACATTCGTTGCGACAAGGAGGTTCGTCAGTCCAATGGGCAGGCGGACATTGTCGCCGTTTCGGGTGTCGGCGTGTTCATCTTCGAACTAAAGGTTGACGAGTCCGCAGACGAAGCTCTGAAACAAGTGAAAGACAAACACTACGATGCTCCATATCAAGGCCGTAATTTGCCGATTTGGCTGATTGGCCTCAATTTCGACCGCAAGACTCGCCATCTGTTGGACGCGAAGGTTGAAAGAGTTTGAACTGAAAAGGCGCAATGCGATGCGAGACGATTAGCCAAAAAACTGCCTAATCGTCTCGCGTTTTTTATGCTTTATCTTTTATGCCGGATTGGGATAGAAATCGCCGCGGCAGCGCTTTAAGTAGTTGAGGCCGTTGACTTGGCCAGTCATTTCGAGTTCGCCACGATAGACGGGATCATGCCAGCCTTCGATGTCGATGGAGCCTTTGAAGCCGTTGCGGTGGAGTTCGGAAATGATTTCCGTCCAGTTGCTGTCGCCAAAGCCGGGCGTGCGGTGGAAGGCGAAGGTCTTCGTGCCGTAAATGCCGTATTTGGCGAGCGTGTCGCGATGGATCGTGGCGTCCTTTCCATGGATGTGGACAAAACGCTTCGTCCATTCGCGGAGCTGCGGCATCGGGTCGATGAGCTGCACCATCTGATGGCAGGGCTCCCATTGCAAACCGATGTTTTCCAACGGGATGGCGTTGAACATCAGCTCCCAGGCGGCTGGATTGATGGCGATGTTGAAACGGCCATGGCCCCATGAACCGCCCATGTTGCAGTTTTCGAAGCCGATCTTCACGCCTTTTGCGGCTGCCTGTTCGGTCAGCGGCGTCCAGACTTCCTTGAAGCGTTCGATATTGTCGGGAATGGACTTGTCGAGACGGCCTGTGAAACCGCAGACGACGTTGCAGTCGAAAAGATGAGCGGAATCAATGAGTTCGCGCCAATTGTCGCGTGCCTTGTCGCCGGCCTCGCCTTCGTCCATGGTTTCGCAGAGATAGAGGCAGATGGAGGAGGCGACGACGTTGTTCTCCTTCAGGATGGGCATGATCTTTTCGGCGAATTCGGCGGGCTTGCGGGGGAAGCCGCCGCCGAAGATGAATGAGAAACTCTCGAATCCGTAGGGGATGATCTGACGGACGTAGTTCTCCGTCTTGTCGTTGACGTTGACCAATGTTCCGAGTCTGATGTCCTGCATGATGTTTTCCTTCTTGGT
>JAGCSE010000182.1 GCA_017964325.1 Victivallales bacterium | reverse complement strand
TGCGGAAATGTTGGTGGATGGTGATTTGACGAGACCTGTGGCCTCCAACGCGAGATAGCTCAGTTCGTTGGTGGCGTCTTTTCCGTCTGGCGTGATGCCCGCGATGGCGATATTCGTCGTGTCATGGACGCCTTCGACCTTCGTCCAGATGTGGCAGAGCATGTCGAGAGCGTCGTCGCGTGTGAGTTTGCCGTCGGCGATGTCGCGGCGGTAGAAATCGATAAGATATTGATCGATACGGCCGAGCGCGTCATGGTTGCGGCCTTGGCTTTGGAGGACGATGAATAGTAGCCATGTCAATTGCAACGCGTCGAAGAACGACGTCGGAGCGGGGCCTGCGATGCGCGTCAGGCAGGCGGAAAGATCTGGATCCGTTTCCTTTAGCGATTCCGCAAAACGCAGGGAGAAGGCCTTGATGGCGTTGATGCCGATCTCCATGGCCTCCAGATTCGCAAGCGACTTGGCATCCGTATGATAGCGGCGCGATTCGGCGATTCGGGCGAGAATGCCGTCGAGACCGATGGAGAGGACGGTGCGGTAGTCTGGAACGGTGTGGTCGTTGCCGACGGTGAAATTACGGCGGCCGCGGCCCGCGTCCGCCCCGATGCAGACGGCGTAGTCATTCTTGATTTCTTCGGGCACTTCCATGACTTGATACGTCTCCATGCCGCAAGCGAAACGCTGCCGCGGATCAAACGTAAGTGGCAGATGCTCAAGGGTATAGGCGAACGCTTTGGCGCGGAAAATCGCTTCGCTTGGATCTGCGCGGAAGCTAATATAGTATTTCCCGCGCCAATAGGAGCCGAGGTTGACGTTGCGGCCGCAGCCCTGCACATAGATGGTTCGTGAGGCGACGCGTTCGGTTTCAAGAATGGCTTGCCAGTTCTTTTCCATGGTGTTTCTTTACTATAATTAAATAAAACGGATGGGACTAATAATGCGGAAGTAGAATGCCATTACAACATACGATAACTTGAAAAATCATAGATTCAAGGGAAATTAAAGAAAGATTGTTTTCTCAACGACAAAATATTAAGGAGAACCATGAATCTTAACGCACCAGCCATTTGTCAGCTGATTGATTTAGCTGAAGCCAATCAAGACGTGTTCATCGAAAACGGAAAGAAATTCTGGGGCATGCCCGAGCTCGGCTACCGCGAAGTGAAGACGAGCAAGTATGCGACGGATTGTCTGGAAAGCTATGGCCTGAAAGTGAAACGCGGGCTGTCCATCACTGGCTTCCGGGCGGATTTGGACACGGGGCGGCCTGGCCCGACTGTCGCGCTCATGGGCGAATTGGACGCACTGCACATTCCGACGCATCCCGAGGCGAAGGACGGCTGTGTCCATGCCTGCGGCCATCATACGCACATCAATTCACTGGTCGGCGCGGCGTGGCTGTTCACGCATTGTCCGGGCATTCTGGACGGATTGTGCGGCAAGATCGCCTTCATCGGGACGCCGGCGGAAGAGGGCTTCGAATTCGAACTGGCTCGCCAGTTGATCGCAGAAGGCAAGATTAAAGCCATTAGTGGAAAGATTTCACTGTACCGCGAAGGCGTTCTGGATGATGTGGATGTGGCGTTCATGAGCCATTGCGGCGGGAAGTATGGCTGCTCGCAGAACGGCGGCAACGTCAAGAAACGCGTCGTGTTCCATGGAAAGAGCTGCCATGCATCCGTGCCGTCCAGCGGCAACAATGCGATGAACCAGCTGACGCTTGCGCAGTGCGCCATTGGTCTGTTGCGGGAGCGGATGTCATCGACCATGCGTATTCACGGCATCATCACGGAAGGCGGTCAGGCTGCCAATGTCATTCCAGACACGGCCGCCATGAACTACTACGTCCGTGGGGCAAGCGTGCAGGAGATGTCGAAAGCCGCGAAAATGTTCGACGACGCAGTGCGCTATTCAGCGATGGCGTTGGGCGGTTCCGCTGACGTTTTCAACATCCAGGGCTCGTTGCCGGTCAGAAAGAACGAGACGCTCGGCAACGTTCATCGGGAAGTTGCCAAGCTGCTTGTTCCCACGATGGGGGACAGCGATTTCAATTGGTTCAACCGCTCGGCCGGCTGTACGGACATGGGCGACATCACCAATATCATGCCCGCCATCCACGGCGGTGTTCCGGGCGGCAAAGGCACGGCGCATGGCATTGATTTCACCACGCCCGACGGCTATGTCGCGTTTGTCCAGGCGTCCAAGCATGCGGCCATCATGCTGTACGCGCTGCTGATGGACGATGCGGCGGAAGCGAAGGCCGCCATGGCGGAATTCGGCCCCAAGCTAACGCATGAACAGTACGAACAGCTGGTGGCGGAATTCAAATAAGGCCGTTGTTTGATGGATGAAATAGCATTGCCTTGCGCCAGATTAAGGGGGCAAGGCAATGCTATTTTTTATGTTTGAATAGTGAGACAATGCCGACGATTATTGCAATTATGATTCCTTCGAGCACTATTTTCCCAAATCTTGATCCGAAGGATTTTTGGGGTGATGGAGTTGGAAAAAAGCGAGGAAGGGAAGGAAGGTTTTGTTCACCAACAGCATCGGGATCGTTTCCTTTAACTATGTCAGGACTTTCAGCATTGATTCCGTTTTCCTTGCAGATGGCTTCGACCCATTGTTTAATGAAAGATTGAGTCATCTTCGCATACTCCATGACTTCAGTTTCATCTTTGCAAGTCGTTTTTCTTATGATACTGAAAAGACGCGAATTAATGCAAACCACTCCTTGAGTCAGTACGACAAAACTTTTCTTCCCATTCTTATTCACAGGCATAATCATTGTAAATTGCAATGAATAGTCGTCTTTGATATAATCTGGAAGATACTTTGTGGAGTTAATCATTTTCAATTGTTCGTCATTATAGCGTATTTTACTTGTTTGAAGCAGGCTGCCATCCTTGATTTTTTTGATGATTTCATTTTGGAAATTCTTGAAATCTTCACGGTTAACTGATACTATGCTTAGCATTTTTGGAACCTTTATAGCTGCCTCCTGATAGAAATCTTCAGAATTAACATAACATGCCAGAGTATCGTTTTGAGGATCAGAATCTATATATTCCTTTTTTACCAATTCTGATAAACTTGGTATATCTTTGGCATTTATCCAGCCAATAGGCGCAGGGATGGCAACTTTAGGCATTAATCCGCTTGTAAGTGTCACGCAATTCGAGCTGTCGAACTGGATATCATCAGATGCAGTAATTTCATTGTTATTTTTGATAATTTCAATCCATTGCCTTATAAATGCACGAGTATTTTCGATTTCTTTATCGGTTGCAGCTTTGTCCTTGGTAAGAATCTTTTTATTTGTCAAAGTGAAAACACGTTTATGCATATTGATAAATGCCATTGTGCTTACACCGAAAGTATCCTCTCCATCTATTGTAGTCCGAAATAGTAAACTAACTTGAAGGCAAAGGTCGTTGTTAACGTGAATGGGGAACAATTTCATCGTTTTTACTGTTTCAAGGAGTTCAGGAGGAATGTTGGCAATGTCCTTAAATTTTTGTATGTCTATTGTACCATTGCCGAATTCTTCTGCTATGCTATCCCGCATTACCTTGAAAAGTTCTTCGGTGACAGGGATGTTTTGCATATTTTTTATGACTTGTATTGTTGCTTCATATCCGATTTCGTCAGGATTGAAAAAATGGGCCAAGGTGATATTTGCAGGTGACGATTCTATGTCTTGTTTGCGGACTTCTTCGGCCATGTCTGGATCGTCATACGCATTCTTCCAGCCAGAAGGGGTTGGTATTGAAAGTCTTGGCATTGGACCATCTGAAATAACTATACATTTTGAAACATCAAACGTTGCAATGTCCTGATCAGCGAAAAGATATGTAAACGCAAGAAATGGCAATGTGGCAAACAACAATAGTTTTTTGAAGAGTGTCATACTTAAATCTTTTTTTCTTTGGTTTATTCAAATAAGAAGTATAACATGAGAAATGAAAGCTAGTATTATTTATCACACGTTTTCCATATAATTTTAGCGACGTGTATGGAAAAAGTCCAAATGGTAAAATAGAGAGGCCATCACACACCATATTGATACTGTCGATCACGTTCCGCACCGCCCATGCCGATACGGAAAATCTTCACCTCATGCTTGGCAGGCTTGATGGCGACGAAATCGACGAGCATCTGCTTGGCACGGTCGAAATAGGCGGTTTTGTAGGCGCCTGGAATCATGTCGGCATCGCGAATGCCGCCGTAGCCTTGTGAGATTGTGTAATCTACCTCGTTGGATTTCAGATAGTTGTCGAAATGGGAGTCGCCGCAGAGACATCCTGCTAGCCAACGTTTGCCGTCAATAGCGAAATTCCATTTGATTCCTTCAGTTTCGCCTGATTTCGCGGCGACGAAATCCTCCATGATCTTGATGGCGATTTCCTGTCGTTTCGCCTTCGTATCAGGGAAGCTGACCCAATGGCCGATAACGGTCTGGATGCAGAAATGCTGCACGACGACGGCCGTCCAGTCGGCGGGAAGCGCCGCCAATGCATTGACAAAGAAATTCAGTTGCGCGATGGAATAACCGTAATATCCTTCGTCGGAAGTATTAAGGAAAATCGCACGGGTCTTCTTGGTGGTCATATCATAGTAGCCATAGTCGCCAGTTGGACAGAGATTCAGCTTGAAGCCTTTGTCGTTGTTGACGGTGACATTGAATGCGGAGCCGAATTCAGCGCTGCTGAAACGCGATTTGGAATGGTCGTGGTTGCCGACGGCGAACAGGACGGGCAGTTTGGCTTCCGCATAGAGTGCCTGTTGGACGGCGACGCGGTGCATGAGTTCCTCCGCCGTGCAGTTGCGGAATTTCGGCGGCCAGTCTTTCGTGATGGGAACACCGATATCCAAATCAATGTCTCCTAAATCTGCGATGAAATCCGCATTTGCTTCTTCAGCAGCTATTTGTGCTAGCAGCGTGTGCATCTTGGAATCGGCGAAGGAGAAATCCTTCGGAAAATCATGCGATTTGGAATGGACATCCGTGATAAGCGGGAAGGCGACGGTCATGTCGTCGCCTTTCCATGTCTTGTAACGGTTAAGAGCCGTGGCGATTTCGTTTTTAGCCCAGTCTGGAATCGTCACACGACTGCGCAACGGGAGGAACTTACGGTAGTCGGGCAACGGCGGCGGCTTGGCGTCATCTGCTAAGAGTGGAAGGGATGTTGCGGCCATTGCCGCGCTGGCGGCGCAGGTTGTGATGAATTCGCGTCTGTTCATGGCAAGTCTTTATGATTATTCTGCTTTCTTTTGATTCAAATCCAACGCCTTGACGACTTTCTTCAGTTCTTCACGGATGGCGATATGCTGCGGGCAGACTTTTTCGCATTTTCCGCATTGTATGCAATCCGTCGCATGGTTTTTTCCATGATACTTGACGAGCCAGTTTTCCTGTCCGATGGCTGCGGCTTTATCGCCGTAAAGCGTCAGATTGTTCATGGCCGTGAAGGAGCCTGAAATACCGATGTTTTTCGGACAGACTTTTGCGCAGTAATCACAGGTCGTGCAGGGGACGACAGGGTAGTTCCGGATGATTTCCTGCGCTTTTCGCAACGTTTCCATCTGCGTGCAGCCCAATCCTTTAAAATCTTTCATATAGGAGAGGTTGTCCTCCATCTGGGCGATGCAGCTCATGCCTGAAAGGACGGTGATGACACCTTCGAGATTCGCGGCAAAACGGATGGCCCATGACGCGGCCGACGAATCTGGCTCCACTTGTTTGAAAAGCTCCTGTACTTCTTTAGGCGGATGGGCAAGCATGCCTCCTTTCACAGGCTCCATGATGACGACTGGCTTCCCATGGGCGCGGGCGACTTCGTAGCAACGTCTGGACTGGATGGCGTGGTTGTCCCAGTCTGCGTAATTGATTTGCAATTGTACGAATTCCATTTCCGGATGAGCGTTCAGAAGCTTCTCCAGTTCGTCCGCCGTGGAATGGAAAGAGAAGCCGACATGCTTGAGAACGCCTTCCGCTTTCTTGGTCTGAATCCAGTCCCAAAGGCCGAAATCGTCGAAGAAATGCGTGCGGTCTTCGCCTAGATTATGCAGCAGATAGAAATCGAAATAGCCTGCTCCTGTCTTTTTGAGCGATGTTTCCAACTGCGTCTTGGCCTCTTCCGCCGTGTTGCATTTGATCCATGCGGCGAGTTTTGTGGCGAGCTGGAAGCTTTCGCGCGGATAGCGTTCCACAAGTGCCTGGCGGATGGCGTCTTCGCTGCCCGCGTATGCCCATGCCGTGTCGAAATAGGTGAATCCTGCCGCGAGAAAGCGATCGACCATCGCCTTGACTTGTTCGACATCGATGACATCATTCTGCTTCGGCAACCGCATGAGTCCGAAGCCGAGCTTTTTGATGTTCTGGCCCAGATAATCCATTGTCTGCCTCTCTTTTCCAGTGGTTGTGGTGATTAAGTTACGAAATCAACGAATGTTGCGAATATTGATATCCTGTGAGAGAAGTGCTTGGAAATCCGCGAGCGTGCACATCTGCGAGCCTTCACGGGAGATGGAGGCTCCGGAGGCGGTGACGCCGTAGCGGAGGATGTCCGGCAGGGGGAGGCCACGCTGCACGGCCGTGCAAATGCCGGCGACCATTGAATCGCCAGCGCCTTGTATGGAGCGGACATCGACTTTGACGGCATTGCAAGTATATGCGCCGTCGAGATTTCCAATATAGGCACCATCGGCCCCCATGGAGATGCAGATGAGGCCGAGGCCATATTTGCGGATGATATCCTGCGCGGCTTTGTCAAGCTCTTCAATATTGTTGATCTGGCAGTTGAACGTGCCTTGGAATTCATGGATGTTCGGCTTGATGAAGAAGGGCGAAGCTTCCAAGGCTTTCAGCAGCAATTGCTTTTCCGCATCGACGACTACTTTGCAATTTGGTGCTTCCTGTTTGACGGCTTGGGCACAACGGAAATAGAAATCGCTGTCCAATCCTTTCGGCAGGCTGCCGGAGAGCGTGATGAAATCGCTTTTCTTCGCAACATCGACGACAAGGCGGAGCAGTTTTTCGCCTGCTTCAGGCGAGACGGGTGCGCCGTATTCATTGACTTCGATGGTATGCTTGAGGCTTTCATCGAAAATCTTTGTGCAGACGCGCAGCTGGCCGGGTACGTCGATGAATTCGTATGGAATACCATGGGTGGCCATGGACTGCTTGAGCGGTGAAGCATGGCCGTCTGTAAAATCGAAGCCGATGGTCATGGTTTCGACACCAAGGCCGTTCAACGCCAAGGAGACGTTAATGCCTTTGCCGCAGGCATCTGTGCGAAGCACACGGACGCGGTTCATCTTGTAGATGTCGAATTTTTCGACGGCGACAGTCTTGTCGATGCATGGATTGGGGGTAAGGGTGGTAATCATGATTTTTATATTTTTCTTTTTTAACGCAGAGATGCAGAGACGCAGAGGTCGTTTTTATGCAGAGTCATAGAATGATTAATCATTAATCATTAATCATTAACTTTATGCTTTTCCCGCACAGCCGCAGACCTGCATCTTGTTGGCGACGAGTGCTTTGACGTTCGCCATGCCCAGCGTGCCGTATTTTTTCGGGTCGAACGCGTCTGGATCAGCGGCAAGAAATTCGCGGACGCCTTTCGTGTAGGCGATGCGCAGTTCTGTCGCAAAATTGACCTTGCAGATGCCTTCGGCAATGCAGGTCTGGACGGCTTCGTCCGACAAGCCCGAAGCTCCATGCAGAACCAGCGGAATGTCAACGACTTTACGGATTTCCTTCAGACGTTCGACATCCAGTTTCGGTTCGATTTTATAGACGCCGTGAGCTGTACCGATGGCGACCGCAAGCGATTGGATTCCCGTGCGTTCCGCAAATTCCGCCGCTTCAGACGGAATGGTGCAGCCGCCGACGCCCACCAGATCGTCTTCCTTTCCGCCGACTTTGCCGAGCTCCGCCTCCACGGGGATGCCCATGGGCTTCGCAATTGCGACGACGCGCTTTGTGACGGCAATGTTGTCTTCGAAGATTTCATGCGAACCGTCGATCATGATGGATGAATAACCCGCCTTTAGGGCTTTTTCCGCCAATTCGAAGCTGTTGCCATGGTCGAGATGCATGACGACGGGTATGGGAGCTTTCGCGGCTTCGGCGTTGACCATGGCGCGGTACATATCGACAGTTGCGTATTTTAACGTGGAGGGTGTCGTCTGGATGATGACAGGTGATTTCATCTCCACGGCGGCGGCGATGATGGCCATGACCATTTCCATGTTTTCGGCATTGAAGGCTCCGACGGCGTAGTGCCCTTTCTGGGCGTCAAGGAGCAGTTGTTCAGAAGTGACGAGCATTGTCTTGTTCCTTTGTTTGCAATATTATATGGATTGTAATGAAATCTTGTCCTTTATGGCGACGACGTTTTCCAGATGGAGTTCGCCCGTGCCTGGGCTCATCGCGCTGGCGGCGGAGACGCCGACGGCGAAGCGGAGGGCTTCGGGCGGCGTCATGCCGCGTTTGATGGCGACGGCGAACGAGCCAGTGAAGGAATCGCCGCAACCGACGGTATTGACGGTCTTTATGGGCGGTGGCGAAGCCATGAAGAAGCCGTCGGCGCAACAGAGCATCGCGCCACGGGCTCCAAGTGAGACGGTGACGCATTCAACACCGCCGTCATGAAGCCGCTTGGTGGCAGTCTTCAAAGCCTCGTCATTTTCCAATGGATGGCCGACGATGGCCGCCAGTTCGTTTTCATTTGGTTTGATATAGAATGGATGCGCGGGCAGGGCGTTGACGAGCGCCGCGCCGCTGACGTCCAAAAAGATGCGTTTTGACGGAACACGCTGGATTAGAGTTGCATACGTATCGATAGGGAGTCCTTTCGGCAGGCTGCCGGACATGGTGATGACATCGCTTTTAGCGCATAGTTCGTCAAAATCCTTCAGAAAGGCGTTGTATTCGTCCGTTGTGACTTGCTGCCCAGGCTCCAGATATTCCGTCTGGGTTCCGGTGGCGGTGTCGAAAATATTGATGCAGCAACGACTTTCGCCTGCGACGTGGGTGAAATGGTGGCGGATGCCTTCCTTGTCCAAAGCATGTTCGATAAAATTGCCGAGATCGCCGCCAGCGATGCCACCTGCGACAACATCTTCGCCAAGAACATGGACGGAACGCGTTACGTTCAAGCCTTTTCCGCCAGCGGTGGCGGCGCATTCCTTCACGCGGTTGACGGCACCCATGCGGGCGTTTTCAACGACGTAGCGGCGGTCGATGGACAAGTTGAGTGTAAAACACGTAATCATGGATTCACCAGCATGATGCGGCCTTTGACGGAGGCGGGATTACGGTAACAGTCAAACGCCTCTTTGCACTGCGAAAGCGGGAAGAGCCTGTGGATCATGCGGCGGTCGCATTTGAGGCGGCCATTGCCGAGATATTCAGCGCACATCGTCCATTCCCTGCCGGGGAATGGAGCGGAGAAACTCATCCAAGAGCCTGTGACACGCAGTTCGCGACGGTTGATCATTTCCCATTGGGCGGCGGTGAAAGTCACTGGCCCCGTGGGAGTTCCGACGAAGCAGACGTGGGCGTGGTTGGCGGCGAGTTCAAGGCAGTTGATGTAGCTAGGACAGGCGCCGGACGCGCCAAAGACATAATCGAAACCACGTCCTGTCAACTGTTTGGCTGCTTCCGCTGGAGCGATGGCGCGGGTATTGATTCCATCGAATCCCGTGATGTCTTTCGCCAGTTGGAGACGGTCGTCATCGACATCGAAGAAAACGACTTTGGATGCGCCGAGCAGGGCGGCCCATTGGGCGGTGAAGAGGCCGATGGTTCCTGCGCCTACGACGGCCGTCGTGCCGCCGCCTTTGAAATCGTTGCAGAGAACGCCGTGGCAGCCGACGGTGGCGGGCTCTAAAAGCGCGGCTTCTTCAAAACTGCGATCAGCGCTGAATTTCACGGCGTTACGTGCGGGAATGACGACGTATTCAGCCATGCCGCCGAAAATGCGCGAACCGATGAACGTGTAGTGTTTGCAGAGGGAGAAATTGCCGAGGGCGCAGTCGGGGCAGTCGAAGCAGGGGATGAGCGGTGCGCAGACGACATGGTCACCGACGGCGACGTTTTTCACATCATCCGCGATTTCAACGACTTCGCCTGAGAATTCATGTCCGAGGACAATCGGGAAGAAATGGGCGGCGTCTCCGAGAACGCGCGGGATGTCCGAACCGCAGATGCCGCAGGCGCGGACGTGGATTTTCACACAGCCTGGCTTGATTTCAGGCGTGGGGCAGTCTTCATAGCGGATGTCTTGTGATGCGTGTAGAACGGCGGCTTTCATGGACTTTTCTTCTAAATGGCTGTTGATAGTGATAAGGGATTCCATATAAATTTTATTGGAAAAGGGTGATTTTTCAATTTTCCATGCCTGTAAAAAAGTGTTTTAGGTGAAATTTTAAGTGGAATGAAGTGAAAAGCACGAATTTGAGAATATAGTTTATTAAAATCATGCGTATTGAAAAATCAATCCATAGGAGCCATTCATGAGCAAACCATTGAAAATCGGTTGGAGCACGAAGGAATTTTCCACGAACGAGCCTACTTGCATGCATGGGCAGTTCCATGTGCGCATTTGCGAAGGAATATTGGATCCCGTTACTGTGACGGCACTAGCGTTAGATAACGGAGACGAGCAGATGGTGTGGATTTCCTGCGATGTGGAGCATATCGCAGACATCACGTCGAAGCTGATTCGCGAGAAAATCAAAAAACTGGTTCCCGAAGTGAATGCGGAAAAGGTTGTCATGAACGCGACGCATACGCATTGCACGACGGATATAAATACAACGGGCATGGCGCGTTATGAGGTCGATTTCCCAGTGGATTCATCCATTAAGCTGATGATTCCCGAAAAGGCACAGGAGGAGTTCGCGGAAGCGGCGGCGCAAGCCGTCGCGGAGGCATGGAATACGCGCAAGGAAGGCGGTGTCGCATGGGGATATGGTTATGCCGTCGTGTCTTACAGCCGCAAGACGTGGTATTTCGACGATTTGTCCAAACGGCCCGGGCAGGGCGGCAAGATCGGCATGGCCGTGAACGGTCACGCTTGTATGTATGGCAATACGAACGACCCGCAGTTCAGCCATTATGAAGCGGGTGCGGACCATTTCATAAATTTATTGTACACGTTTGATGCGGACGGCGAGTTGACTGGCGCGGTCATGAACGTGCCGTGCCCGTCGCAGAACTCCGAAAGCATCAGCAAGCTGACGGGGGACTACTGGAACGATGTGAGAGTCCGCCTGAAAGAAAAATACGGTGACATCCACATCCTGCCGCAATGCGCCCCCGCAGGCGACCTGTCGCCGCATATTCTGCATTACAAGGCGGCGCAAGTGCGTCGTTTTCAATTGAAATACGGGACGCAGCCAGAAGCGTATCGCGACGAATACATGCGGAAGGACATAGCGGAGCGCATCTGTTGGGTGTTTGATGAAGTGCTGGATTGGGCGAAAAAGGACATCCGCACGAATGTCAAATTGCAGAACAGCCTGGAGACGATAAACTTGGAGCGCCGCCAAGGCACGCAGGCCGAATACGACAACGAGAAAATCACCTACGAATCGATGATGAAGGAGGATTTCCAGAAATCGGGCACGCCAAGGGAGAAATTCCACCATGATTCGATTCTTGCTGCACGACGCAATCGCAGTCTTAATTTCATGCGCCGCTTTGAGTTGGCACAGCGTGGGGAACCCTTTGTGACGACGTTGCATGTCATTGCCATCGATGACATTGCGTTCGTGACAAGTCCTTTCGAACTATACATGGATTTCATGCATCGCATTCAGGCCCGCAGCCCGTTCATGCAGACGTTCAATGTGCAGTTGGCGGACAACGACTGGGAGCCTGACTGTGGATATCTTGCGACGCAGCGCGGCGTTGACGGCGGCGGCTACAGTTCATCCCGCTATTGCAACGCCGTCTCGCCAGACGGCGGCCAGCAGCTGGTGGAGGCGACGCTGACGCGGTTGACTGAATTGTTTGGTAATATAAATAAGTGAAAATAATGACATTATAAAATTGATAAGGAGAGAGGCCGTAAGGAAAATATAATGAAAAGACATTTGTTTATGGTTGGATTGAGCTTGATGACATTAATTGCCCATGCAGAGGAACCATTGGTGAGATTCGGCCTGCTGGCGGATCCGCAATATACGGACCATGATCCGGAGATCGGTCGTAACTACCGTGAAGGAAAGAACATAATAAAAGCCACGCTGGAGCGTTTCAACCAAGAGGAGAAGCTTGATTTCGTCTGCAACTTGGGCGACATCGTCGATGGCCGCATCAAGGAGGAACTGCCGGAAGTCGTGGATGTCTTCAAGGCGAGCAAGTTTCCCGTGAAACACACGATCGGCAACCACGACATGAAGAAACAGTCGGACGAAGACTTGCAGAAGGCGTTCGGCATGAAGAATTTCAATTATATGTTCAAGGTCGGCGACGTGCGTTTTCTCGTGATCCATTCGC
>JAGCSE010000017.1 GCA_017964325.1 Victivallales bacterium | reverse complement strand
TCAGCCTGAACGCCAGCGGCGATCTTCCACTTCATGCCGGTGGGGAATCCCGCGCCGCCACGGCCGCAGATACCGGAGTCAAGAACTTCCTGGACGACGTCCGCAGGCTTCATTTCGGTAAGAGCCTTGGCAAGGCCCTGGAAACCTTCGGCCGCGATGTATTCGTCGATGTTCTCTTCAGCGATGACGCCGCAGTTACGGAGGGCGATGCGCTGCTGCTTCTTGTAGAAGGGCATCTGCTGGCAGTCCGTGATCTGGGCTTTCAGCGTGGGCTCGACATAGACAAGGCGCTCGACGAGTTTGTGCTCGATGATGTGCTTCTGCACGATTTCCTTCGCGTCTTCGGGCGTGACTTTGACGTAGAAGACGTTGTCCGGCATGATCTTGACGATCGGGCCCTGGGCGCAGAAACCGAAGCAACCAGTCTGGACGACGTTCACGTCGTTTTCGAGACCAGCGGCCTTCACTTCGGCGCGGAGGTTGGCGATGATGTCCTGACTGTTGGAGACCAAGCAGCCGGTATCGCCGCAGATGAGGATGTCTTTCTTCTTGGAATCCGTCTTGGCACCCGCGAGGCGAAGCGCGAGTCTGCCTTTGGCGGCATCATACATGGCCATCAAGTCGGCCTTGCTTGTAATCTTTTTCATGCGTTAGCCTCCTTGGCCTTGATTTCCTCCACAACGCCGCGGGCGATGGCGGGGGTGACTTTACCGTAAACTTTGCCGTTGACGCGCATGACGGGCGCCAGACCGCAGCAACCGACGCAACGCAGGGCGTTGATGGAGAACAGGCCGTCCGCTGTAGGTGCGGAGTCCGCCTTGATGCCGAGGACGCGTTCGAGTTCGTTGAGAACCGTTTCGGAGCCTTTCACATAGCAAGCCGTTCCGAGGCAGATATCAATGATATATTTGCCTTTCGGTTCGGTTGTGAAGTAGTTGTAGAAGCTGACAACGCCGGAAACCTGCGCTTCCGTGAGGGCGAGTTTGTCCGCCACGTGTTTCTGCACTTCGCGGGGGAGATAACCGAAAATCTCCTGGGCTTTGTGCAAGACTTGGATGAGATATCCACGCCTGCGATCGTCTTTGGCGTTGATGCCAAGACCATCAATGAAGGCGTCCAGTTCGGCGAATTTCGCCTTCGCGCCTTCTGACAACTTGCATTCACACATGTTTGTACCTTTTTACCTTGGGTTGAGAGTCCTTGCTCTGCCGTTTTGGGGCGGCACCACTTACAAAAAAGATTTAGATATAAAAATATCTAAATCAAAAAACATTCTCTTTCACATAAAACCGAGCATTAAACTAGCATCAATCTGGCAAATTGCAAATAAGTTGTGAAAAAATATGGGATTTCTAGGACAGATATAAATAAATCCGAATAGATGGAACAAGTGATATAATTTAAGGAGTGTCGTCGTCTTTGCGTTGGATGGATGAGCCTCGCTCGCAAAGGCCGCATTGGACGCAGCCGTTGCAGAAGCCACGGCTGGCGCATTGCTTGCAGTTTTCATGACTGTATTGTGGCTTGTAGAGTTCTTCGTCTGGAATCTCCATGCCCAGAAGATCATGCAAGCGAAATTGGATCGGTTTGATCATGAAGGACATACGTGATTTCCATGCCATGCGGCACTGCAACTGCTTGCCAGGCATTCGATAGGTTTTGCCGTCCTTGATGAAGACTGTGCCTGTTTCAAACCAGTTGAAATTCACGCGATACCGTTCACATTCTGAACGCAGCCGTTGGACCCATTCGAAGCGGCATGGTCGTGCACCATCGTAGTTTTCGCCGCCGGAAACGACTTCTTCAATTTGTCCTGACGCGAGATATCGTTCAAGGCTCACTTCTCCGATGAACGGGGCAACAGTTATACCTTTATGCTTAAATGGCAATTCTAACAGGATGGGAACACGTTCGTCCGCACGGCGTTGATTTTCGGCAGTGACGCTGAAAAGGACGTTTTCCCAACCGTCGCCCCAGTTTTTGGGAAGGTGGTCGGCGACGCGTTGCGGGCGTTTTGTCAGAAGATAGAACGCGACGTCTGGACGTTCGGCGATTATCCGCCAGGCGTCGTCCCGCCATTGGTCTGCTTCTTCAAGGAAGAAGTCGCTGGTGAGGCAGACGCGGATATGTTCACCGCTTTTGATTTTATAGGCGCCGTTGCGATTTCGTTGGAGAGGGTAGTCGAAATTGTTGGTTTTGAATATCTTCGAGCCGTCCATCTGCCGTTGTGCGTCTAGAAAATACATATAGCAGTGCTGGCAGCCTTCGCTGATTTTCGTACAGCCGTGCCATGGATTCCAGATGTCGTGCATGGTTTTATAGATATTAAGGAAAAGAGGATAAGGTCAGGAGTCTGGTGGATGGATGATTTCTTCCGCCAACTGTGCAAGCCGTTTTTTGATTTCACATTCCCAGACGACGATGACGCGCCATCCTGCGGCTTCCAAATCGGCGTGTTCCTTTTGGTCGCGGGCGACATTGCGTTTGAATTTTTGGGTCCAAAATTCGACGTTGGATTTGGGCATTGTTGCGACTTTGCAGCCTTCGTGGCGATGCCAGAAGCATCCGTTGACGAAAATGACGGTATGCCATTTTGGAAGGACGATGTCGGGATGACCAGGCAGTTTAGAGGAATGCAGTCGGTATCGGAAGCCCAGCGCATGGAGGTGGTGGCGCACGACAATCTCCGGCTTCGTGTTTTTCGAGCGGATTTTGCTCATGGTGGCGCTGCGTTGTTCTGGCGTGAGGGTGTCCATGTTTTACATAATGCTACAAGGTGTATGCGACGGATGGAAAATATAGCACGTTTTTATAATGTTGGTATGGTGGCGCAGAGTTTTTACTGCAGAAGTACTTGATTACATACACGCGATATAGGCTCCGAGCATACAACCGAGGATGCCTGGAAAGTGAGCATGATGGCCAAGAGCGTGGCAGTTGGCGATGGGTAGGCGGCCAGAAAGGCGTGATACGCCAAGACATTGGCGTGTACCGTAGGCGGAGCCAAGCGGTGGTGAAAATCGTTGGCTGGTGAACGGTGAAGCGGAATCCATGACGTTGAAATGACCGCGTAACTGTGGATATGTCTGGTTGATGTCCTCAAGAATGCAACTCGTCATCATCTCTTTGAATTCCAAATATTTCTGTTCATGGCGATAGGAGCCGTCGAAAGGACCGCAATGGGCGATGGCATCTTCAAGGAACATCGTGCGGAAAGCGGTGAAGGTCGTTCGTCCATTGTGTGGGTCGTTGGATGTGACGATGCCTGTACTGTAATTGGATGCTTTGGGAAGAAGCATTTGGTTGATGTCGCTGTCGCGCAGGAAGAAAGTGAGCTTGTTGTCCAATTGGCAGCCGTCGTCAAGGCAACCACAAACCGTGAAGAAGCTGCAAGTGGGCCTAAGGTTTTTGACGCGGCGTTTGATGCGGACGGGCAGGTAGGAATCTGGAAAGAGTGAGATGAAAGAATGCGGGCTGATGGCGAAGAAAATGTCATCGACTTCAAGACTTGTTTCATCAGAAAAGATTGCGGCCGTGCAAGTTGGATTCGTTTCACTGAATTTCAGCTCTTGGATGGTTGTGGAAGTCTTGATGGACACGCCGTATTTGGTGAATTCACGTTTGAAGCCTGAAAGAAACGCATCGCCACCATGCTGAACAGTGGTCAAATGGCTGTCTAGATTGTAGGAACAGCGGCAATGGTAGGGGAAGTCAGATTCGATGGGCGGCGTGCCATGACAGAGTGACATAATCGGCAGAATGGCATTGAGTTCGGGGGATTTCAATCCAAGCGAGTCGAGATATTCCTGCACGGTCATGGCGTCGTATTGCGTCATCATGGAGAATAGGTCGGCTTTGTTATCGAAATGCTTGAAATTGAAAATTGGCGTTGCATCAACGATTTCCTGTTCGGCCGCATAGTATTTTCGTATGGCATCGGCGTCTTGTGGGTAATTTTCGGCGAGGGTTTCTGTGAGACTTTGCAGACCATTGGAGGGCAACTGGATGCGAAGGTTTGTATTGTCAATCAGAATTTCCGTCTGCAAGGGGGCAGACTTCACATCATCTTGTAAATCAAGCAGTTCAAGAAAATCGGATAAGATGCCATTGAAGCCGCCGGTGAAATGGAATCCGGAATCAAAACGCAAACCGTTGCGAGTGTAGCGGTTAAGGAAGCCGCCGATATGTGGGAGTTTTTCAATGAGCGTGACACGCCGTCCTTTTCGAGCGAGAATAAGGGCGGCAGTCAGGCCAGAAATGCCTGAACCAACGACAATTGTGTGCTTTTTCAATTCACAATTCATAATTCACAATCGGTGCAAAGATTTCAGATGACGAGGCCGCCGTTGACGGCAATAACCTGTCCGTGGATGTATGTGGAATCGGGACCTGCGAGAAAACTGACGGCGGCGGCGACTTCTTCGCATTTGCCATAGCGGTGAAGCGGAATCAATGGGAGGATTTTGTCCTGCGGAAGGTCCTTTGTCATGTCGGTGTCGATAACGCCTGGTGCAACGGCATTTACGCGGATTCCTTTTTTGCCGATTTCTCGTGCGAGCGCCTTAACGGCACCGATGAGAGCGGCTTTGGAGGCTGAGTAGTTGACTTGTCCCGCTTGACCAATCTGCCCTGAAGCGGAGGTGATGACGATGATGCGGCCACTGCGGCGGGCGAGAAGTCCGAAGATAAACGGCTGGATGGTGTTATAGAAACCGTTGAGGTTTGTGTCGATGACGTTTGCCCATTCGTTTTGCTTCATGAAAGCGAATAGATTGTCTTTTGCAATACCGGCGTTATAGACGATGACGTCAGGGAGATTGTCGCCTTCGAGATATGGCCAGAGAACGGTTTTGGCGGCTTCCGCCTCCGTGACATCCAATGGGAGGACGGTGAATGTTCGTTGTTTATTCTGAACGAGTTGCGCTGTTTCGTCCGAATCCAGGCCGGGCTTGCGACATGTGGCGATGATGTCGAACCCGTCTTGGGCAAGGCGTTCGGAAATGGCGCGGCCGATACCTTTGCAGCCGCCGATGATGAGGGCTGTTTTCATAGTAATGATTAATGATTAATGAGTAATGAGTAATGAGTGATGATTAATGAGTAATGATGAATGATTAATTGATTGTATGCAAGGCGCAGTGGACGCTGCGATTAAAGAGTTCGACGGTCATGATTTGACGGATGGATGAATCGGAAGCAAACATATCGGAGAGCGTTTGTTCGAGCAATTCGGCGGATTCTGTGGCGATGTAGCGGACGGGGCCTTGGATGTGAAGGGTGATGGCGGCTTCGCAAACTGGGATGGAGGGGAGCGTGGGAACAAACAGGGAGGCGCGGCCGTTGTCATGGCCATGCGCAGTGAAATCATCCCAAAAGAGACGATTGTTAACGGCGCAACCATCGCCATTTATGCCGATGAGGGCGGTCCCTTCGGGTGACCATTTGTCTCCGAGATTGGATGCGCAGAGAATGGTCACGAGCTGTGCGAGGCGGACATTGTCCGCAGCGCGGCGAAAATCCGCGAGATCGCCTTGCACAAAATCGGAACTTTCTGTCATGAGCTGTTTTAGTTGTTGAAGCGACTCGAACACGATGGGCTGTTTTCGCGATGAAAGTGTCGCTGTGGATGTATCCAAATCAATTGTGGCAGTGCAAGCAATCATGGTAACTATTTGGATTGGAGGAGGATGGTACTGTTGAGTCCGCCGAAGCCGACGTTAAGGGAGAGGATGAGATTGGATTGGAGAGGCTGTGGCGATGTGGAGACAAAGCCTTGCGCACCTTCAGCGGGCGTTGTGAGTCCAGCCTGTGGCGGGAGTTGTCCGTGTTTTATAAATTCAAGGGCATAAACGATTTGCAGAACTCCAGTGGCACCGAGCGTGTGGCCTGTGTTGCCTTTTATGGAAATCAGTGGTTGCGGTGTGGTGAAGACACGGTTGAGGGCGGCGATTTCGGAGGCGTCATTGAAAGTCGTTCCCGTGCCGTGTCCGATGATTGCGGCGACATCCTGTGGTTGGATTTGGGCGTCTGTCAACGTGCGGTCGATGAGGGCTGCAAGTGTCTGTCCCGTTAGATCCGGAGCGGTGATATGGGAGGCGTCGCAGGATTCAAAGGCAGAAAGGAGTTCTCCAAGTGATTTGCCGTCATCGTTTTGTGAAAGCAAAAGCGCACCTGCTCCTTCGCCGAGCAGGAGACCGTCGCGATTGGCATCATACGGATGGGCGATGGTTTTAGAATAAGCGCGAAGGGAGGCGAAGCCGCCTGTAACAAATTCTGATGTGATGTCTATCCCAATGACAAGAGCGTATTTACAGTGTCCGAGTGAGAGTGCGCGCATAGCCATGGCGGTGGCGGTTTGACCAGAAGCACAAGCGGCGGCGACAAGAATCGCGTCTTGGCAATGCGTTAGGCGTTTGGCTTCCTGAAGAAGCAAGCCTGTGCAATCAGGCTTCTCGTCGGGCGCGGCGTGTTCCAAAATATCTATGGCGCCGACGGTCGTGGCGAGATAGAGACGTGTGTCCGGAGAGAGCGCAGGCAATCGTGAGCAGATCCATTGGAGCAGCGCGTAAGCACGGGACTGGTCTGGCAAAGGATTCAAATTGCGGATGATTCCAAGTTTTAAGTTTTTGTAATTGAAATGGTTGGGGATACAAAATGGCTGTACGGCATTATAGAAAGTCGTGACTGCTTCCTGCGGCGTATCGCCCGCAGCGGAAATGCCATCTGCATGGAGAATGTGTATCGTATTCATGGTTGTATTAGGTGTGCCATTGGCGACCCGCCGTTGGAAACAAAATGTCTAAGATAATGCGATCGTGTAAGGTAAGGGTGTTTTCAGGAGTGTTTTGGCGTGTTCTAGAGGAAGGCCGAAAACGCCGTCCTGCGAGTCAATTGGTGGCAGATTGACGGCGGCTGATTGTGATGATGATTCGAGAAGGAAGATGGCGGCGGCTTCCTTGGGTTCAGATGGAAAACGCTCAGGATAGAGTGTCGGAAGGGATTGTGTCAGTAACGCATTTTCTTCTATTGCAAGAAGAAGGAGTTGTGGACAGAGATTGGCTGCAAGCAGTGTGTCGGCCAATCTGAAGGCTTCAAACAAAGGAGATTCAAAGTTGGAAATGGCGAATGCAGGGCCGTTTATATTGAGGATTGCGCCTAGATAGGAAGCGGCGGCGTTGTGGACGGAATGGGAGAATTTCGTT
Organism: Victivallales bacterium; assembly: GCA_017964325.1. Next base: position 12,834 of record JAGCSE010000017.1, on the reverse strand, counting down.
GGAAGTATTTGGTCTTCTGGATAGTCGAGAATATCGTCCAGCATGGCGAAAACGGTCTTGTGCGGGCCGAGTGATGATGTGGTGACAAGGCCCGTATCAGGATGCAGGAAAGATGGAAACTGTTCAGGGAACGTGAGTTGGATGGCTGTTGCGGCAAGGGTCGTGAAACGGTCTGCACGCCTGAGGCCATATTTTGACTTGACGGCCTTGATGTCTGCATCCGCGAAAGATTCGATGATATTCAGTTGTTTGACGAGAAGCATGGCTATGGTTGGTATTGGAGGGCGAGAGCCGTGTTGGAACCGCCGAAAGCGAGGGAGGTTGAGAGGGCAAAATGCGCGTTGTGGAGGTGGAGGTTTTCGCGGAGCGGGGCGATGGGAAATTCGTCTGGCTTCGTTTCGAAGCGTGTGCTTTTGACCGCGAGCTGTCGTTCGAGCATGGTGAGGGTGAAGATGGCCTCGATGGCGCCAGCGGCTCCAAGTGTGTGGCCTGTAAGGGCTTTGGTGGACATGAACGGAATGGAATCGCCGAAGACGCGTGCGAAAACATGTGCTTCGACGGCGTCGTTGGCTTCCGTTCCCGTGCCATGGGCGTTGATGAAGGCGATGTCCGAGGGAGAAAGTTTCGCTTCCGCAAGTGCTTGGTGAATGGCATGTTCTAGATCTTCTCCTTCAGGCTTCGGCTGGGTGATGTGAAAAGCGTCCGCCCGTTTGCCGAAACCGATGACGGAGAATGGTGAACACGCGTCAGGGCGGTTTGTCATGATGACGACGCCGGCGGCTTCGCCGAGATTGAGGCCTTTTCGGTTGGCATCAAAGGGTTTACATGGCTCGGGGGAGCAGACTCCGAGGGCGTTGAAGCCGTCGAATGGGATTTTGTTGAGTTCATCTGCGCCGCCAGCGATGACGATGTCACACATATTCTGTTTTAACCAAAGATGGCCGATGCCGATGGCGTCCGCACCGGAAGAACAGGCGTTTGAGATGGTTATGGCGGGACCATGCAGGCCGAGACGGTGGCGGATGTATTCGGCGGGATTGCCGTTGATATAGCTGAGCAACTGCTTGATGTCTGGTTTTTCACCTTTGCGGAGCGTTGCGTAGAACTGGATGCTGTTGAGCTGGCAGGCGACTGTCGTACCGATGGCGACACCGACACGCAGTTTCTTCAAATCCTCCATCGAGAGATTCGATTGTGCAAGTGCTTCATCCAACGCGATGTTGAGAATCTGGCCGGTATAGCCGCCTGGAAAATCTGGAAATGGCGGTAAATCAGGAATTTCAAAAACAGGAAGATTGAGCGACGTCTCGAATTTTGTCGGAAGATGCGGCAAAACAGGGGTATCGGCAAAAAGATTTTTCTTTGTTTCAGAAAAATTTTTACCGAGTGCGGAGATGATGCCGAGGCCGATGATGGAGGAGGACATGGACGGGTGTATGTAGTTGTGTGTGTGGAGAATGCGAATGACGCAACAGCGGGACGCCGTCGTTACTTTTTATTGGCTTGGACAAAATCCGCGAGCGTGGCGAACGTGCGGAAGATTTCGCGTTTGTTTTCGAATTCGCTCTGTGGGATGCCGAATTCACGTTTCATGGCGATGACGATTTCGACGGCGTCAAGCGAGTCGAGGCCGAGGCCTTGGCCGTCGCCGAAGAGCGGTTCGTCGTCGATGATGTCCTCCGGCTTCATGTCTTCGAGTTGAAGCCATTCGATAAGCTTTGTTTTCAAGAGGTTGCGGAATTGTGTCGTGTCTTCCATGGGAGTTCCGTTTGGTTTATAGTCAATGGATTTGATAGTGGAAAATCTGGTATGGATATTGGTCGATGAGACGGTTTAGGGCGTCTTCGTATGGTTTTACAAAAGACTGAAGCTGTGTGGGGTTGGGTTTTCGTGGCAGGTCGTAGTCAAGCTGGATTTTAGGTTCAAAGATATAGTCGATTCCGCTCGCGAGCCCTGTCATCATGGTGAAAACAGGGAAGATAGGCTTGTGGCATCTAGCGGCGAGGAGCCATGGTGCTGCGGGGATGGAGACGGTGCGGTCGTGGAGTGTCAAAAGGAGGGAGTTTTCGGTGGAAGGAGGCATTCTATCTCCCATTATACAAACGATTTCGTTTTTGTCAAGTGCGGCCATGCAATCAAGGAGGCCGCCGAAGGGGGTGTCGTTGCTGATGATGTTGATTTGCTTTCCTTTAAAGAGCTTGGCGACGGCTTCGTTGGCATTTGCCTGAATAAGCAGGTGGACGGGGCGGTTCAGATTCTCAAGACGCGTGATCGTAGCCTGCCAGCAACCTGCATGGCTGAGCAGGAGGATGAAGCCCGTAGAGGCGTGATTGAATAAGTCCAGACCATTTTGTTCGTTGATATCCAAGACATTAACATGATGACCAAGGCGAATCCAATGGGCGAGAATCATGACTTGGCCCTGCGAGACGCATTGCTTGCAGAAATGCCAGCGGAGCTTCAGCGGCGAGGCGTTTGGAAAACGGCTTTTTAGGTAGGGGGCAGCCGCTTGGAAGGCTTGTTTATCAAAAAGCGCATAGAACGGGGCGACGAACCATACGAAAATGCAGCAGAATTTAGGGCCGAAAAGTCGCAGACAGAGCAGGAAGAAACCGATGCCAAAGCGGTTTCCTCTTGTATCGCTGAGATTTTTCGGTTTTTCCTGCATGGTTTGTTATGACTTTTGAAGCCGTTTGGCTATGACGTAAGTGATTAATCCAGAAAGAATAGCCGCAATAGGCGCGATGACCAGGCTGCCGAGGAGCCATTCCCAGAAGCGATAGGGAAGTTCGTGGACGATGGTGCGTAGGGAGGCTTCGCGCAGGAAATCGCCGTGGCGCATGAAATATCCGAGCTCAATGCAAAGAAAAGGTGTAACAGGCGGCATATAAAGGTTTTGAATGGCGAGTGCCATGATTTTGTTGAGCTTGAGGCGGAGGCAGACATAGAGGATGACAAGCGTATGGCAGGAGATGAGCGGCAGAACAGCCAAAAGTGAGCCGATGGCGGCGGAAATAGCAAGCAGTTCGGGAGTTGCGTTTTCTTTTAACAGGAAGAGAAAGAACTTTTTGGGCTGTTTCCACAGGGAAAGCAGTTGTGATTTAGGTGGCTTTGGCACGATGCGCTGATGTGGAAACAGCAGTAACCGACGTGTTACCAATGTCGTATGGAGCAGCGACAGGCGGAGGTTGTCTTTAAAAGGATGGAAATGGGAGATGCGTTGTTCGGGAGGTTCGTAAGTGACGTGTATGGGCAGTTCGCGCAGTTGCAGACCACCCCACAGTCCACGTGTAAGAATTTCTATTTCAAAGTTATAGCGTGTGCAATGGAACTTCAGTTTCGAAAGCGGTTCGACGGGATAGGCACGGAATCCGCTCTGCGTGTCCGCACAGGTGACGCCTGTTTCCAATTTGATCCAGAAATTGGAGAATTTGCGTCCGAACTTACTGGATTCCGGCACATTAGGCGCGTTGAAATCACGGACGCCGATGACAAGCAAATCATGGTTCTGGCCTTCTTTTTCCAGTAATTCAATAAAGGCTGGTATGTCCGAAGGGGAATGCTGGCCGTCTGCGTCCAGCGTGATCATGTAATCGACATGGCGTTCATGCAAGTCTTTCAAAGCAGTCTGCAAGGCGACGCCTTTTCCGCTGTTCTGGGAATGACGGATGAGACGGATGTCGTTTGTTTTCAAGATATTGTCAAAGTTGTCTGGCAGGCGTGTACTGCCGTCATCGACGACGAGCACATGCGGATGCAGGCGTCGCGCTTCAAGCGCGATCTGCAGGACCGTGCGCTCGTTGTTGAAGACTGGGATGACAACTGTACAATGCATAATGCTTAATGCTTAATGCTTAATGCTTAATGATTAATGATTAACGATTAATGATTAACGATTAATGATTAGTTATTTATGGAATTCTCCATTCTTCCAGCGTTGCCAGACGGCTTCGACGAGCGGTGGCGTGGTGACGAATGGCGTGTGGTTGAAGGCGTCAAAAAGCATCTGGACGGTGTAGCCTGTTCCGGCAAGCTGTCCGTTCTCCTTGATGATTTCGTAGTTGATGTTGATGCGGGCACCGTCGCTCCAGACGAGTTCCGCACGGATGGTGAACAGTTCGTCGAGAACTAGTGGCGCAAAGTAGTCGGCATGGAGTTGGACGATGGGGGCGCCGATGTCGTTTTCACGATATAAGTCATACGTAAGACCAATCTTACGCATGAGTTCTGTATGGGCCATTTCGAAGAATTCCGGATAATGTCCATGCCAGCCGATGGCGAGGGCGTCCACTTCGCTGAAGGCGAGTCGATGCTGTACTTCATGGACGATGGGCTGCGGATCGCCTGGAAGTGATGTAAAGTATTTTTTCTGGCGGCGTTTAGGCATTTTGAAGAACCAGTTTGAATTGGGAAGTGTTTTTTTGTTTGGGGGTGGAAACATCCGCTTTCACGATGATATCGTTTTCTGTTTGGGTGAGCGTGAAAGTGAATGTCGCGGTGTCGTTGGGCACCAACGGCGCACGGAATTTCATGAGGGAGATGGTTGCGAGTTTCAGATCCTCTCGCCCAAGTGCAAGATGCGCAAGAACTTCCACGGCGGATAGTTGGCAGACGGCCGGAACGACGGGATTGCCTGGAAAATGTCCGTCGAAGCCTGTGAAGGCGGGATCGAACGTGATGGCGGCGGAATAGGAGCCGTCGTCATGGCGTTGGAAGTCCCATACGCGTTTCAAGAGTTCGGATTGGATGATGGAATACGGCATGACGGGTCAATTGGCAAGGGTAAACGTGAAGCGGTAGTGCGATTGGAAGTTCTTATATACGATGGAGTTGAAGGTTCTTTTTTCCGGAAACCATCCGTAATAGGCCGTTTGCCAGCGACGTCGCGGAAACGTGCCGTTTTTTAGCAAAACAAGCCGCAGTGGCGAATCTGCATAGAACGTTTCGTTCGGTTTTTCTCCAAACGGCGGCGGACAGGAGGACAGTCTATCCGGGGCAAACGGGAGGAAGACATGGCAGAGATCATCGAACAACGTGTTGAAAAGACGTCGTTTGGCGATATCGGGAAAAACGTCGGAAATGAACTTTTTTTCTTCTTGGAAGTTCTTGCCGGAGACGGAGAAAAGCGTGACGCCGTTGGTGGCGGTGGCGACGGCGCGGAGGGAGCCCGTCGCGGCGTCGGTTTTGACGGCGAGAAGCATGGGGATGTCATACCAAAAGACATGGATGGTCATTTTATACAGATTTTTTTGAGACTCATTCAGAAGTTTCTGGAAATCATTGATTTCCAGTGTGCGTTCGGCTTCACTCAAATCACGTGGCGGGAACTTTTCTGTTTGGAGCGATGCGCAACCAGAAGAGAGTAGCAGAATGAGCGGAAGAATGAGACAGAAGGACTTATGTTTCAGGAAGGGAAGGATTTGCACAAGAGATGGAATGACGAAGAGGGCGGTGGTGGCGGTCAGCAAGATGCCGAATGACAGGACGAGGCCTGTGCTGAACATGACAGGATGTTTGGAAGCGAGCAGGGCGCCCGTCGTAAGAATCGTGGTCAGTGCGGATAGCAACATGGCGGTCGGAATCGATGATGATGGTTGCCGCGCATGATGCAGGGCGAAAATGCCATAGTCGATGACAAGCCCTGTCAGCATGACGATGCTGAAGAGATTGACGAGATTAAGCTTAAAGCCACAAGCGGCGGCCAATCCGAGGCCCCAAAGGATGGCGGTGGAACCAGGCAGGAGGATAAGCAGGATTTGCATGGGAGAGCGGAAGGCGCACAAAAGGCAGAAAATCAGAAGCGGTATGATAATGATGACGGTTTTGGTGAAGCGTGGGCCAGTGTCTATTGCGACGGCAAGACGAAAGACGTCAGAAGAAAGTAGGGCGGCGTTTTTGGGTAAAATCGGAAGTATTTTATCTACAAATATTTGTAAATGATTATCAACAAACTTTGGAAGAAACATGATGGCAGTTGTGGAGTCTGGATAGTCGCGGATGAGATGTTTGTGAATCATCTGGATGAGCGGCGGTGGCGGTGTCTTGAGGCCTGTGGCGATGGTTTGGTTGATGGATTTGAAGAAGCCGTCGAAAAATGCTGGTGGAAGTTTGGCTTTCTGACATTCACTGCGTATCTCAAGTTGAAGATTCTGAAGGCGTTGTGTTGTTTGTGGCGTTGTCCAAGTGTCCAGATGGCGTTGACGTGCCGTCATGGAAGGCCATAGGGAGGACGGCGAGAAGCCATTATTTCCCAAATGGTTGTTCATGATGTCATCGCATGCGTCAAGAACGTCGTCGTGGCAGTCTGCTGTGACAACCATCATATTTCCAGCATCTTGTGAACGCCAGCGTTTTTGCAGTTCCTCTTCTTGGCGGAACGTTTCGGCGGAACTTCCATCCATGGACTGAAGGGAGAGGTTGAATTGAAGTTTGGGAATAACGATGACGGCGGCGACGGTGATGGCAAGCCAAATAATGCAGATGACGGCGGCGAGCGGCTTGGATGGACGGAAGTCCGCGATATGGATCGTGACAGGGCGGCGCGGTTTCAGAATTGTCGGCAGTAACGTAAAGGAAAGGAACAGGTTAAGGATAAGCGTCAGGGCGGCGAAAAGGCCCATCTGGCGGTAGGCGACGATGCCAGTCGTAAGTAAAACAAGAAACGACGCGGCGGATGTAATGACACTGAGGGCGAGCGGAAGGTGGATGCCGGCCAGACGGCGGATGCGCATGCGTCCAGCATAAGCTGTGTAGATATGGATGCCTTGATCGACAGCGAGTCCCGCAATGCCACCGCAAATTCCTAATACAAAGAGACATAGACTGTGGAAGCAGAGGGCGAGAATGCCTGTGACGATGATGGAGGCGATGACGGGCATGAGAGGAATGACGATAATGCCCAGAAAATCAAACGATTGCGATGACTGACGTTCTGTGAAGAAGAACCATGCTGTCACCAACGCAATCAAGGCGATGATGGAGACGAGCGAGACGGTGAGAATGTCCCGTTTGACGGCACGTTCGTTTTCCAGATTGTGTTTCAATGGCGAGACGATGGTTGCCGTGACATCTGGAAGATGTTGATTGACAAGATTATCGATGTTTTTGAACAGTGCGGCGATGTCGCGAGAAGACGGTGCTTGGCGGAAATCGGCGTTGATGAGCATGAGAACGCGCTGTGCGTCCATATCCGTCAAAAATGGATACTGCATGGAGGCATTGAAGCCACCTAGATTTCGAAATGTCTCCAGATTGCGAAGATAGGGAAGGCGGAGGCCGAACGGATCGGCACGATGGTCGGCAATAGGCGTTCCTGGCAATGCAAGTGCCTTGCGGATGGACATGACGGCGTCTTTAGGCGAAGCGCTGTCGAGAATGGAGGCATCCGAAATCAGCGGGAGGGAAGTGATGATAGACGAAATGACATCGGGGCTTTCCAATGTAAAACGGTAGTCAACGGAAGCGACGTTCGGGAGTTTTCGGATGGCTTCCGCCAGTTCCTCCAACTTGGGCAGAAGCGGCAACGCTCCATGATAAACACCTGTATCTAACTCCAATTGAATGGATTGCGTGAGGCGACTGGACTGCATGACGTGATACATGTTGCCAGATGTGGAAGCTTCAGGGAACATGTACGATAAATCGTTCGTGTAGCGTCCTGCGAATACGGCCGCCAGAATCGATGCGCAGAGAAGCAGGGCGACAGCAATCCAAAGCTGCCTGCGATGTCTGATTGCGTAGATGAGAAGGCGGACGGCCATTTACGAGTGGTTAGTGGTTAGTGGCTAGTGGCTAGTGGTTACGGAATTTGGAATGTTTTTTCAGGAATTGTCTGGTTGTTGACGACGTTCTCGAATTCAAGGGTGATCAAATCGTCGGTCTTCTCTTTGAAGACGACGTTTTCAACGGCATCGTACTTTGCATTGAAATGGATGGTGATCTCCTTGAAGAACATTTGGATGGCGGTTGCCAGCGGTGTCAATTTAATGGTATGATCATCAACGATTTCGATGGTGAAATCCTGCTTCAGCGCGAGCAGGTCGCCGTTCATCCATTGTGATTGAAGCTTGAAAATCAACTGGATCCATGGATATTTGTTCGCTGCGAGAGTGGTTGTCTTTTTCGTTTCGCCATCCCAGAATTTCATGTCTTGCGGCGTGATGAGACAGATGGAATGGAGCGGTTTTTTGGTGATCCACGCAAGGCGACTGCCAGCTTCCTGTGCGAATTCTCCGTTGATAACCATATCGAAATCAAGGTCTTCCAAATGGCGCGTCTGGGTGAAATCCGCCTGGACGGATTTGTTCTGAGCAAGCGGCTTGAGCTTTTCGGCGAATTCCTCCAACGTGGGCGCGCCGATGGCGGGAGTGATTAACAAGAGTGTTAACATAATGATTATAAAAGACATACGCTGATTTCTCCTTTTGCGCAGAGCGTGTTGTTGGCGGTATGAATATCGAATGTGATGACGCCCCAGTTTTCAACGGGGGATTCTTCTTTCAGATTAATGACGATATCGTCGTTGACATGGATGTCATGAAAGAACTGAATGTCCCGTGCTAATGCAAGAAAGCCTTGATTGACAACGCCTTCGTTGCGACAAGTGTTAATGGCGGCGGTTGCCTGGCCGACGAGTTCTGGAACGACCGTGCAGTCGAGCACGCCGTCGGAATTTAGAAAACGGTTGTCTGGACGGATATGCGCCGTGGCACAGCCGTTGGGCCTGATTTCCAGAATGGAATCGATCATGGCCATCGGTGGCTTGTGTGGCAGAAACGGTGCGGCTGGTATGGGAACGCTATTCATAAAAGCTATCGTAAATCGTAGAATCGTAGGGGCTTGCGCGTCGAACCGAAGACTTTCTTGTGAGCTTCTTGCGGCGTAACGGTATGTAGTCTGACGTTGACGCGTGTTTTGGCGATGAGTTTTTCACGGATGTGATTGGATTCCATATCTCCTTCTTTGAAAGAAATATAGAGATCAATTTCATCAGAAAGGCCCGTGCCGGAGACTTCCATGTAGAAATTATCGACGGCGTCGATTTGTTCGAGAACATTGAAGAAACTGGCGGGATAGAGCGTCGTTCCTTTCACTTTGAGCATCTGGGCCTTACGTGCGAAAATCGGGCCGAGGCGCGGCGTGTGGCGGCCGCATGGGCATGGTTCTGGAATGATGAAGCTCAAGTCGCCTGTACGGAAGCGAATGAGCGGCATTCCTTCGACTTGCAGCGGTGTGACAACGACTTCGCCGACTTCGCCAGGCGGAAGCGGATTTCCTTCTTCATCAACAATTTCCACAAGTCCGAGGTCCGCTGGTGGATGGCCGCCGCGCCGTTCCTTGCATTCCATGAAACTTGTGACCATTTCGGACGAAGCGTACGTGGAATAGACGCAGCCCGGCCAGAATCGCTCAAGTTTCTGGGCAAGTGGTGTACGTTGCATCTCCTTGGAATACAACGGTTCACCGATGCAGAGGATATGTTTGATGGAGGACAGGTCAATGGCGTTGTCCGTCAAAAATTGGCCGAGTTTGGCGAGAAACGACGGAACACCGACGATGGCCGTCACCTTGTTGTTTTGAATGATGTCCGCATGGCTTTCCAACGTGTTGAGGCCGTTGCGGATAACGGCGCCGCCGAGCAGGACGACGCCAGTCGAGTAGGCGAGCCCCGCAATGAAGCAGCGGTCGAGCGTGCAGGTGATGAGAGCGGTGTCTTCCGCGTTCATGCCTGTGGATTTGAAGCCGACGGCATCATTGTAGCCAAGGCGGTGGATGTCATTGAACGTATAGACGATTTTGCAAGGCCTTCCAGTCGTGCCGCTTGTGAAGACGATATCGGAGATGTCGCGTTGTGGGACGGCGATGAAAGCCTCGTTGTGCTCATGGACATCATGCTTGGAGGTCAGGGGGAGGTCTTTCAAATCGTCGAGCGTGAGCGGACGGTTTGGTAGATGGGCAAGCTTTTCGCGGTAGAACGGCGAATGGAGTTTGCAATGTTGGACATGCTCGTTGAGGAGGCGTTCTTGCTCGCGTCGGATGACGTCCGGCGGTTGCATGGAGAGTTCGTAATTCAAATTGAATGTTGACATGGCGATGTTTGCGGGGCTGTGATGATGGTTGGAAGGCGGTTCAACGGCTGTCCAGTTCCGCGTCCAGCCGTTGGTTTTCCTGCTGGATCATGTCATGGACTTTTTTCTTGAAGACGTATGCGGACGGGTAGTTGTGGAATGTTTCTGGAAGAATCGGTGAAAGTCGTTTGACGATAATGCCTTTGGCTGGATGAAAATGGAAACTGCGGTCTGGAAACTGTTCATTACCCGCGATGCAGCATGGATAGACAGGGATGTCGAGTTCCATGGCAAGCCGGAAGATTCCACTGTGGAAGATGTTCATGTTTCGGGAGCCTGAACGCGTACCTTCGGGGAAAGCAATGATGGAGACGTTCTTTTCAATGAGGCTTTTGAAAATTGCGGGATAGTCTTCCAAAGCGGTTTTCGTCGAGTCCAAATAGCCTGCCATTCGCGCATTAAAACCAACGACTGGAAGTTTCATGGGCCATCCATTGACGATTTGGATGGCCTCAATGCCGAAAAGGGCCATGAGAAAAGCATCTGTGCCAGCTCGATGATTGCAGACGTAAATGCCTGGCGGTGTGTGTGTTCCCGCTTCGTCTCTATATTGAATCGGAATGAAGGGGCGCAGACCGAGATGGATGACGGCGCGGCCAAGGTTCAGGACGATGAACGAGCGCATCAGATGCTCACGCAACTGCTTGGGAAGAAGCAGGATGCATAGGTATGGAATCAACGCAATCGCACTGTACAGGGCGATGCTGATGGCCACCGAGATGGAGACGAGAAGCGTAAACACGACAAGGTGTGGGGCAAAAGCGGTTATTTTTTGAGCTTGTCCATGACTTCTGGATGGTCGGCGATGATTTTTTCGACGAGGTCGTAAACATCTTGAAGTGTACGGATTTGCAACAGTTCCTTGTTGTCCCGCAACTGGATTTGGAACGTATGTTGCAGCCCCGTAATCAAATCGACGATGTCTAGGCTATCGAGTTCGAGGTCTTCGAAGATTTTCTTTTCAGGAGTCAGGTCCTCTGGATTGAGTTCAAACTTGTCAACGAAAATCTTATTGATGAGCTGAATGATTTTTTCGCGGTTCATTTGCAATGGGTTAGTGATGTTAGAATTGACGGATGACCAATGTGGCGTTGACACCGCCGAAAGCGATGCAGTTTTTCAGGACTGTGCGAACAGGTTTTCTAAGTGGTTCTGTCGGAAGGAACAACGTGCTGCATTCCTCTGACGGAATCTCAAGATTGAAATTGGGCAGAATGATGCTGTTTTTCATCATTTCGATGACGACGGCGGTTTCGAGGGCTCCAGATGCGCCGAGCGTATGGCCGAGTTGTCCTTTTAGGCTGGAAACAGGGACGTTGCCGCCGAAAACGTTTGCGATGGCGACGGCCTCTTCGCGGTCGCCCGCGACCGTGCTTGTGGCGTGGGCGGAAACGTAGTCGATGTCCTGCGGAGTGAGGCCCGCATCTTCGAGGGCGAGATTCATGCAGCGTTCGATAGAAACGTGATCAGACTGGCTTATTTGTGCTCCCGTGCAGTTTGTTGCATATCCAATGATTTCTGCAAGTGGCTGGGCATTGCGGGCTTGTGCGTGTTCAAGCGTTTCGATGAACAGCATTCCCGCGCCGTCGCCGCAGACGAGACCCGACCGTTTTGCATCAAATGGACGAGACAATTTGTCAATTGGTACGTCTGGTTCTTCTGCGAGGGCGTGGAGAAGGCGGAAGGATTCGATGACAATTGGCGCAGTTTCGTCACTGCCGCCAGCGATGAAGGCATCCTGTTTGCCGAGAAGGATTTGTTCGTAGGCGAGACCGATGGATTGAAGCGACGATGCGCAGGCGGAACATGGTGCGAGCTGTATCCCGTTTATACCGAAATAGTTGGCGATATTGAAAGCGGAAGAATGGGAGACGATTTTGAAAAAATGACAGGCGGACAAGTCGTAGAAAACCTTATTGACGACGGCGACAGCCGCTTCGTAAGTTTCTGAAGATGAACCGAGTGTGGAGCTGGCGATGCAACCCGTGCGACCGCTGGAGAGCATTTCTGGTGATGCGTCTGCTTCTTGGAGTGCGGCTTTGGCGGCCAACGTCGCATAGAGTGCGGCTGGCCCCATGGAGCGTCTGTGATGGCGGCTGATGGTTTTGGCGATTTCCGGCGGAAGTTCGATGGCGGATGCGATGGCCATTTTCGTGCCTTGCATCAAATCAAGCCAATCGGGACGCTTCTTGACGGCTGATTTGCCGTCAAGTAGCGACTGGAAAAGTTCTTGTCTTGTATATCCGAGTGCGCTGGTGACACCGGCGCCTGTGATGACGATGCGCGGTTTCATAGAATCAATTGACTTTCAACGTGCCTTTGCCCATGAGTTTCATGACAAGGGCCTGATGTTCGGGATACCAATCAAAATTGATTTTCTTGCCGTTCCAAGTAACTTGCAATGGCTTGGTTGCGATGCCAGAGACGAGAACCTCCGTTTCTGTTTGAGGCCACAATTTCAGTTCTGCACTGAAATGTGTGGAGTCGCCGATGATATGGCTGGCGGAGCCAAGCAGATGCAAGATGGTTCCCGTGCTGACAGGGAATTTTCCGAAGATGTTGCCGCGTTCGTAAGCTTCTGGAAGACCGTTCTGAACGGTGCCTGGATTGATGGCGGGGCCATCGCTCTGCTGGGCGTTGAGGAGGTAGTAGTCTGGAAGGAGCCCTTGGCGGACTTTGTCATCAAGCTGGAAACTTTCCTGCAAGC